>JBMNRA010000001.1:0-140516 GCA_050944415.1 Ruminococcus sp.
GGAATACATTACGTGGCTGGATATCAGTCCACGGCCTACGGATACAAGGACGTTGATCCCATTCCTGAAAGATATGGAGCGGTATCTTCCGTTTAAATATCAGGAGATTGTGGCAGATATCGTATATAACCTGAGCGGATGTAGTATCTTGCAAGCAGACTGTACACAAGTTCATCCGGATAGAAACAAGGGAACTGCGCTATCATACCGTCACCTCCTCCACAAGATAATGCTCTTTCAACAGTTCTGCCATATCCAGTTTTTCCGTTCTGGCACACTTAGCCAGCTCCAAAATGGATGGCGATTCTCTTAGCTCTCCTACCTTTGGTTTTTCAATACAAGTTTCTCTCCCCTCTCCCTGTATCACTGCCCCAACAGGAACTCTTTTCTTTCTCCTGGAAGTCTGGCTTTTCTGCGCTACAGAGGGCTGGAGATATCCGTGAAGAAACGTAAGTCTTTTCTGGTATGCCTCATGAAGCACAGACAGATCCAGCTTCTCTTTCCCGCTCCCTATCGCAAGCTCCTGCGCGTCATGTATCAGGGCTACCACCACTGACACAATCCCGGCCGAATGTTCATAAAGCCATTCGGTAATAGCTGGTGTAAGCTCTGTTTTCTCCCGTACATACTGGTAACGGAACACCTCTTTGCAGAACAATTCAAAATATGCATCATAGGGCATCGCCAGATATTGCAGCCCTACAGACCTTCTTGCCAGCTGCATAGCCTGCTCAAAGAAGGGAATGCACTCCGGTGTACCCACCATACCAACCGCAATCCCGCTGTTATTAATCAGCTGCGTCAAAGAACCAACCAAGCTTTTCCCGTTCTTGGAATTCACCACATTCTGTATCTCATCGACAATCAGTAGCCCGATATGATTCAAGGCCACCTGGGATACCGAGCCAATCAGCATATCCGTGGTCGCCCTTGCCCGCAATGCCGCCGGATAGTAGTGACTTTCCAAAGCCTCATCTACCTTTCTTAAAATTTCCAGCAAGAGTCCTTTCACGGAAGAATCAAAGGGACATTGCACCGTCACACAGGGAAGAATCTTCCCATACGTTTCGGTACGCTCGATAACCTGGTTTTCCGTCATTAAATCGATTGCCCGATGGATCGCAGAACTTTTCCCGATTCCAGATGTTCCGATGATGGTAAACGAATCCGTGCCGCCGAGAATCCCCCGGGATTCCTGGTTCCGGATGGCCCTGCCGTTTTGATTTTGCTGCTGAACCGCCGCTTGCGTCTCTTTTTTCTGTACCGACCGCAGCAAGGATAAATAAAGCTTGAAATAGATTTCCGTACTCATCTGCGATGGGATGTAAAGCTGATACAAGTCGGACAGTCGCACCAGCCGTACCGTCCGGCTCTCATACCGGATTGCTTCCTCATACTTGGGATAAACAGACAGCGCATCTACCAACTCCTGCCCTGTTTTCATCTCCGGTATCTTCATAACGATTTCATTCATGGAAAACACCTCCCAGATAATCTTTATGTACTTTCTTCTGTTCCCTCTGGCGGTTTTCCCTTATTCCTTTTATGTTTCCTTCTTGTCTGGCATATGCCGTCAGACAGATCGTTTCAATGTCCCTAGAAAGATTGACTTTCGCCTGCTCCTGGATGCTCCTATTTGCCTTTATAACCGCCTTATGGCCCGATTTTAAGGTTTCTGCCTCCAACAGTGTTTTTCCCTTATATCGGCTTTCTATGAGATCAAAGGGTATATAAGATCCATCATCCACAACCCACACTACAGAAACATTATCTGGGTTATAGGCCGTTTCTACCACACCACCTGACAGATATTTTTCCATGTAATTCCCATTCTTGTACCGCATACCGTTCACTTTCAGCCCCTGCCTGGTGAATTTCCCCTGTACCCTGGGAAGAAGTGTTAAAATCAGTTCTTCACGGCTGATTGAAAGCAGGTCTGTCCCAGGCTGGCTCACGCCATACTTCCAGATGGAAGAAGAGAACGGCCCGACTTTCTCCTGTATCATTTCTGGTGTGTAGGTATAACCCTCCACTACCCGTTTAGAGTTATAGTAACGGATACAGTGTAGAAGTATTGTTTCAAACTGATGCATAGTCAGACAGGCATCTCTCCGATAATCATGCTTGCCTCTTTGTTTAAAATCCGGTTCCACCACACCCTTCCCCTTTAAATACGGTTTATAGTATCCTTGTATTAAATCAAAGAACTTCTCCACTGGGCCTTTCAGCTCCGGCCGATAAGCTGGAAGATGGATCAGCGTCACACCCAATTCGGTTATCTGAGAAAACGTTTCTGACACATATTCGCTACCCATATCCGTTACCAAAGTCCCCGGAAGTTTATCACAAGGCCAATCTTCCTCCTGTATGGCAATGCCAAACTGTCTGCAATGCTCCTGCTTATCTGCAATCACGTTCAGCAAAAGCCCCCGCAGACTATAAGTTCCCCCTTCCCAGGACAAAGCATAACCGCAGCATAGACCGCTGTAGGCATCCATACAAGCTGTTAAAATCGGCCTTCCCACCACGCCGCCTGATTCATTCACAAGATAGATATCGCATATGGTAGCATCCAGCATCCCGACACCTACGTGGGAAGCAAATTCCTGTACCCCATCTCCCAGAAGTGGTCTGTGGTTCCTCTGGTAATCCTTGATACCATTCCTTGTAATATAGTAGGTCTGCAGGTTCCGGTGTTTCTTTTCGAAATAGCGGAACTGGTGAATGGACGGCCGGTTAGACAAAAGCCTCCCCTTTTCATCACAGTATTTCTCCCGTATCATCAGCATGTAGGCGGTCGTCAGGCTGTTCCTATGCTGGGTATAATAAAACTTGTTCAGCCCCCAGCGCATATTTTTCTCAGCCTCGTTGAGTTCCCGTTTCTTTTTTTGTTTTGGGCAAAAGGCAGCCTCATTCTGATACACTAAATATAGGCATAAATACTTCCGGATGGTTTGCTTGCTCACGCCTTTTTCTGCCGCAAGCCGATTGATCACATAATTCCGTTGCTTTTCCTTAGACACATAAGGAAGGACAGGCGCTATCAACGTATAATGTTCCCGTATAAACCGCCTGCTTTCCATATCCAGGGAATCAATATCTGGTATAGTGATACCTGTCTCTTTCAATAATTCCTCTTCGCTGCATAACGTATAAGAATCCAGAAAAGCTAGGCAAACCCACTTAGGCATAGACCGCTTTACGCAATCGATCACAAATACCCTTTCTCCTTTCTGCTCCAAAACACGTACCATTCTGTTTTCGGATTTCCATAATTCATTTTTCTGCATCGATCACCAGCCCCCAATCTGCAACACCACGCTTAATCCAGTATTCCCGGCTTATATCCAACAGTCTCACCGTCATCGGCTTCGTCAGGTATTTCCGGTTCACACATTCCCGCACCATAAGATCTCCGTTTGATTTTACACAGACGAAATCAGAAGTGTATTCCCCGGCAGATAATCCGTCTAACGGCACATGACACCGAATTTCCTTTATCTCCTCATATTCCTGTAGCCTATCCGCGTACCTTGACTGAATTTCATCATACAGCCTGCATACTTCCCTGCATTTTCCCAGAGTACGTTTTTCGCATCTTCCCTTGTAGTTTCTTTTTCTCACAGTTCCATCCGCCCTTTCATACTTCCAAGACTTCCCAAAAACGTTCCCAAAAACAGAAGATTTTCCCAAAAACACAGTTTTTCCTTCCCAGATTCATTTTTGGGGATTTCCCCAGAATCCCGTTAACCCTTGTATTTACTAAGAAAAACAGGCTTTTCTCCTTTTCCCAAAAGCACCCTTTGAAAAAAGCTCTATGTTCCTTCGTAAACCCCGTTAGCGTGTTTTTCGCAAACTCCGTTATCCTCTCCCTCTCTTTCCTCTGCACCTATTCCACCAGGCATTCCTACAAGAATTCCGTCTCCGGTTTCCGCAGGCAGATCCTGTCAGCGGTGTCTAGTCACAGTGTTTGTGAAGTCTCAAAAATGTCGATTTTTCAAGGCTTCTGGCACAAAACAGCGATAGCAGAAGACTGAAAAAACAGACCTCAAAGGGATAACTCTCTTCAAGGTCTGCTCGTTTATTTCTTCTCTATATTTCTGTGTTCAGGTTCCTTGCTGAAGATAACGGACTTTACGAAAAGTACGCTAATGATAATTGTGAAGGAACATGTCTGTTACTCAAACTCAATCGTTCCCGGCGGTTTACTGGTCAGATCATACATGACTCGATTCACGCCTTTCACTTCATTAACAATTCTATTTGTTACTTTAAACAATACCTCATACGGGATTTCTGCCGCTTCCGCTGTCATAAAATCGCTGGTAGTAACGGCACGCAGGGCGACTGCATAGTCATAAGTTCGTTCATCTCCCATAACTCCCACGGAACGCATATTGGTAAGTCCGGCAAAATACTGGCCAAGTTCCTTATCCACTCCGGCTCTGGCTACTTCTTCCCGGTAGATGGCATCGGCATCCTGTACGATTTTCACCTTTTCTGCCGTTACTTCACCCACAATACGGATTCCAAGTCCCGGTCCCGGGAATGGCTGACGAAATACCAGGTATTCCGGAATCCCCAGTTCCAGTCCTGCTTTACGCACCTCATCCTTGAAAAGCAGACGCAGCGGTTCGATAATTTCCTTAAAATCCACATAATCCGGAAGGCCTCCCACATTGTGATGGCTTTTAATCACAGCGGATTTTCCAAGGCCTGACTCAATGACATCAGGGTAAATGGTTCCCTGCACCAGGAAATCCACAGCACCGATCTTTTTGGCTTCTTCTTCAAAAACCCGGATGAATTCTTCCCCGATAATTTTTCTTTTCTTCTCCGGTTCCGTTACACCAGCCAGTTTTTTGTAAAAACGGTCCTGAGCGTTTACCCGGATAAAGTTCAGATCATAGGGGCCGTCCGGTCCAAATACAGCTTCCACTTCGTCACCTTCATTTTTCCGCAGAAGGCCGTGATCCACAAAAACGCAGGTCAGCTGTTTTCCGATGGCTTTTGCCATCATAACGGCTGCCACAGAGGAATCCACACCGCCGGACAGGGCGCAGAGTGCTTTTCCATTTCCAACTTTTTCGCGGATAGCCTTTATAGATTCTTCTACAAAGGAGTCCATTTTCCAGCTTCCGCTGCAGCCGCATACGCCATAGACAAAGCTGGCCAGCATCTGTTTTCCCTCCCGGGTATGCATAACTTCCGGATGGAACTGAGTCGCATACAGTCTGCGCTCAGCATTTTCCATGGCTGCCACCGGGCATACCGGTGTGGAAGCAGTAATACGGAATCCTTCCGGCGCCTGGGAAATATAGTCCGTGTGGCTCATCCAGCAGATTGTTTTTGGTGATACGTCTTTAAAAAGTACAGAACTTTTGTCCACATCTACCTCTGTTTTGCCGTATTCGCTTACCGGTGCGGTTTCTACTTTTCCGCCCAGCAGATAGGCCATCAGCTGGGAACCGTAGCAGATGCCGAGAATGGGAATCCCCAGTTCAAAGATTTCCGTGCTGTAACGCGGAGAATCTTCTCCGTAAACACTGTTGGGGCCCCCTGTGAAAATGATTCCTTTGGGATTCATTTCCTTTATTTTTTCAATATCAAGTGTGTAAGGATGTACTTCCGCATATACGTTACATTCCCGGACTCTTCGGGCAATCAACTGATTATACTGTCCGCCGAAGTCCAGGACAATGATCATTTCTCTTTCCACGTATTTTCCTCCTGACTGTAAAATTCCTTTCTGGGATTTTTTTACCTAATACCATTTTATTATAGAGGAAAGGTTCCTCCTTGGCAACATTTTTCATAATTGCCCTGCCGCTTTAGCGGCAGGATTATCATTTCCATAACCGTCATTTCTACTCATGTGCCCTTCGGGCACAACTTCACACTAAAAAGGTGTAATATATGCTATGATAAAGCCATTTCTACTCCCGTGCAGTCCCGCACGTCTGACATATTTATATTTTTTTCAGCAGTTTTACCCCTGGCGGCATGTTTTCCTCCACCATTATTTCATAATCCTGAAAGGCTCGGGGAACGCCCGTCTTTTTCTCTCTTACGGATATTTTTTCAAAAAGCAGATGGGAGGGATAATTTCCCAGCACGCTGTCGTGCTGAAATACATACAAGCCCCGCATGCACATTTTCCCACGGGCCGCGCTGTGGTCATATTCAAACATATTGATGATCGCCGTCCACAACAGCTCCAGATCTTCCTGTGACATATCCGTTGACTTATTGGCAAGCGCCGCTGACACATAGCCTTCCGCCCGGTACAGTCCGTAAGGAATTACGCTCTTTCGTCCGATCTCTATATCCCCTGTCTCCGACCTCTCCTCCGTAGTACGGGCATAGCGGGTAATGGTCACTTCCTGAATATTAATGGGTGACAAGCTCCTGGCAAAATTTATCTGTACCGGTCCCCGTACTCTGCCGCAGGGATTCTCACCTGTAGCCATCAGCGCGCCGAAAACCCTTACATCATAATAATTCCTGCACATATACTGCCGTGCCTTCTCCACATCCGTACTGTTTTTCCCTTTATTTTTCAGTTTCAGTCCTTCCTCCTGATAAGCCTGGGCAAATTTAACATTTAACGGACGATCCGGTTTCACCAGTATATGATATCCCGGCTCCCCTTCTTTCACCAGTTCTATGTAATTTCTGATTTTTCTTTTCAGGCACACATCAGTAATAAATCCATGGCCGGACTCCACATCTATTCTGGGTGCATTGCCTGCGTCCGGATCTCCATTGGGATTTCCATTTTCCACATCAAAAAGCATGACAAAATCATACCGGTTCTTCAACGCCATTTTCTTTCTCCTTCTTCTTTTGATAAAAATCTTCCTGCTGCTGGTAATAGCCAATGATAAATCTTCCCTGGTCCTTCAGCAGAAGCGCATCCGGGAATTCCCCCTCCAGTCCATCGATAATTTCTCTTATCAGCTTACTGTAATATATGGAATATTTTGCTTTCCCCAGATAATTCTGGGCCATTTTTAAAAGAGTAGGAAATACAGACGCCGGTTTCGTGCAGGCAGAAGCGAAATACATCTCCCGGATCGTACGGTTCAGCAGATATGGAGCGCTGTCCTGCTGCAGTTTCTCCACCACCGCAAAGAGTCTGCCGCACAGATAAGCAGGTTGTCGGTTTTCCCTGTCCAATGTCATTCTGATCACCTCCCGGTAATTTCTCTCCAGGCAGGCCTTGATAATTCCGGCCCGCACACTATTGATCTTTTCTTGTCTGATATCCGTTTTTACCCTTTTCACAACTGTCTCCAGCAATACTTTCGGATAGTCTCCACCATATAGTACCGACTCCAGCAGCCGTGAAATAAGCAGTGGACTGATTGTATGTAAATTGTTCTTTGAAACAGTCAGTTCTTTTTTGATACGGTAAAACGACACTGGCCGGAAAGTAGGACTGATTTTCAATTCTTTTTGGAATTTTGCAATGTGAATCAGAATATCCGCAAATCTGCTTTTATATAAAAACTGCAGAGACAATCTGGCCATATTCGGTTTGATCCCAATCATATAAAAATCCACATCCGAACGAATCCCTGCCGGCAATTTTATCCTTTCTTCCAGAACCGTTCCTTTCTTGGCATCTTCAAAAAGAGCTTCCAGCATACGCTCTGTCTGCCTGGCATCCATCAATTTCGAACCGCCCCAGAGCAGTGCATGCAAAATATCCTCATACCCCTCTGTTCCGTCCAGGGCCCAGAAAACAACTGTAATATCGTCCAACACCGCTTTATGACTGCTGCCCGCCAGAAGGTAATTCAGCGCTTTCGTATATTTTTCCATGGCTTTTTTTGAAATATTGCTGTTGTAGGACTGCTTCTGACCGTAGGACCACTCTGACGGATTGTTATAGCCAATCATTACATTGCCGGATACCATCCCTCCGTAAACTCCCCTGATTTTCCCATGCAGCCTTGCAATAGGTTCGTATCTGCCGCTGACCGCACACTGGGCATAATGAAACGCCCCGTTTGCCTCTTCCCGCCGGTACATGTTTTCCCATTTCTCTTTTACTTTTTCATCTCTGTGAAGCAGATGTTCCGGCATGCCGCTTGGACAGAATACATATCCCGCCCTGTCAAAATTCCGGCCAAGGGCCAGCAGCCATGGATTCCTCTGTTCTTCTTCCGGTTTCCAGTTTTTAAGAAAACATGCAAAAGCCCGCGCCGGCGGCGTATCAATTCCCTGTATGAACTCCAGATTCGTCTTTACAAAAATTTCATGAGACTTCCTGATTTTTCCCCTGGAATCATCCGGTGTCAGACGTCCTTCTTTTACATGCAGGCCAAAGAGATATGCAGGCCGATGCTCAATAACACTGGAGAAAACTCCCGGCCGTTCTGTCCGTTTGGGCATTGCTTCCTTTTTTCTGTATTCCATAATTTCATCGATTCTCCCCTCCGGATCCAGCGCAACCAGGTAATGAATACTGACGCAGGAATATTCAGCCGGAAGCACCTTATGATCCTTCGCAAGAATATCGTAATAATCACACAGCCCCTGTATCAGCATCGTACTTCCTCCCGGTATTTTTTCACATCAATAATTCCATTTACCATATGAGGGCGGTAATAGGCAGTTTGTGCTCTGTCCGAAAATACAGGTGCATCCCAGTTTTGATTTATAGGCTTCCCGCCGTCTTCAAACACGACCCGGTAATTCATATACCCCAGATCCACATCTCCCAGGTTTGTAATCTGTTCGCTGATTGCTTCTATGTCAAATCCGGAAACCAGTTCTATTTTTCTGACCGGAAATTCACTGCAGCCAAGGCATGGCGTCCGGAACCACTTTCCATTTTGGAGACGATTCCTGATGATACTGTAATGTTTCCCTTCCGGATGCACATCCTTTTCACTTTGCAGCCCTGTAAGTTCAAAATGAAACTCTATTCCATATTTCACATTTTTCAAAACCAGAGCCGAACGCTGGCTGCGGCTTTTTCCGGTTATGATGGACGGATCTCCTTTTCTTCCTTTCATCTGACTGCAAAGTGCTCTGACAGAAACTCTGTCTTTTACTTCATTTCGTCGGATATTCATAAATGAAATCGGATGAAACACCACAATTTTATCGATTACATATCGTATAGCCGGCTTCCAGTACACACTCTTAAGCATTCCTTCCAATGCGCCGGGAGTCGGCACATCATAACTCACTCTCTCCACTTTCAGTTCCGGCCGGGTAAAGCAGGCATAGTCCCCTTCCACCAGAATCTTAAACCCATAACTCATTTCTTCACCTTCCCGCCACATAGGACACCCATCTGTTTATCGTAATAGCTATTATCCTTCAGCCAGTAAATCCCCGTTCCAAAGTCATCGGCCGCTTCCCTCCTGATCAGCCATCTCAGATCGTTTTTGGAAATCTGACAGGCATAGGGCTGCAGCCTTCCTTCTTTCACTTTTTCTTTATTTTTCATCTTTTCCATCAATTTCCTGCTTTCATCGTCCACAGCAACAACCAGCGATACTCTCCCATTTTCAAAGAAAGAAAATTCTTCTTGATATCTCTGAAAAGGAATGGCATGTATCTGTTCACAGCGCCGACTGATAACGCTGCAGCGTATTTCCTCATCCCAGATATCATACATCCTGTCATAGTATTCTTTTACGCACTTTTCATCCTCAGGGTTTTCATACTTATTCAGCAGCCCTCTCGTCATATTTACCCGTTCATCACGGGAAATCTTTTTCCCTTCTGCAGAATCAAAGAGAAAGACGAACCCTTCCTTTCTTTTTCCTTCCCGATTACACTTTCCTCCTGACAGAAGAATACCGTCCAGACCTGTCATCTCCCTGAAAACGGCATGCATGTCCAGATCAAGCCCCGCCTCCATCAGAGAAGTAAGGATAACCGTAATTTTTCTCTCTTCCGGTACCCTTTTCCCTATAGGAAAATCCTCTTCCTGCCGTCTTAATGCCTGTTTGATTTTCATCAAAACCCGCTCCCTGTCAACAGGCGCCATATAATCAGACAGATGATACTTTTCCCCTTTACACCGGACAAACAGCCGCCTTGCATCTTTTTTTCTGTTGACAACAATTAGAACGGAAGAAAACCGACCGCTCATTTGCAGAAGATTATCTTCTGACCACTCACCGATATATTCATAACGGCATTTTCGCAAACCAGGAAAATTCTCTCCTTCTTCTGTCAATTTCACAAGGGAGATATCCGGCAGCGCGTATTTTCGAAAGAATGCTTCAAAATCCGGCATCACCTCCGTGAGGAACAACGCTTCGCTGTTCAAATATCGGGTAATAAACGAAACAGCCTGCAGACAGAGACTCAGATATTTTCCCGGCATCAGATGAACTTCATCAAAGATCAAAATACTGTCCTGCATATTATGCAGTTTCCGAAGCATCCCCCGACTGCAGGCATATACTGATTCAAAAAACTGGACCATGGTAGTCAATATAAACGGTCTGTCCCAGTTTTCACTGCTATTTTCTTCATCTTCAGCAAAGAAGGTAGACTGATGACGAAAAAATTCTGTTTCTTTTCCGAAAAATTCTTCCAGTATAACCGCCGTCTGCTCAATAATACTTCCGCATGAACTTACGTATATAATGCGCTTTTTCTTTCCGGCAATCAATCGTTCCAGCGCAAACCGGACACCAGTCAGTGTATTCCCGCTGCCGACAGGCATACTCAGGAGAAAAATCTGACCGCTTTCCGCTGACCTTTGAAAAATCCTTTTCTGCAAAACAACGCGCATTTTCTGCACTTGTGTCACATTTTCAAAAGAATCTATCTTCCGCTTTACAGCAGCCAGGCACTGTTTAAAATTTACCTGTTTCCTGGTATCCGAATACTTATTTCCGAAAAAAGCTGCTGTTTCCTCCCAGTCCCCGTCCACCAGACATGAAAAACTGTAGCGCGTAAAAAAAGCGAACTTATCCAGCAGCAGAGACATATCATCTCCGCAGTCCTTCATCAGAAATTCCAGCCAGGAGTGGATATTCCATTCAGGAATGGTAAGTTCGCTTTTATATAAATCATAATCTTCCGTTTTTCGCTTCAGTTTTCCCCATAATGTTCCCATGTCCGGACTGTCATTGAGAAATCCTCCGTCCGGAAGCCTTCCATGATGCCCCGCAATACAATATGCCATCATCAGTCCGGCGGCTCCGGGATAACGGTCATATACAGCCTGTGCTCCGCATACGGCATGCTCCACCTGAATCTTTGCCCCGGCAATTCTGCGCTGAAAAGACTCCTGATACTTTCCCACATCGTGCAAAAGTCCCAGGATATACATAAAATCTTTCCATTCTGAAATGGCATACTCTCTGCACAGCCGGGCTGTATTTTCGCTGTGCTCTTTGATGCTCTGCACTTTTTCCTTGAAAGGGCCTCTATGGGCAATGTAAATACTTTTCAAAATAATCCTCCCGCAGAATGCTTTTTACCATTATACTATGCCCCCCTCATCACTGCCAGATAAATTTCAAAAAAACAGACCACAGCCATTGCCGCAGTCTGTCGGTATCTTTTCTTATGTCTGTGCATGACGATGAAGATATTTCTCTCTGGTTGCCATTCCTCCTCTGATATGGCGTTCTGATTTGTTGGTATCCAGAATTTTCCGGGTTGCCTGTGCAAGTCCCGGATTAATCCTCAGCAGACGATCGGTTACATCTTTATGTGCGGTCGTGACGATTTTGAACCGTTTTATTTTCAGCAGATCCATCTTCGATCAGTACCGTTTCATCCAGCCCCAGATCTCCCAGAAGTTTCAGGTAAATATCCACGTTTCCGTCCTTGTCCACCTCAATCTTCTGGATAATCTTTTTCAGCTGCGTGTTCGTCATCTGGTGCACATCCGTGATATCCTCAATTTCCCTGAAAGTTGTATTCAATAGTTTCTCCAACTGGTCACCCTTGGTGATCTGATAGGAAACCATTTTCCGTTCATTTTCCAGGCGCTCAATCTCCTGCCTTGCCCCGCCGATCCTGTCGTTCAACTCCTGACGTGTAATCAGATCATCGGTGTACATATCCATGTATTTCTCACGCATGGCTTTCAATTTAAAAAGCTTGTCCCGCAGTTCTTTTTCGTACTCTACATTTTCATCTTTTGCCTTATATACCCGCTGAAATTCCTTCACCACATACTGGATCACTTTCTTTTTATTATTCAATACATTTGCGAAATATTCCTGTAGAACTTCCATCAATTCCTCCTCATCCAGCGTCACCGCATTAGGACAGGAATCTGCGCCCCGTCCGTTATGCCCTGAGCACACCCAACGGACATAGGTATTCTTATACTTACGAACTGTCCGGCGGAAAGACCATCCGCATTCTTTACACTTGATCAGCGTGGAGAAAAGATACTTGTTGCTCTGCCTTTCATGATTCAAGTTAAATGCCTGATGACGGGAATGTAGGATCTTCTGTGCCTGCTCAAACACTTCCTCATCAATGATCTTCAGTTCCGATCTATCTGTCACAAGCCATTCTGTCTCACCCTTTTCCTTCCGCTGACCGGTGAGGAAATCTGCTACTTCCTGTTTGCCATTAATTATCTTTCCGGTATAGAGTTCATTCGTAAGGATACGGCTGATAGCATTCTGGCTCCATCGGCAGTTCCGTTTCGTCCGAATACCCTGTTCATTCAATTTATTGGAAATGGATGAACAGCCAAATCCTTCCTGAATATACCACTGAAAAATCTGACGGATCACATTTGCCTCTTTCTCATTGATCGTCAGATTGAAATAATCCCCTATCGTTTTATCGTAGCCGTAAACAATATTTGGCACCCGGCCTTTCTCCGCATTCACTTTCTTGCCAAATTTGATACGCTTTGATGTATTGGCACTTTCTTCCTGCGCTAGGGCCCCGAATATAGTCAGGACAAATTCACTATTTCCCATGCTGGTCATATTGGCAGTGAGGAACTGTGTCTCTATTCCCAATGTCTTTAATCTCCGTACATTCTGGAGCAGATCCACTGTATTCCTGGCAAATCGGGAAATATCCTTGACAACAACCATATCAAAAAGGCCGTGCTCAGCATCGGCCATCATTTGTAAAAATTCTTTTCTGTTTTTGATTTTGGTTCCGGAAATGCCCTCGTCTGCATATACTTTAACGAGATGGTCACCGGTACGCTGCACATATTCGGTGAAGAACTGCTTTTGGGTTTCCAGACTGTTCAGCTGGTCGGATTTGTCCGTGGAGACACGGCAATAGGCTGCGATGTTCATAAGCGTTTACCTTTCTGCTACGTCTATTATAGTCAATTACTATTTGTGGGCTGATTACAACAGATATAGGGAACCTGTTTCTCCACACTCGCCCTTCTGATCACCTCTTCCACCTTCCTCTGATTTGCCTCAACAAACACCTTCAATATGTACTCTGCAGCAACTGCCGAATCATTTGGATTATGGAAACGATAATTCAGTTTTTTCATTTTCACAGCAGCCCCAACCTCTTATTCATTTTTTACAACCTATGAAAATCTGTCGCAGATTAGAATAAAAAACTTTTTCTCCTCTCTTTTTACTAATGGAACTTTCCCATATAACTTTTAATTTCCTTTATCAATCCCTTATCCGCCGGCAGCCAGTCCACACTATCCAAAGTCTCCGCTGTCAGCCATTTCGCCGCCTCATGCTCTTTCAGCACAATCTCACCTGACTTGATCCTGCAAAAAAAGCAATCCATTGACAGGTGGAATTCCGGATAATCATATTCCACAGTTTCCAGATAATCTTTTACTTCAATCTCAGCATCTAATTCCTCTTTTATTTCTCGTACAAGTGCTTCCTGCGGCGTCTCACCCGGTTCGATCTTTCCGCCTGGGAATTCCCAGCCATCCTTGAACTCACCGTATCCTCTCTGGGTGGCAAATACCCTATTATTGTTTATTATAATTGCCGCGACTACCTTCACTGTTTTCATTCTATTCCTCCACTAGTTATTTACAATATACTCATAGATATCTTCACGTACCGGAGTATCCAGCTCCCATTCAATTTCCACCGCCGTCTTGTCCGTGTTTGACATGATGAATTCTTCTGCTTTCCCAGTTGCCGTCATTCTGCCCAGATAATAGAATTCTTTTGATATCTTATCGTCCTTATTTTTGCGAACGAACAGCTCCACATCAATACCACGTTCCTTCGCATGAAGAAAATTCTGTACATCTTCAGACTCTTTTGTTCTGCTCTGCTTTGATATTGCAACCAATCTGTTGGGACTCTCAAAATGGTCTTCATATTTGATCGTATCTTTTATATCGTCATCTTTATCATAATTAATAAATACTGGAAATGTTTTCGTTTTTCGATCATACTTATATCCGCCCAGATTCAAAGGCACCTCATTATTTTCCCATTCCAGAAGCCTGCATACATCCTCATAAGTATATTTCTGATAAAGCACAAAATTTGTATTCTGATATCTGTGACTATAATTCTCCTTATACCTTGAAACACCAAACTCTACCAGTTCTTTTACAATCTTATAAAACTCAGGATTTTCCAGCATTTTTTTAAAATCCTGCGATATATCATATTCCCCTGTCCCTGTTCTTTCCAGGAAAACGCAGGGCGCATATGTTTTCTTCCCTGCACCAGAAGGAAATTCATTGGTCATTACATTGACTACATTTTTTATAGTCTTATCCTGCAGCTCTATCCCATAAGCATTTAGCAGATCTTTCTTCCATAAATTAAAAAATCCATGATGGTACTTCAGCATACGATAGAGCATGGCAAGCTCATGGATCCGCTTCCCACTGGCCAACTTTTTTGAAATAAATTCGACCACCTTTTCTTCTGTAGCGGAAAGTCTGACTGTATATTCCTTTTCGTATTTAACCAGAAACTTATAATAAGACCCCAAACTGTTATTATCAAAAATGCGAAGAACATCCATTTCTCCATAATCATCAAAATCTTTCAAAGCTGGAATTCGTCCCAGTTTATTTTTCAGATTATTATAATTCTCTTTAATCAACTTGATATCACTGAAATTCGCATTATCAATTGCCGCAAAAATCCTTTTTCGTGATATTTCATCGAAATGGATCGTCGAAGAACCTGGAATAATCCGCTCTCCCTCCAGTACATAGCGCCGGATATTATCTTTATTGTAGCTTCTGTCTCCGGACAAAGCAATCGGTATCATAAAATTATTTTTATAATTTCCAATGAAATCCAGGATCACTACATATTCTTTTTCCTCCGCTTTCCGGAGGCCGCGCCCTAGCTGCTGCACAAATACAATCGGTGATTCCGTTGGCCGGAGCATAATGACTTGATTCACTTCCGGTATATCGACACCTTCATTAAATATATCTACTGTAAAAATATAATCCAGCTTCTCTTTCCCCTCATCGAGGACAAGCCGCTCAACCGCGTTCTCACGCTTTTCCTGAGCGTCATCACCTGTCAAAGCCAGGGTACGGTAGCCTCGTTCATTAAATTTCGCACTTAAAACGCAAGCTTCTTTCTTAGAGCTACAGAAAACCAGACCCTTCACACTTCTCCCGCAATAACCATAATACTCCATCTGCTCGATCACATAATTGACACGCTCCTCACTAGTAAGCTTATTAAAATCTTTCAGCCCTGTATTTTCATCTATAGCTTCGCCGCCAATCTGCAGATCCGTGATCCCAAAATAATGGAATGGACACAGCAGATTTTCTTCCAGCGCCTGCTGAAGCCGTATCTCATATGCAATATTATGATCAAACGCCGCATAAACGTCAAAAGAATCCGTTCGTTCCGGCGATGCGGTCATCCCTAACCAGAATTTGGGCGTAAAATACTGCATGATATTCTGGTAACTGGCAGCGCCAGTACAATGAGCCTCGTCAATGATAATTGTGTCAAACTCGTCTTTTTGAAACTTTGTAAGGATCTCCTCCTTTGCCATCATCTGCATGGTCGAGAAAAGATAATCCACATCATAATCCTTTGAATTACCGGAAAGCAATCCAAAAGATCTTGTATTTCCAAAGACTTTTTTATAACTGGCAATTGCCTGTTTCGCAATCTGCTCTCTATGTACCAGGAACAACACTTTCTTTACATCTTTCTCCCGCAGTGCAAATGCAGACGCATAAGTCTTCCCTGTTCCCGTTGCTGAAATCAGCAGCGCTTTCGATTTCCCTGCTGTGCGAATTTTTTCAAGGTTAGCAATAAAGCCCAATTGCATGGAATTGGGCTGCAGTTTATATTGTTCCAGGGAAGTAATCGGTGTTTCTTTCGCAATCTTTCTCTGTCTTCGGATGATCTGATAGTTAAGCGCGTATTCTTCAATGAAATCATCAAATGCAGCTGTATAATCTGAATTCCATAGTTCTGCAAATTCGGCCATCAAATCTTCCGTATATTCCCCCTGAGCCTTGGAAACTACCTTAGTATTCCACTCTCTGTTTTTCGTCAGCGCGCTCAAGGTCAAATTAGAACTTCCAACAATGATCCGGTAAAGCTCTTCACTTTTAAAAATATAGCCTTTGGTATGGAAACCCTCCTGTGCCGTATCTGTTCGGTACATTCTCAGTGTTATATTATTTAACGCTGCCAGCTTCCGGAGGGCCCTGGGGTCACTGAAATTCTGGTAATCTGTTGTAAGAATTTTCCCTGGTATCCTACGTCTTTCCAAATCTTTGAATGTCTGAAGCAGAGGAGTAATTCCGCTCATAGTGATAAAAGCGACACTGATGAAGAATTCCTCACATGACAAAAGCTCATCCTCAATGGATGAGAGAACCTTACGCCCTTCTTTATAATTATTGGAAATAAATTGCGGTTTGTAAGCAAGATTTGACGAATATGTTTTATCCAGGTATGCAGTTGTAAATCCTTCTCTTAGTAAATTTTCAATAAAAGCACTCAATATGTTTCTTCTCCTTGTACTTCCAACTGGAACGGTTTATACATATCTTATCATTCCTTTTCCCTGAAGTCACACATTTTATTTTATGCCAAAAACAAATCTCACACAGACAAAAGATCACCGCGGATACATACTACAATTCCAGACTATCGTCTTTCAACAGAAAATCATACACACTCATTGTTGTAATTCCATTTTCATCCCGTGTCACATTCACTATGTCTTTCACCACAATAATCTTTTTAAAAAAATCTTTAACCTGAAGCAGAGGCATTTTCTCCTGCTCTCTCTTTTTTTCATTGGGCATGGCAAAAGCAGATTGAATATAGTATCTCTGACTTCCCAGATTGGCAATAAAATCTATTTCCAGTTGTTTTCGTTCTGCCTTACCCTCTGCATCTTTCTTCCTCTTTTCTACAATTCCCACATCCACCGTATAGCCGCGGCTGCGAAGTTCATTATATATAATATTTTCCATAAGATGTGTCTCTTCTACCTGCCGGAATCCCAGTCTGGCATTCCGCAGTCCGACATCCTCAAAATAATATTTCACAGGAGTTCCAATATATTTTCTTCCTTTTACATTATACCGATTTGCCTTGTGAATAATAAAGGCATCTTCCAGATATTCGATATACTGACGTATTGTATTTCCGCTGATCTTTGAGTGCAGTACACTTTTAAAGGTAGATTCAATTTTGGGTACATTGGTAAGAGAACCGATTGCTGAGGCCAGGATATTCACCAGATCTTCCAGTTCTTGTGTCTTTTCAATATGATGTCTCTCAATAATATCCCTCAGATAAGTTTCTTCGAATAATTTTGTCAGATAGGAAACCTTCTGTTCCTCTGTCTTCATAGTTACAGTAAGAGGAAGCCCTCCATACAGCATATAATCCGCCCAGCCATGGTACATATCTCCCTCATATACCTGCATAAATTCTTTAAACGTCAGCGGAAAGATATGGATTTCATCTCCTCTGCCGCGAAATTCCGTTATAATATCCTTAGAGAGGAATCTGGAATTGCTTCCCGTAACATATACATCAACATTGTCAATATGCAGCAGTGAATTCAAGACTTCTTCGAATTCATTTAAAAGCTGTACCTCATCCAGAAGAACATAGTGCATCTTATTATCCTGAATACAGGATTCTATATATTCCAAAATGGCATCCGGATCACGATATTGCCTGTGCTTTCTCTGATCCAACTCAATTCGGATAATATGAGATTCAGATGTCCCCTGCTCTAACAGATATTTGTGAAATATGTGAAAAATCAAATAGGATTTTCCCGATCTTCTCACCCCCGTCACGACTTTAATCATGTGATTATGCATCCGGTTGATCAGATCCCTAAGATATTTGTCTCTTTTTATTTCCATCCTTTTCTCCTCTTATATTGAATATTTTTGACACTTTTACCGTTTTTATTTAATATAATTATATGCAGTCAATTTCCTTTTTACAACTCTATGTTGAATATTTTTGACGCTTTTACCATTTTTATTCAATAAAAACTGTTCTTATACACAAAAAACAGGCATACGCTTCTTTTTCGCAATATGCCTGTTCTCTTTTCATTAGAATGCGCAAAAATCATTCTATATCATTACGTCCTTATGTACCGTCGATTTACTGATTCCGAACTCCTTGGCAGCCTGCCGTACTGTTGCATTATGCTCGATAATATACGCTGCAATATCAACCGCTCTTTCTTCTATATAATCTTTCAAAAAGAGACCTCAAAAATTGCGTTTTTACAGTATATGCACGCAAATCGCTTAATAGGACAGTTCTTCTCTGTGAAAGGCAAGTACTATCCCTGCCTTCTTCTTCCCATTATACTCTATATATCTCGAAACTTTAGACGCGAACATACCGTTCATATATTTTAATGATCCGTCCGAACGCACAGAAAGACACCTATGGCTGTGACAAACATGGTCAGAATAAACAGCATGCACCTGACAGCCAGGGGCAGTGTCAGTTCCGGTATCAGAAGATCATATATATCGGTAATAAATCCAAATACAAAGGAGAGTGGAATTTCCAATACATAAGTTAACGTAATCTTTCTAGACAAAATACACTGTATCAAAACAAATATCAGATAGCAGATGATGGACGCTGCCCCAGAGATATCTTGTAAATTTCAGAAATGGCATACATAACTGAACTGAAAGCAGCCACACCCATTGCATATCTAATGTTCAGTACCACCGCCACTGCAATTAAATTTAACCCTATGATATATAAAACCGCTCCCTTTCTTCTTCGTTCATTCCTTTTAACAGCCGGTTCCCTGTATGAGTGCCGTTTTTCTTACTTGTCAACTATTCTTCCTTTCCCCACATGGAAAAATCCCCATCCGGCAGTTCTGCCGAATGGGGACAAGGAAGGATTATTTAAATTTGTCTGTTGTCTTATTAAGCTGTCTTTGCAGATTCTGACTGCTGCAGATAGGGGCGGACCTGTCTCAGAAAATCACTGCACTCTTCAGCGTGCACAACCACTTCCAGTCCACCTGCGTTACTGAGAGCCATTACGCCTACTACTGATTTTGCATCTACAATTTTTTTCCCGCTTACCACGTCCACATCATATTCAAATCCATTGACGATTTTTACGAAATCGATAATATCATGGGGACTCTGAAAATTAAGTGAATATTTCATCATTCATCCTCCTAATATTTTTTCCCGATCAAGTTTTATCATAGCTATTATACCGATCACTTCTTCCAAATGTAAGAACGGTTTTTGCACAAAAATAGTCGGTTTTTGCTGTTTTTACCGTCCTTTTTTGTCTTATTTTGCACTTTTTATATCTTTATTTGCCGTATCATGGGATTGTATGGTATGATATTTGCAGATATAACACCATACTTAGAAGTATAACCGGAAGGAGCCTTATTTATGCTTCCTGATCTTTTAGAAAAATTAAAAAAACTGCGGCCGCAGGAGGAAGCCATCCTGGATTCTCCTCTCCCTGTTTTATACCACTATACAAAAAAAGGTCAGCCTGACGTGGTAGACAAAGAAATCGTAATCGGTCCCAACCGCTTTATCAGCCTTCTGCTACAGCCCCGATTTGTAGATCTTCCGGAACACGCTCATAACTTTCTTGATATCATCTACATGTACAGCGGTTCCACCTGTCACACTCTTAATGACCAGACAAAGCTTACTCTTCAGACGGATGATATTCTGCTTTTAAAACCCGGTGTCCGCCATTCCATCAAAGCTACGGGCTATGATGACATTGCCGTCCATTTTCAGATACTGCCGGAATTTCTTCAGTATCCCATTGATATGCTGACTGATGACACCATTTTAAAACGATATCTCAGCGGCGCTATGAACGGCAGTGAGACCCCGGTGGAATATCTGCATTACCATTTGCAGGGACACCCGGAGGCAAAAAATCTCCTGGAGAACATGATTCTGACTCTGGATAAACAGCGTCCAAATACACAGCTGATTCTACAGGCCACTATCGGCACTTTATTTCTGGAGCTGACAAATCTGACCTATAAGGTAACAGTGGGCGCCCCTTCCTCCTATGAACAGGAAATCGTCATGAATGCTATGGCTTATATGGATCTTCATTATGACACTGCCTCTCTGGAAGAGTATGCGCAAATCAGCGGCCAGCCTGCATATTATATCAGCCGGCTGATGAAAAAATATTCTCCTTATACGTTCACCGCCTACCTGCAGCGCAGAAGACTGATCCATGCAGTTCATCTGCTGACTACAACCAGCATTCCCATAGAAGAGATTATTTCCCGGGTGGGCTATGATAACTCCAGCTATTTTCACCGGCTGTTCAAAAAAGAATACGGCACCACCCCCAGGCAGTACCGTATTTCTCATTCCAAATAAATGATTATAAAAGATGTTCTTCCCATTCCTTTTCTTTAAAACCGGTCAGAACAAAATCATCTCCGATGACCAGAGGCCGCTTTACCAACATTCCGTCTGTGGAAAGAAGCTGATACTGCTCCTCTTCCTTCATATCAGGCAGCTTATCCTTAAGAGACAGGTTCTTATAAACCAGTCCGCTGGTATTGAAGAACCGTTTCAGAGGCAGCCCGCTTTTTTCATGCCACTGCTTTAATTCTTCCTCCGAAGGATTGTCTTCTTTAATATGTCTGGCTTCAAAAGAAATATTATGCTCTTCCAGCCATTTTCTTGCCTTTTTGCAGGTGCTGCAAGGGGGATATTCCAGAAACAGTACTTTCATAATATAACTCCTTATCGCTGTTTTTTATTATTCTACCTTTTTTCTCAGCAAATAACAAGACTCCGGCATACAATAACTCAGATATTATCTGGAACGGTCCTCTGGAAATTATGAAAAAAGAATGAATTACTGGGAATTTGGCAACAGATAGTATATAATCATATAATAATTATACAAGAAAGAGAGATGGTTCATATGTTGTATCCATTTTATTTTGATCCTACCTATTTTCTGGTGATTATAGGAGCAATTCTGTGTCTGATAGCTTCCGCCAGGGTGCGCTCCACTTATTCCCGGTATCAAAGGGTACGAAGCACATCAGGACTCACTGGCCGGGAAGCTGCACAACGTATCCTTTACTATTCCGGTATTCAGGATGTGCGGATAGAACACGTATCCGGAAGTCTGACGGATCACTATGATCCGCGTTCTAAAGTTCTGCGCCTGTCAGATTCCACTTATGGTTCATGTTCCGTGGCAGCCGTCGGTGTTGCCGCCCATGAATGCGGCCATGCCATTCAGCACGCCAGAGGGTATGCTCCCTTAAGTTTCCGAAGTGCACTGGTTCCTGTTGCCAATTTCGGCTCCACCATAGCATGGCCCCTGATTATTCTGGGCTTTCTCTTTAACAATGAAACTTCCCAGCTGTTAATCAACATTGGTATTCTGGCTTTTTCTCTGGCGGTTCTTTTTCAGATCGTAACACTTCCGGTAGAATTTAATGCTTCCGGCAGAGCTTTGCGAATTCTAGGTGAAACCGGAATGCTGCAATCAGAAGAGCTTTCCATGACGAAAAAAGTCCTGTCCGCCGCTGCCTTAACTTACGTGGCCAGTGCGGCCGCTGCAATTTTACAGCTGCTTCGTCTGGTACTGCTCAGCAATCGCAGAAATGATTAATCCACACGCAAGCAGACGGGGGATTTAGCTAATCCCCCGTCCTCTCAGTCGAATAAGTAAGAGGACTTTCACCTCAAACTTCTCACGAAACCGTCAGTGAAGGTGTCTCCCTTCATACGACTCTTCTCATTTAACAATACGAGTATATCCTGCTCCAACGAGCAAACAGTTTAGGCTCTCGTTTCCTGATTCAGGTCTGTCTTGCATCCGGTTCTCTTATGTATCTCCAGCGCTTTGATCTTATCCCTGAAACCTTTCGCTGCCGTTTTACCGACCGATGCGATAAAGTTATTTCGCATCACACCAGCTTTATATTTAATGTGGACTGCTTTAAAAGTGTATCCAGGAAAATAAAACTCTGTCAGTTCTTCAAACCTTTTAGCAAGCTTCTCCTTTGGTTTTGCAATGCACAGCTCCATCATTTGCATATCCTTCAAACGGCATCTGCAGAAAATTTCTTTTCATCCACCTCCCAAAAACATAGTACAGAAACATATTGGCTAGCAGGGGAACTCCACATAATCCTCCCAGTGGTATTCCAGATTTTCTTTCAATCCTGCTTCCACCCGTCAAAGCCTGCCTATGGCGGGCGAACTAAAAAACGAGCTTCACATCAAATGAAGCTCGTTTTTTTATTTACTCTGCGCCGCTTTCCTCGCTGTTGTCTGTAGTCTCCGCCGTAACTTCCTGTACATTGGCTTCGTCCATAATCAGCTGGCAGACCCTCTGAAGCATAATGCTCTGATATACGTTCTGTTCCCCATTCTGCTCAATGAATTCATCTTCTTCCATCCCATACTGCGAAAGATAGGAATCCAGAATTTCCTGATACTCTTCATCTTCCGTTGTATAATTCTCCGCATCGGCAATCGCCTGCATTACCAGCATCTGAGCAACTATATTCTGAGCATACGTTTCTTTCTGTTCATCGTATTCTTCCTGGGTGACTCCCTGAGTCTCCAAATACTCTTCCAGTGTCTGATTGCTGTACTCAGCTGCCGTTTCCATCTGATTATCAATCATAGACCTGCCGTATTCCATCAGTTTTTCCGGATATTCATTAATAGTTGCCGCTGACACTACCTGTTGCCATGCCTGAGTCTGCAGATTTTCTTCTGCAAGATTTTCATTATATTCTTCCAGATCCTGACGGATACTGTCCCGGTATTCCTCTATCGTTGTATAATCCGAATTTGCAGCCACCCACTCTTCCGTAATTTCTGTCAGAGGACGCTTGATGGCATTGATGGTAACCGTAAATACTACATCCTTTCCAGCCAGCTCCTCACTGTAATCTTCAGGAAAAGTCAGATTCAGTTCCACGGTATCGCCTTTTACGTGACCCACCAGACCGGATTCAAATCCTTCGATAAACTGTCCGGAACCGATCATCAGATCCGTTCCCTCCGCAGAGCCGCCATCAAATTCTTCTCCGTCTATCGTCCCTACGTAATCAATATTAACGGTATCTCCCTCTTCCACTTTGGCGGATTCATCCGTCAGTTCCATAGGATAATAGGAAAGATTGTAAGTAATTGTAGTATCCACATCCTCATCGGTTACCGGTGTCACCTGTTTTTCCACAGTGATTCCTTTATATTCCGGAAGTGTCACGCAGGCAGCCACATCAATGCCGTCCAGAGAAGGCATATCCTCCACTTCCTGCGGCGCTGTCTCCTCCTGCGCGGAAGAATCCTCTTTCTGCCCTGCGCTCTTTCTGCCCACCAGCACTGCTACGCATGCCAGCACCACAACCGCTGCAATGGCAACAATCACCGCAACTATTTTTTTCTTGCCGCCTGATTTAGAACTGGTCGGCTCTTTTTCCGGTTTCTCTTGCTGCATCTCCTCATCTTTTGGCTCTTCGGTCTGTTTTTCCTCCTGCGAAACCGCTGTCTCAGAAACCGTTGCATCATCTGCTGCTTTTTCCGGGTCTGGCTGCTGTGTCAGCTGCTCTTCTGTCTCAAATTCATTTTCTTTCATAATAAAACTCCTCACTATTCATTTTGTCATACCTATTCTGCCCCGTCCCAGACTTGAAGTCCTGTTTCCGGGCGGTTTGTATCAAATACCTGGGAAACATCAAAGAGATCCGAAAGCTTGTCCGCTCCATTGTTGAGATCCTGATACATCCGGTAGCCGTCCAGATTTCTCCGACCCTGTCTTACGTAATCTTCCCGTATCTGTACCCAGTATGGATTAGAATCCACATTGCAGAAGAAACGGAATCCCTGGCCATGCAGATACTGATAAGTCTGATTATCTGCTGCATATTCCGTCCAGCTTCCAATATCCGTTCCGAAGGGAAAGAGAATAATATCTGTCGGACCAATTACGTTGGCTACCCGCTCCTGCCACTTATCCGCATCTTCTTTTACCTTTTCAAAGCTGCTGCCATAACTGATATGACCGTAGCTGTGACTGGCCAGCTCCCAGCCGTCATCTTTCAGCGCCTGAACCACCGGCTTTGCCGCCTCGATTTCCGCTTCATAATCAAAAGTTCCATATTCTTCAGCATCACTGTTTCCCTCTTCGGCTGTCTTGGCCAAATCCGGATCCGTCCGGTATCCCAGTACTCCATTATATCCTGTGAATGCCAAAATGGCCTTGGCTCCCTTATAGGAGAAATCCGGATGCTCATCAATAAATTCATTTAATATAGGCACCAGATCATAAGGTCCTGTCACCGTGGAGCCATCCTGGTTAATATACTCTGTGGTAGGTCTTCCATCCTCTCCCACCACCATCTTCGATGCAAAACCGTCTCCTATCATATAAAAGTAATAGCAGACATCATCCTGTGACATAACGAAAGGTTTCTTCCCTTCCGGAAGCATAATTTTACCTTCCGTAAATACTGTCTCTCCGTCTTCATTCTTCGTTTCTTCCACCAGATCATGAATTCGCACCAGCACATATCCTCTGTCATACATCTGCTGCAGAATGGCCTTGAATTCATCCACCGTTGTCATAACCTGATTGTAATCCGCGACCTTATACTCATCCTCTCCCGACAGGTTCCACGTAATGGAAGGGTCTGCCACCAGTATATGAAAGAATACATGGGGAATCGTTTCCACATCAGCCGCTTTCAGCGCGGATTTCGCCTCTTCGTATTCATCAATCTCTGCCTGAACATCTTCCCCTTCTTCCGCCAGCGTCTGCAGAATTTCAATGGCGCCGTCATAATCATAACCGGCTGCCACCCGCTGCGCCTCAACCCGCTGACTTTCCACTTTCTGCTGTCTTGTCTCTTCCTCCTGACGGGCCTGCTCTTCTTTCGCCTGTGTCTCAGCCTTTTCCTGCCGTCCCCGTCTTACTCCGAAAGCCACAACTGTAATCAGCAAAATCACCACCAGCGCCAGACCGCCGACAACAGCAGCCCTCATCATCATAGCTTTCCTTTTTCTCTGACGGGCTTTTTCCCGGCGCTTTCGCTCCAGCATGCGGCGCCGTTCTTCTTCACTCATCTTTTTTTCTTTTTCAT
Source organism: Ruminococcus sp. (assembly GCA_050944415.1). Taxonomy (GTDB): domain Bacteria; phylum Bacillota; class Clostridia; order Lachnospirales; family Lachnospiraceae; genus Ruminococcus_G. The sequence goes on from JBMNRA010000001.1 coordinate 25,549, forward strand.
CCATAGTCCATCCACCTGCATATTATAAATCAGGTACATCAGTTCTTCTTGGATCCAATACCGTAGTTGCGTCAAACAGATCGCTGGTACGGTTCTTTTCTCCGTGTACATCATTCCAAAGTCTGTATCCGTCCAGATTTCTCCGTCCCTGCCTTACGTAATTGTCCCGTATCTGCAGGAAGTACTGTGCAGAATCCACGTTGCAAAAATAGTTAAATCCCTGGCTCTTAAAAAACGTGAACTTCTCATTATCTTCTGAATAATCATGCCAGTCTGCCAGATCCTGCCCATGAGCAAAAATAATAGTATCCGTTCCTCCTATCAACGGTGAAACGTAATTCATCCACTTCTCAGTATCTTCTCTTATGTTTTCCATACTGGCGTCTCCAATTCGGATATGACCCCATGTATGACTGGCAAAGTCCCAACCGTCTTCTTTGATGGCATCCGCCACCTTTGTCGCTTCAGCCACTTCCTCATCCCAGTCGAAATCGGGATTGGCAGCCAGATACGCCTCCTGGTCTTCTGAAAGGTTTTCCCTTGTCTTATAGGCGATATCAGTCCGGTATCCCAGTATTCCATTATATCCTGTCAGCGCGACAGTTCCTTTGGCTCCATGGTAAGCTCCGTCCGGATGCTCTTCCAGAAAAGCATCCATCAGCGGAATACAGTCGTAGGCTCCTGTCACCGTTGTGCCGTCATCCTGAATATATTCGCAGGTCGGCTTTCCATCTTCCCCGATAATCATCTTTGTAGCAATTCCTCTGCCGTCATAGCTGTGGTAATAAGACAAGTCATCCAGAGAAAGCACAAATGCTTTTTTTCCTTCCGGCAGCAAAATCGTACCTTTCGTGAAATGAACCGTGCCATCTTCATCAGTAGTTTCATTTACCAGATCTTTCAGACTTACCAGAACATATCCATTGTCATACATCTGCTGTGTGATGGCATTAAATTCATCCACTGTTGTCATCCACTGGCAAAAACCCGCTGTGACACTGTCATTACCGGTAAAGGCCTTATCAGGATCTACTACCAGAGAATGATAAAAGATATGAGTCACCTGATCAATATTTACCGCTGACAGCGTAGATTTCTGTGCTTCATAGTCGGCAATCTTCGCAATCAGATCCGCATCCTTATCATAATTTTCAATGGATTTCAGAAGTTCAATGGATTTATCATAATCATAACCCAGGGCAACCTGCTCAGCCTCCTCAATGAGATTCTGACGTTCCTGGTTTTTAGCTTCCTCCTCCTGTATCTCCTGCTCTTTTCTGGCCTTTTCTTCCTCCCTTTTGGACATCCCTCTGCGCACCCCGAACGTAACGCCCAGAATACAGCCTGCCAGAATCAAAATCAGCACAGCAAGAGTGGCTGCTCTCAGCATCATGGCTCTTCGGCGTCTCTTCCGCCTGCGCTCCCGCCTTCTTCTTTCCAGTCTCTTTCTTTCTTCCTGATCCATATGATCCAGATTTCTTCTTTGGTTATCTGACATAGCAAATCCCCTCATTTTTTATATTCTGTTTTATTATAGCATATCTTTCTCTGTTTTCTATTAATTTTTCCTTAATTCAGCAAAAATTTATATTTGCCTTTTAAAACAAAGAATGGTACAATTGCTATGGAAAAAAGAGGATAAAAGGAGGTTCCCCATGCAGGTCTGGCATGTTTTACTGATTATTTTAATTATTCTCATTATTGCCCTGATCGTACTGTACTTCGTCGGCAAAAAAGCCAAGAAAAAGCAGGAAGCTCAACAGGAACAGATTCAGGCGTCAAAACAGCAGATATCCATGCTGGTCATAGACAAAAAGCGGCTGCCACTGAAACAGTCCGGTCTGCCTCAGATGGTAATCGACCAGACGCCGAAACTGATGCGCCGTACAAAGCTACCCATTGTAAAAGCCAAAATTGGTCCAAAAATTACTAACCTGGTGGCGGATGAGAAAATCTTTGATCTGATTCCCGTCAAAAAAGAAATAAAAGCTATGGTAAGCGGCATTTATATCGTTGAAATAAAAGGAGTCAGAGGACCGCTGGAGGCACCGCAGAAAAAGACCGGTTTCTTCAAAAGGCTCACAAACAAAATATCAGGCAGTTAAGTTCTGCCAGTCTACTAAAAGGAACGGAGGAACCGGCTATAAAGCCAGATCCCCCGTTCCTTTTGAATGAATATTCATTTCCAGACAGCAGTCTCCCACATGTTCCTCATTGATTTCAAGAGCATATTCTATTCTCACATCGATATTATCCTGTTTTTCCTGAACTTTCACATGCGTGGCCGCAATTCCCATCTGCATGGTTCCAAAGGGTGTTGTATAGTAGGCAATGTTCTTTTTATTTTCTTCAAATACCATATGTACATTGATAACTCCCTTTTTTCTGACCTCAAGCACATGATCCGTTATTTTCACAAGATTCTGTGCGTTATCTGCAAAACCTTCAAACATTTCCTCATAACGAATATAATGATGACCGTTTTTCAGATAGTGTTCTCCCACAGTAATCACTTCCACCGGATCCGCATTATCATCCAGGCTGTCGCCGCTTAAAAACTGCAGACCGCGGATACTGATCAAAACATCTTTTGTCATATCATACCTTTCTAATACTCTTCTATATTTATCTGCTGGGTAACTCTTACGTCATAGGGCAGTATCGAATTGGCGAACTGTTTGAACTTTTCCGCCGCATCACTGACATAAAACCGATAGGGAAATTCTTCCTCTTTCATGCCGGGATTCAGAAGCCCCGCTTCCCCCAGCATTCGTTTCAGTTCCTGGGCCGTCTCGTAGGCTGGATTTACCAGTTCCACCCCGTCTCCTACCACTTTTTTTACCGTACTGCGCAGCAGTGGGTAATGCGTGCACCCCAGTATGAGAACGTCTATATTCTCCCGGGTCAGTTCGCTTAGATAACGCCGGGCAACCTCGTCCGTGACGGTATCCTTCAGCCATCCTTCTTCTACCAGAGGCACAAACAAAGGACATGCTTTCCCCACTACAGTAATCTCCGGGTCAATTTCCTGTATAAATTTAGGGTACATACCGCTTCTTATCGTACTTTCTGTCCCGATAACTCCGATTCTGCGATTTGCTGTGGCTGCCGCAGCAGCCCTGGCTCCCGGCTTCATCACACCAATGATCGGGATATCCAGTTCCTTTTCAATATCATCAAGAGCCAGTGCGCTGGCTGTATTGCAGGCAACTACAATTGCCTTTACTCCCTGGGTTCCAAGAAAACGGACAATCTGCCTGGAATAACGGATAATAGTCTGTCTGGATTTACTGCCATACGGAACGCGGGCAGTATCTCCGAAGTATACGATTCTTTCTCCCGGAAGGTTTCTCATAATTTCCCGGGCAACAGTAAGTCCCCCTACGCCGGAATCAAAAACGCCGATGGGGGCCTGGTTATCTATCTTCATGTTTATACTCCACTTTTCTTTATCTATCGTACAGACTATTTTACCCTTATCCCTGTAAGAATTCAAGGGTGATTCTTCATGAAAACCAACGAAAGCTGATTTTTACCCTGCCTTCCGTCAGTACACAGTACATCTCTTCTTCCGTCAGTACATGATTCAGTTTTTGTTTTCCTTCTTCCGTAACCACTCCCTGAATGGAATTCTCAAAACAGAGCCCGGGATAGAGCACACACCACCAGTTTCTTCCGGAAGCACTCCCGATTCTTACCTGAAGGGCTTCATATATACCTGCCGGAAAAGTACAGTCTCCATAAACTTTTCTGGGAAACCACGCTTTTTCAAGACCGGCAGACACCGGCAGAGAAATACCCTCCCGGGTCAAAACTTTCTGCGCCTCCTTTTCAATGGCCGTCAGCTGTCTACGAATCCGCTCTCTGGACTCTTCTGCTGAGGACGCATCTGCAAGCAGCGGCTCCATATAATCTACAATTCTATCTTTTACCCGCATTTTTATTCTCTGATCCTCCCGGCTGTCACTGTCCGCCAGAACATGAAAACGTATCACAGATGAAGCGATTCCCTTCTGAAGAGACATCTCTTCTATTTTTAATATCCCCAGTACGCATAAAAAACCGAGCAGCACCGCCGCCAGGGATGTTCTGAATATCCTGTGCATATCATTCCTCCTGTCACTTAGGAGTATAGACAAATTTTCATCTTTCAGGCAGATATTTCCGGAAAATTTTCTTTTGCATCCAGAACAGGCAGTTTTCCCGTCTCTTCGTTTTCATGCCAGCTGCGGTATACTTTGCGCAGCGTGACCATTTCTTTGCTGCGTCCGCCAGGCCTGTTTTCATAAATACCGGTAAGATATGTCCCCAGCGATTCAATTCTTCCACCGTTTAATTCCATTATATTTTCAGGATCTTCGCAGGAAAACACTGCCGCCCCATCTCCGATAACCGGGCTGCTTTCCAGATAATCCAGTATCTCCTGACAGGCTTTCTGATTCCCCAGAAGTGCTTCCCCCAGAATAACCGCCTGAATATGGCCCTGATCCAGATAATATTCCTGAGTCTGATTGTACATTTTAAGAATCTCTTCCATACTGTTCCCTGCAAAGAGCACGGTCTGCTGACTGTTTCCGGATTCTTCCCCGCTCTTTCCCTGGCCGGTGGAGACGGCAAGATTGGCCATACCGTAGATCACCTGATATTTTTCGTTCTTCCAGTCGAAGGATACGATCAGCGGATAAGCTCTTTTTTCCGGCTCTACTCCGCCGCAGCCGGACAATACTCCCAGGAGTATGATCATTATTCCCAGACAGATTATTTTTTTCATATTTTTCTCCTGATCTTTCCTGAAAACAATCCAAATACAACAAACAAGGGCATATAAACATATCGTACACTCATAGGATAAATATCCACCACAGTCCTTCCCTTCCATGAAAAAAAAGCTGCTACAAAAACGGCTGCTGCAAGCAGCCAGCCATGAATAATTCCCGGATTCTCACTGATGAGACACTGTCCATAAAAAAGCACCGTTCCTACGGAATACAACAGCGCAAAAATCAGAAAAACCATCCACAGTGCGTCAAACCTGTCCAGAAAATCTCCCGGGAAATTCACGGAGGACATCAGAGCCGTCAGAGGAATCTTTTTGGCGCCCGCGCCTTTTTCCCCGAAAAGCAGCTGGATCACCACGAGACATGACAGAACCAGAAATGCAGCCATTCCTGTGGCCGTCAGCAGTTTCGGCAGCGAGCCCTGAGGCCGTTCCACCCGGTGCATCATAAATGGAAGAAGCCCCACAATAGAAAAAGAACAGAAAATATAATATGCTCCTTTCAGGATTTCTCCAAATGCAGGTGCGGCAAATTCTGTCAGATTCACCTCATCAATCTGAAACGCCGCAGCCGCCAAAAATATCAGCAGGCCGCCGATAACAGGTACGCAGGCCACTTCTCCCAGCCTTCCTCTCCTTTGGATCTCCCGCCCCGTTCCCAGAAGAGAAGCGGCCAGAAACAAAATACCTATTACCCATGGACGACTGTCAGACAGCAGACTGAATGACACCATATCGGAAATATTTCTTACCATAAAACCGCCGCTCAATATCAGATAGCTCATCAGAACAAACAGAACAATTCCATAAACCGAAGAGGGGAGCTTTTCTTTCAGCCCTCTGACTGCAGTTTTCCTCATCATAAAGAACAAATACAGCCACAGAAACACCAGTCCCAGCAGACATCCCAGAATCCCTGACCATCCGGAAAGTTCCGGTATGCCCGGCAGAGTGAGTAAAAATATACCGGAAAGTCCCAGAAGCAGCTGTCTGCCCAACTGTCTTCTGGATATTCTCTTATTATCTGCAAACATTGCTACTTTTTTTCCTCCTTCAGCCGGATTCTCTGATCTCTCCTGGCATATATTGGTCTTCTTTTCAACAAGCGGAAGGGAAACCTTATAACTGAATCTCTTTCATCATGATATCCATTCAGATCCGCCCCCACAAAGGGCATCAGATAAGGTATTTTAAAACTGGTAAGTCCGGCCAGATGACCACCCAGCCAGTAAAGCCCCAACGCAATGCCGAAAACACCCAGATTAGCTCCCAGTATGATAAATCCAAACTTCAGCAGCCGGAAAGGGGCCGAAAATTCTTCATTGGGAATGGCAAAGGAACTCAGAGCACTCATTGCCACCACGACCACGGACATAGGACTGACAAGATTGGCGCTGACTGCCGCATCTCCGATAATCAGACCTCCCACAATACCGATGGTTCCTCCCAGGGGGCCTGGCATACGCACACCGGCCTCACGAATCAATTCAAAGGAAAGCTCCATAAATATCACTTCTATAAGGCTGGAAAACGGAACGCCCTGACGCGCTTCCGCAAAAGACAGAAGAAGATTGGTGGGCAGAACCTGGGTATGAAAACGTATGACTGCCAGATATGTTCCCGACAGCAGAAGCGCCAGAAATACGGCCATATATCTCAGAATCCTCTGGAACGAGACAATTCCGAAACGGTTGTACCGGTCCTCACTGACCTGCAGAAAGCTGTTGAAGGTAGTAGGCAGAATCAGCGCTACGGGAGAATTGTCACAGATCAGAATGACTCTCCCGTCTAAAATTTCCATTGCCGCCCGATCCGGCCGTTCCGTAGTCTGAAACTGCGGAAACGGAGAATACCACCTGCTTTCTGTCAGCTGTTCCAGCATACCGCTTTCCAGAATTCCGTCAATTTCAAATTCTCCCAGCCTTTTTTCAATTTCTTTTAAAAGTTCCGGATATACCAGTTCTTCCATGTACACCAGCGCCGTCATGGTATCTGTCCGCTCCCCTATGGGAATTTCTTTGACTTTCATCCCGGTACTGCGTACCCTCTTGCGGATCAGCGCCGTATTAATTTTAACGGAATCAGAAAATCCTTCGTTGGAACCACGCAGCACCTTCTCTGACTCCGCCTTCATAACTCCCATTCCCGGGTATCCTTTGCTGGCAATCTTTACCGCTTTGTCAAAGCCGTCCACAAAAAGGACGGCATTCCCAGCCAACATGGCCTTCATGGCCTCTTCCATGGTATCCAGCTGCTTCACATCCGAAATTCCCAGACTGTTATTTCTCAGAAATTCATGCATTTCCTGATCCGGCACCGTCCAGAGCTTATTAATTAATTTGCCGATTACCGAATCCTGAAGTGTCATATTGCTGACAGCTACTTCAATATATATCACGAAACAGGAAATTTTTTTATGTTCGCCCAGCTTCATCTGCCGGATCAGGATATCGGCGCACCCCTCGCATTTTTTTTGCATATATCTGTAGTTATCATGAATATGCACGGACACCGGTGATTTTTCTTCCATAAACTCCTCCTTGCTGCAGCGTTTCTCTTTCATAAAAAAAAGAGATGTTTTCACATCTCTTTTAGGATATACGTTCCCGCCGGTTTTATTCACTTTTATGCAGGCTTTTTATGATAGCCTTCTGCTGATTTTCAATATGATCCTTCATCCAGTGGTTTGCTCTTTCAAAATCCCGGTCTTTCAAAGCCTGATATATTTCCTTATGCTCTTTTGCCAGAGTTCTGCGGGCCGCACTGTCTTTCAGATATTCAATCCGGTAACGATACATCTGCTCCCTCAGATTGTTGATAATCTGCATCAGGCGCTGATTCTGAGTCGCCTGATAGATAAGTTCATGAAAGTGCACATCCGCCTCAGCCAGCGCAGTAACGTCATCATTATCCATCAGTTGTTCAAAAGCTTTAGCCGCCTGGGCAATCTCTTCCAGATGTTCATCATCGATACGCTCACAGGCAAAATGCATGGCCAGCTCTTCCAATCCAAGTCTTACTTCCAGCACATCATTCAGATCCTGTTCTGTAATCTGAGCCACCTGTGCACCTTTTCTGGGAATCATAATTACAAGGCCTTCCAGCTCCAACTTTCGGATCGCCTCTCTGACAGGAGTTCTGCTTACCCCCAGCCGGTTGGCCAGGGCAATCTCCATCAGTCGTTCACCCGGCTTAAGCTCCCCGTGAAGAATCGCCTCCCGCAGTGTGTTAAACACCACATCCCGCAGAGGAAGATAATCGTTCATGTTAACCTTAAAATCAGATGTCATTCGTATTTCCTCCATTCTTCCGCTCTTTGCCGGTGCAGTTTGGAACATTATAAAACGTCGTCAGAAAACTTTGCCGCACCAGTCTGCTTTTTTTCAGTTTCTCACTGGCATATTCCGCCTTTTCCCTGTCGTCAAACAGGCCGAAAACCGTAGGACCGCTTCCGCTCATAAGTGCATTAACCGCTCCCCATTCTATCATTTTTTTCTTAATCTCGCTGATAATGGGATAGGCCGGCACCGTCACCGTTTCCAGAACATTTCCCAGTTTCGCCGCCACTTTCTTAAAATCATTCTGCTTCAGGGCCTCCACCATGCCGTCAATATCGGGATGTTCCTCCAGACCGGCCGCATCCAGCTTTCCATACACCATCTTGGTAGACACGCTGATGCCAGGTTTCCCGACCAGCACATATCCTTTCGGCACAGGCGGAAGGGGAGTCAGAATTTCTCCAATTCCTTCCGCCAGAGCAGTCCCTCTCATCACACAGTAAGGTACATCCGCCCCGATCAGCGTTGCACGCTCCATCAGTTCCTGTCTGGAAAGACCCAGTGAAAAAATTTTATTTACCCCCACAAGCGCGGCAGCCGCATCTGAGCTCCCGCCCGCCATACCTGCTGAAACAGGTATCACTTTTTTCAGCTGAACCGACAGACCATCTTTAATTTCAAACTCATCCATCAGAAGTTTTGCCGCTTTATAGACAAGATTGTTTTCATTAACCGGCAGATAGGGAAGATTCGTTGTAAGCCGAATTCCGGGATTGAGAGCCCTGGTTATATCCAGCTGATCATACATCCGGATGGTCTGCATGATCATTCGCACCTCATGATACCCATCCTCTCTTTTCCTTATCACATCCAGTCCAAGATTTATTTTTGCCAGTGCTCTTAATCGCATAATCACCGTTCCTTTGTTTTTCCTTTGTACTTTGTATACAGTATATTATATTTACTCTGGCAAAGTCAACCTATTCTTCCACTCTTTTTACCAAAATCAGAGAACTTCCTGGGAGCAGCTCCTCACTGTCCAGCTGATTCAGCGATTGTATCTCTTCCATTGTCGTGTAATAATTTCTGGCAATATCCCACAAACTGTCTCCTTCCTGTACCCGATAACAGATAATGCCCGGCATGCGGCTCTGTTTTTCTCTGTCCACTTCTTCCTCTTTCACCGCTGTAATGATATTTTCTTTCATGCAGTTTAACACCAGCGCGTTCAGGTTCAGAACCACTTTAATCTCAATATCATTACTGTCAGCCATACTGGTGGACAACTGTTCCAGATCCGCCCTCAGATAATAGCGGCAGGAATTATCAATTCCCCTGGCCTCTACCACATGAGAAAACGGAACCGCTGTTTCCATGGAATAAAAAGGCATATCGTCATCACTGATAATATATAAAATCCGAACATGAATTACACCTTCTACTTTGATTCCGTCTTCCACCGTTTCTGTTTCATCCAGTTTTACACTGCCGTCACTGTGACATATCTGAAGAATTTTTCCCTGTGTATCCTGAAGAGAAACCCGCTCTGCAATCCGACATTTGGAATAATTTTTTACCAGGAGACTCTCCAGCACCTCTTCTCTTCGTTCTGGGATGCACTGAATATGAGGCGTATATACATCCTGAAGCAGAGTATATTCCCATTCCCGGTATATTTTCATCTCCAGCTCCAGAACCGCTTCCGTCTGCAGAATCCGCTCTTCCCCGTCCACGTCCGGCTTTACCTCCGCAGCAGACTGCTGAAGAGAGGCTTCTATATTTGGAATCATTTCCTGCGTACACCCGGGACACTCCACTTCCTGCGTAAAAGGTATTGCCTGCTCCACCCACTGAAGAGGATCACTGTCATCGTCAGCACTGTACAGAGCAAACACAAAAAGCTCTCCTTTTACAACCACATTATCCTGCCCTGCCCGGATATCCAGCCCTCTTACTTCTATATCATTCCACAAAATTTCATGGATATTCGGCTTATTAGAAGCCAGTGTAATCTCCTTTTTCAGGCGCATTGTGTCCTTTTTATGTACTCCCAGCCCCAGCACACGGATATCCTTCGTCTTTCTGGATATGCTTTCCCCCTCTTTTACATCTGTGGGAATCTGCACCTGAGCCAGTTCGTCCACAGCGGCTTCAAAGGAAATGAGAGCTTTAACATTCAGCTTTCTGGAATTAATCACATGAAGACTCAGATCTTCAATCTCCCACTTCAGACAGATTTTATCTCCGCTTTCCAGCCCCTGAAGATGAAGTATTTCATCAATGACCAGCTCCCCGCAAAGACTGTAAACCCGACTGGCCTCCCCATCGGAAACATAAAGAAGATAAAATTTCAGACTCCCTCTGATATTGGCCTGCCCTTCGCTGACAGCCACCTCATCAATGACAATTTCACCTTTTTTCTGTATCATCCGCCCAACATCCGGTTTTGCATCCGGTACATTGTAGTCTTCATCAAACGTTACCTGATTCACCGCTTCACTCTTACGATGCAGCATATGAAAATTCTTTTTAATCAACTCCACAGACATTCCCTCACTTTACACAGTTTTTTTTATTCTATGCATTTTCGGGAACATTTATGACTCCTTGAATATTACCGGAGCATCTCTGTACTCTGTCTTGATGACAATGTAAGGATAAGAAACCTCTTTCGTCATCTCCTCTTTCACTGACGGACCTGACAGACGGGTCTCACAGTAAATCCCCTCGCCAGCCAACGTCAGTTTTTCTACCGTGATACTGTATCCTCCTGAATTCTGAAGCCCGTATCCCACCATGATATAAAGATAATCCTGGCTCTGATAGGTCATCTGAAATTTCTGTCCCTTCCTCTCCTGAATAATTTCCATCACTTCATCCGGTATGTGGTCCTCCTGCACCACCGTATACTCCAGTTCTTTTTCCTCCTCCGTATTCATATTCCGGATTCCACACCCTGCTATACACAGAGACAAAAGCGCAACCCATAAAATCTGTCTGAAACGTTTCATAAAAATCACCACACAGTATTCCCCTTCCATTCATGCTACAGTTTTAATCTATGAAACGTCTTGCGGGAACATTCTGTTTTCTGTATAATGTAAAAAGATGCCAGAAGGCAGAACGCCAGGTTTTTTCACTTAATACGAGGTATACATATGCTGAGACTTATCATCATTTTAATTATTGTAATCGTGTATTTGATTCTTTCTATTCCGCTGATGCTGATTGAATGGATTCTGGGGAAATTTAACTCTTACGCCAGAGACATCAGCTCTCTGAGAATCATTCAGGCAATCTTCAAGCTGATCCTTCTGGTTGCCGGGGTAAAGACAACAGTAATCGGTGAGGAGAATATCCCAAAGGATCAGGCCGTTCTCTATGTGGCAAATCACCGGGGCTTCTTTGATATCATCATTACATATTCCCGCTGTCCCCGTCTTACCGGATATGTGGCAAAAAAGGAAATGATCAAAGTACCCCTGCTGAACGTATGGATGATGTATCTGCACTGTTTGTTTCTTAACCGAAAAGACATCAAGGAAGGACTGAAAACAATTCTTACCGGCATAGAAAAAATTAAACAGGGAATTTCCATCTTCATTTTTCCAGAGGGAACCCGCAACAAGAACAAAGCATGCGAAGAGCTTCTTCCTTTTCACGAAGGCAGTTTTAAACTGGCTACAAAAACCGGCTGTCCGATTATTCCTGTTTCCATAAACAATACAGCAAGCATATTCGAAGATCATTTTCCCACAGTAAAGCCCGCTCACGTAATTCTGGAATACGGAAAACCCATTTTACCCTCCCAGCTGTCCAAAGAAGAGCTGCGCCATATTGGAACTTATACCCAGAATATAATCTCGGAAACATTAAAAAAGAATGCTTCACTGGTGTAATAATATCAGTGAAGCATTCTTTTGTTATTCAGAAACAAGCCGTTTCACAACTTTCTCGAACTGCATGAAATGCGATGCCTTGATCAGAATCGTGTCCCCCTTCTGAATCATATTCGGAAGAACCTCCAAAAGCTCCTCTCGATCCTTTATGTAAATCACTTCCAGACCAGGATTCTTTTCTTTCGCACCATCCGCCATGTGACGGCTGAGATCCCCCACACAGACCAGAAGTCCAATATCACAGGAAGCGGCAAATGCACCTACTTCCCGGTGCAGATTTACTTCATCTTCTCCCAGCTCACCCATATCGCCCAATACGGCTACCTTTCTTCCCTCCGCATCCTGAAGAACTTTCAGAGAAGCTTTCATCGATACAGGATTAGCATTATAACAGTCGTCAATAACCGTATAATTTCCCATTTCAATAATGCGGAACCGGCCGCTGACTCTTTCCGGACTTTCGATACCCCGTCTGATTTCTTCCAGTGACAATCCGTAAGTCCTTCCCACTGCCGCTCCTGCCAGTGCATTATATACGGAATGTTCTCCCGGGGCAGGGATCTGCACTTTAAACTCTCCGATATCCGTATGAATACAGCAGGCTATTCCTTTCAGTCCCAGATTTTCAATATGATCTGCGTAAATATCGCAGGAATTCTTGACACCGAAAAAAACTGGTTTTTTACCATGAACTTCCTGTATACTTCGCAGCTTTCCATCATCGCCGTTTAATATAACAGCGCCGTCTTTTTTCATGTAATCAAACATCTCTGTTTTTGCTTTCAGTACACCATCCAGAGATTTCAAGTTTTCCAGATGGCAGTATCCGATATTGGTAATCACACAGGTATCCGGCCGTGCCACCTTTGCCAGACGATGCATTTCTTCAAAATCGCTGATTCCCAGTTCCAGCACTGCTATTTCATCCTCTTCTCTCAGCCGGAAGACTGTCAGCGGCATTCCCAGCTCGTTATTGAAATTCCCCTGGGTTTTCAAAACCCGGTACTTCTGAGACAGTACAGCCGCAATCATTTCCTTCGTACTGGTTTTGCCTACACTTCCCGTGATGCCCACCACCGGTATATCCAGCTGTTTCAAATAAAACTCTGCAATATCCTTCACTGCCTGAAGAGAGGACTTTACCTGAATATAAGGATAATCCGCATCCTTTATTTCTCTTTCAGAAAGGGTGCCAAGGGCACCCTTTTCCATCACCTGTTCTATAAAATCATGCCCGTCGGCCCGTGCTCCCACAATAGGAACAAACAGACATCCTTCTTCCGCTTTTCTGCTATCAGTAGTAATGCTTTTCACACATTGCTCCGGCACTTCTCCTGAAGCATGAAGAATCCCTCCGCAGGCTGACGCAATATTACGCAACGATAAATTTTTCATACATTCTCCGTTATTATGACTCATATTTTTTCATGGAAACCTTTACCAGCAGTTCACACAGCTGCGGGAAAGTGATTCCCAATACCCCGGCTTCCTGGGGCAGAAGACTGGTGGGTGTCATTCCCGGCAGAGTATTCCCTTCCAGACAGTAGATATTTCCCTCATGATCCATGAGGAAATCCCATCTGGCATATCCTTCCACCATCAGCGCCCGGTTGGCTCTGTCCGCATATTCCTGCATCCGCTTTGTCTCTTCCGCTGTAATTTCGGCGGGACATGTCTCCACCGTACTCCCGGCCGTATATTTATTTTTATAATCATAAAAACCTTCCAGAGGAGCAATTTCTATTACTGGATAAACTTGATCATCCACAACCCCCACAGAAAATTCCCGGCCGGAAATATAAGCTTCTACTACCACTTCATCCTCATACCCAAAAGCCTCCTCCAGGGCTTTTTCATATTCACTCTCAGTATGTACAATGAACACGCCTACGCTGGATCCTCCACAGCAGGGTTTTACCACTACAGGCAATGTAAGCCCCAGCTCTTCTGCTGTCTTTCTCTTCTGATCCTTTTTTATCACCTTTCCTGCAGGCACCGGCACTCCCGCCGCCTGCAGCAGTTTCTTCGTCAATCCCTTGTCCATAGCCATGGCACTGCTCAGATGTCCGGTACCGGTATACTTGATATGAAGCAGATCAAAAGCAGCCTGCACTTTTCCATTTTCTCCGTTTTCTCCGTGCAGAGCCAGAAATACTACATCAGCCCTTTTGCAGAGAGCAATTACATTCGGTCCGAAAAAATCTCTTTTTCCCTTTCGGGCCTCCTCCGCCTGAGCGTTGAAAGACTTGATATACGCAATCTCTTCTTCCAGACTATATTCGGAGGAAAATGCTTCTTCCGGTGTAATCTCCTTTTTTCCGAAAAATACATCCAGCAAAATGGCATCGTGTCCCTTCTCTCTCAGCGCCCGGCATACCATACTGCCGGATACAATGGACACCTCCCTTTCCGTGCTGATTCCGCCTGCCAATACTACTATTTTCATACGTCCGCTCCTTTATACGCCTTCATCTTAATATACAATAACCGCCGTACCGATCTCTACAGCATTAAATATCTTCTCCGCATTTTCATAAGGTGTATTGACACATCCATGAGAACCGTTGGTCAGATATATATCTCCGCCGTATTCACTTCTCCACCGGTCTGCATCATGAATACCCACGTTGCCGTTAAAAGGCATCCAGAAAGTAACAGGAGAGGAATATCCTTCTCCATCCAGGATGGCATCCTGCTGTTTGGCATCAATAGCCCAGACTCCATTGGCCGGAGTATCAAAACCGCGGGAGACATTTCCCGTTACCACGGGAGTATCCACAATTTCTTCGCCGTCTTTATAGCACCACATTCTCTGTTCCTGGATACTGATCTCCACATATGTATCACCGATATCATTCTCCTCCCGGCTCTTGGCTGTATAAAGATATACCGGTTCTCTGGTTTCCACCACACCATCATTGACAGCCTGTATCAAAGCATCTGTGGTTGCCGTCTTATTAATACACCAGCCGTAGTCACCGCCCGCTGCCAGCGTCACTGTAGTACCGTCATGTTTTGTAAATTTATGTTCCAGTCCGAAGGTATCATATTTCACGCCCAGCTGTCTGACATAAGCTGCCACCTTATCCGTATCCAGTGTATACGTACCGTCATCCTCCTTTACCAGCCAGTCGCGAATAATCGTCCGGTCTACCACTTCCGTGCGGGAACCGAAAGTATACGTGATGTTTGCCGCTGTCATCTTATTAAGACTGTTCAGCTCAGCATTCAGTTCTTTATCATCACTGAGCACTGTAGGATCTTCATAACATCCCAGCTTCTCCAGAGAAATTGTGGTCTTCCCCTCCGTAATGGCATCCACAATCGCTGTCTTTACCTTTTCCCGGTCCAGTTTTGTTCCCATTACCTCAGGAATAATTTCAAAACCTTCATCCGTTTCTTCAATATAGGCATTCTCCGGTTCGATGATATTTTCCTCCTGGAAACAGCTCATATTATTCATAACCTCATCCACAGCCTTCTCGCTGAATGTGGTGTTGGCTGCCATTTCATATGATTTACTTGTGGAGAAAGACAGCGGCCATTTAAACTGTTTCTGCTCGTCCATGAGCTCATCCACTTTATTATCATCCACATAACTCAGTTTCACCTGCGGCGCCATGATGGTTTCTGTTTTCCCGTCCCGCTCTTCAATCTTTAATGTATAGCTGTTTATCTCCTCTATCACTTTTTCTTTTACCTCATCCACAGTCAAGTTGCCGCAGTCAATTCCATTAATGGTAGATCCTTCAAAAAAATGACTGGAATAGTAAAAAGAAATTCCAAGGTATCCAATCAGCATAATTGCAACATAACCAATTAAAATTGCAAGAACAATTTTTCTTGCCTTTCGTTTATCTTTCATTCTTACTTCCCTTACTTTTTATTTTTCCCTGTTTACAGTTCTTCTTATTTTAGCACTGAATCGGGTACTGGTAAAGGGGTTAAAAAAAGGAGTTTTTGAATTCACAAAAACTCCTTATATTTTTAATATTTTTTTTATTTTTAACCTTCCAGCAACTTGTCAACACTGACCAGTTTTACACTCAACACAAAAATCTGAGCGGCGATCGCCAGCTCTTCCGGTGTGGGGAAGGAAGGAGCAATACGAATATTACTGTCTTTAGGATCTTTTCCATAAGGGAAAGTTGCTCCTGCACCTGTCATTACCAGCCCTGCCTCTTTTGCCTTTGCAACAATAGCCTTTGCGCATCCTTCCATGGCATCGAAGGAGATAAAATATCCCCCCTTCGGTTTACTCCAGGAACCGATTCCAAGGCCTCCCAGCTCCTCATCCAGCACATTTAAAACCGCCTCAAATTTCGGACGCAGAATTGCTGCATGTTTCTTCATATGTTCACGCATTCCCTCAATATTTTTGAAAAATCTCACATGGCGCAGCTGATTCAGCTTATCATGTCCGATGGTCTGATAGAACATATATTTTTTGGCTTCCGCCAGGTTCGCCTCAGAGGCAGCCAGTGCGGCAATGCCGGAACCTGGAAAACTTACCTTTGAGGTGGAAATAAATTTATATACCATATCCGGGTTCCCTGCTTTTTCACATTCCGTAAGAAGCTCCAGAATAACATCCTGATCATCCTCATACAGATGATGGATAGAATATGCATTATCCCAGAAAATTCTGAAATCCTTTGCTGCCGGTTTCAGATTGGCAAATCTTCTAACCGTCTCATCAGAAAAAGAGATTCCCATAGGATTCTGATATTTTGGTACACACCAGATACCTTTGATGGCTTCATCCTCTGATACCAGTTTCTCTACAATATCCATATCCGGGCCAGTCGGAAGCATCGGCACATTAATCATCTCTATACCGAAATATTCTGTCACTGCAAAGTGGCGGTCATATCCCGGAACCGGACATAAAAATTTCACCTTGTCCAGCTTGGACCAGGGTGTGCTTCCCATTACGCCCTGTGTCATAGAACGGGCAACTGTATCAAACATAATGCTGAGACTTGAGTTTCCGTAAATCAGGATATTCTTTTCCGGTACTTCGGACATATCTGCAAGAAGCTTTCTTGCTTCCGGAATTCCATCCAGCACGCCATAGTTTCTGCAGTCCACGCCAGCTTCGCAGACCATATCAGAACTGCTGTTCAGAACATCCATCATTCCATTGCTGAGATCCAGCTGTGCTTTTGCCGGTTTTCCTCTGGACATATCCAGCTTAAGCCCTTTTCCTTTTACTTCTTCATACTCTTTTTCCAGCTCCTGCTTCAGGGTCAGAAGCTCTTCTCTGCTCAATTCCTGATATGCTTTCATGAAAGCCTCCTTAGTTTTTCTCATATTAGTAACACGCTATATGCTATTTTATGTGGGAATTGACTTGTTGTCAAGTATATCCTTCATTTTTATCAAAAATATTCGTTTATATTCGGCTTTATCGAATTAATTATGCAATTCGCCCAACAGAAACTTGCATTTATTCCTATAAACGCTGCATATATACCTCCTCCGGTTTTGCCAATCCTCTGTCTTTATGATATACTGGGAATATTCTACAAAGTAAAAACGGAGGAACTGCAGTATGTGGATAGCAGACAACTGGAAAGACTATGAAGTTCTGGATACTTCCAGCGGAGAAAAGCTGGAACGCTGGGGAAAATATATTCTGGTTCGGCCGGATCCCCAGGTTATCTGGGATACTCCTCACATTCATCCCGGCTGGAAGAAAAAAAACGGCCATTACCACCGCAGCAAAAAAGGCGGCGGAGAATGGCAGTTTTTCGATCTGCCCCGGCAGTGGTCCATTCATTATAAAGACCTTACTTTTAATTTAAAACCCTTCAGCTTTAAACATACCGGACTTTTTCCGGAACAGGCGGTAAACTGGGACTGGTTTTCAGAGAAAATAAAACAGGCCGGCAGGCCTGTCAAGGTACTGAATCTGTTTGCTTATACCGGAGGAGCTACTCTGGCGGCGGCGGCAGCCGGAGCCGCCGTCACTCATGTGGACGCTTCAAAAGGGATGGTGACCTGGGCAAAGGAAAACGCTGTCTCTTCAGGGTTAAAAGAAGCCCCCATCCGATGGATTGTAGATGACTGTGTAAAATTCGTGGAACGGGAAATCCGCCGCCAGAATCATTATGATGCCATTATCATGGATCCGCCGTCCTACGGAAGGGGGCCGAAAGGAGAAGTATGGAAAATTGAAAATTCCATTCATCCTCTGATTCATCTATGCTCACAGCTTCTGTCCAGAGAACCTCTGTTTTTCCTGGTAAATTCATACACCACAGGGCTTGCCCCGGCTGTGCTGACTTATCTGATCGCAACGGAACTGAAAAAATTCAGCGGAAGCGTTGACTCTCAGGAAATTGGTTTGCCCGTCACCGAAAGCGGACTGATTCTTCCCTGCGGCGCATCCGGAAGGTGGGAGGCAAAATAGCCTCCCGCCTTTTTATCTGCAGTATGCCGCAGTAATCTCCGCAATATACATGGTATGGTAATCTTTATCCGGATACCACTTTTCATCGATCCACGCCTCTTTAAACAATTCCGGTTTGATCGTATCCTCATAAAGCTTTTTACAGATAAATACCATCTTACTTTCGGCGAAAGCAGGCTGCTCTTCCACCATTTCCACATGGAAATCCACTGCTTTGATTTTATCTTCATCCCGTCCGGATACCTTTCCCAGATATCCAAGCTCTTTCATATGTTCACCGCCGAAGAAAGAGAGGGTGAACATCTCGCCGGCGTCGATAAATTCCTTGGTATATCTTTGAGGACGGATATAAAGGGTTGCCACGTCTTTTCCCCAGAGCACCCCAAAACCGCCCCATGATACCGTCATGGTATTGACCTTCCCGTCTTTTTTCGCAGTAAGCAGCATCCATTCATCGCTGATCATACGAAACACATTTTTCTCAATATCCCTTACATTCATCTTCTGAAATCCCATTTTTAATTTCTCCTTTCTTTACGCCGCATCTATTCCGCGGATTTCCATAATCAGCTGAACATTTCCGGACACGCCGGATATTTCAGCTCTTTCTTCCGAAACCTGCTCCGTTTCTTCTGTTTCATGGTAATAAGTGGCTACACAGTTACTGTCATCATCAGAACCGGTAAGTACCAGTTCATATTCTTTTCCTTTCTCCACCGGTATCCTGCCGTCCACGATCTGGTACATTGACTCTTCTTTCACCATATGAAGAGTACTGATCTCATCCTCATAGATGACTTCCTGTGTCCGTGCATCTCTCACCGTCACATAAATCAGAGAATCATTAATTCTGTTATGCATTCCCAGCCGGACAGAAATATCTGTCAGGTAATCCCCGTCTGCCGTGAAAGTCTGCTTAATTTCCCCCATTTCCGTAATATTTACGGTACCGCAGTCCGCTGTTTCCGTTTCCGTATTATCCTCGAAGACGACTTCCCCGTTCATAGCATGTGCCATACAGATACCCGCCGGCAAAACAAAAGCCAGCACTCCTGTCAGAAAGGCTACACGGAGATAATTGATCATATAAGGCTGAATCTCCGTCTGCCTCAGGGAGTGGTACTTGGGATGATTAAAAATAAAATATACCATTATAATAATGAAAATGCAGGTGCCCAGATATTCCATATTATTGTACCCATAAACATCAGCCATAGTGGTTGCGAATGTCCGGTCACCCAGGATGAACTTGAAGATTCCCGATGTCATCATTGTCTGATCTGCAATCCCGGCCCACTGATTTACGCTGAAAATGTACAGTGCCACAATAAATATGTTCATAATCAGGATCATCATCTTGCCATGCCGGTTCATCATAACACTCAGAACCAGAAACGGTACAATCACAAGAAACCATTGAGGATTCCATCGGGAAAATCCGAAGATAGCAAAACTGACGCCGTTAGTCAGAAAAAGCGCCCAGGAAATAAACTCTTCCCTTCCCGTAATCCTTTTGGTGTAAGACCATACCATCAGATAGGCCCCCACCGCCAGTATAAGGCTGATACTGGAAATAAAACCGAATTCAAATCCTCCGTCCACAAAATGCAGCGCATGGAATCCCAGAACGCACCGGTAAAAATAGGGCGAATTGATATAGGGGAGAATCGCTGCCGCCAGCGGCAGCAGCGCTGTCAGTGCATAAACGGCCATACGCCGGAATTTTTTTTCCTGCAGAACCAGAAGAACTGCAAAATAAGCCAGAGCCTGATATTTGAAAGTTGCCGCAATGCCAAAAAACAGTGCAAAACGGAACAGACCTCCCCTGAAATAATAATACAGTCCAAGTACAACAAAAAATACCATAAAAATATCATACTGACTGAAGATAAACTGACTGTATATGCCAATGGGGCAGATAAGAAAAGCAAATTTACATAATTTTGCCTTTTTCTCTTCAAAACCGATCTCCATGGCAACTTTATAGATCAGATGAGCAGTTACGAAGTACAAAATCACTGGCAGAAGCTTATACCACATAAGGTTGATAAAAGAATTCTGAAGAATTTCCGCCGGAACCCGCCCCAGAAGATAAAGGGGAAGATTCCATACGGCAAACGCCAGGAAAGTACTTGGAAGATAGTTGGCATAGAATCCCTGAGACTGCTCATAACTGGCCTTGTAAAAATCATCAAAAAAACCCTTATAGTACAGAAAAGAGCGGTTTCCTGTAACGATAATATCTCCTTCCACAAAAGTGACAAACAGAAATACCATAACCAGAAGCATAATGATCCAGTCCAGTCTGCTGATTTCCTGAAGACTGAAGACAGGCATCCCCTTCATCCAGTTAAGCTTCTTTATCTTTTCTTTCATCTGCCTCCTTCACCTCCTCATCAAAGTTCAGACGTTCTTCTTCCACCACCAGCGGCCGGTCCAGAACCCGGGTATTGATACTCAGCACGTATTCTCCCAGGAAGCCGATAAAGAACAGCTGCAGCGCACCCAGAAAAAATATACCGATCAGCATGGGCGCCACCCCCGCTGAAAAACGATCCCAGTACATGATCTTGAGTACCAGATAGAAAACGCCTGCCAGAAAACTTAAAGCCGCCACGATAAAGCCCAGAAAAGTGGCAAGTCTCATCACCACCTTAGAATAAGAAGTGATTCCCACCATGGCATAATCATACAGGGTATAAAAATTATTTTTGCTCTTCCCTGCTCTTCTCTTCTGCTGTACATAGGGGATCGCCTTGTAGTCAAATCCCAGCTCGGCGATAATTCCCCGCAGATATGGCATAGGATCGTGGAGCTTGCGCACCACATCCACAAAGGCCTTATCATAGAGACCAAAACCTGTAAAATGTTCAATATGGTCAATGTCCGTAATTTTCTTAATCAACTTATAATAGCAGGAGCGGATCCAGTACATGATTTTCTTCTCTTTACTGGCTTTTTTCACACCGATGACAATCTTATGTCCCTTCTCCCATTCCCGCACAAACTGTACAATCATCTCTACCGGATCCTGAAAATCAGCACACATGCGAATGACGCAGTCTCCCGTCGCCTGCTTCAGTCCGTGTACCGGCGACCGCATCTGGCCAAAATTTCTGGCATTGAAAATCGCCTTTATTTTCCGGTTTTCCCTGCAAAGGCTGCGAAGTTTCAGCTGTGTACTGTCCTTGGAATGGTTGTCAATAAAGATTATCTCATAATCATACTCCGGCAGTTCCTCTTTCATTACCTTCACAATCGCCCCGGACAGAGGAATCACATTTTCCTCTTCATTATAAGTGGGAATTACCACAGAAATTTTCTTCTTCATCACATTTGTCTCCTTAACCACTCTGCCGTTCTGCGAATCCCTTCCTCAAAAGAAACCTCAGGTTCAAAACCCGTATCTTCCTTCAGCGTCCGGATATCAGCACAAAGATTCATTACCGCATCGGACGGGTATGGCCTTCTCCCGATTCCGGGAGAAATTGAGGAATTCACCGCATCCCGCATCATATAAATATACTCGGAAAGCTTTCTGGCCTGTCCGCTGCCCAGGCAGTAAACCGCCCCGTCTCTGCCCCTCTCTCCCATCAGATAGTAGGCCCGGCCCGCATCTTCACAGTAGAGGTAATCCCATCTCTGCTGCGCCGGAGTAAAAGCTGTCTCCTCCCCCTTCAGCATTTTCTTTAAGCTGTCTGAAATCATGGAAGATTCTTTGTCATATATTCCGTATACACTGAAAATTCTGGGCCAGATACAGCCGATCCCCAATTCCTTCGCCATCAGAAAGGCCAGTTTTCCCGCTGCCAGTTTACTGACACCATAGGGGGTTAAGGGGTGTTCAGGTGCATCCGGTCCGATAGACTCCTGATCCAGAATCCCATACTCCGCCTGAGATCCGGCACCCACAAAACGACTGCATCCCAGCTCTTTTGCCGCCTGCAGAGCATCCAACGTATATCCGATATTTTTGCTTTGCAGTAAAGTGCTTTTATCCCTTGCTGCTCCCGTATTGCCCCAGGCAATATGATAAAAGGTATCGCAGGATACCGGTATCAGATCCGGCAGTTCTCTCATATGCTCCAGAGAGCAGAACACTTTGTGCACCAGAGAATTTTCCGGAAGTCTGTTCAGCCGGGCGCTGTCTTTTCGAACCACCGCATACACTTCTGTCTTATGCCTGATACATTCTTTCACCAGAGATACCCCTATCATGCTGGTGGCCCCTGTCACCACGATCCGTTTCATCCCCATCACATTTCCTCATCCACTAAATCGATCATCATATTTTCCTTCAGTTCCTCCCGCTCCAGAAAAGGATACATATCTTCCAACGGCGCCGATACCATCCGGCCGTCCGGCAGTCGTTTCGATGCTGTCTTCGGCTGGGTATACTGCTGTTTCGTCACAAAAACCTGGCAGATCACTGCCCCCTCCCGTTTCAGCACTGCTTCAATGTCAGCAGACAGACTGTCGCTGCTCCTGCAGCTGGCATAGGGAATTCCGTATGCCCAGGCCAGTTTTTCCAGATCAGGAAAACTTAAGTCTCCGCTCTCCGGACCCACCCCTACCAGAGGTTCGCCGAAAAAATTCATCTGCGTCTGTCTGATGGAATGGTATCCTTCATTATTAATCACAAAAATTTTTATAGGAAACCGGTTCTGTACGATGGTCTGCAATTCCTGCAGATTCATCTGAAGACTTCCCTCTCCCGTCACACAGATCACTTCTTCCTTGGCTGCCCGGCAGACGCCGATGGCCGCCGGCAGACCGTAACCCATGGAAGCCGTATTAGGATTGGTAATAAATCTGGTTCTTCTTTTAATCACGGCACTCTGACTGCCAGCCACTCTGGAAGTTCCCACACTGACCACCAGCTTAGCTTCTTCATCCAGAAGAGCAGTCATTTCATGGAAAAAGGCATAAATATTGGTCCGCCCTTCTTCCACTGTCCGGTAATGCTCTCTGGTCACCACCGGATATTGCTCCTTCCATTTCCTGCACCGAGACAGCCATTCTATCTTATGAAACAAAGGCTTTTCCCTGGAAAAACCCGTTTTTATGAGAAGAACCAGCATTTTCTCTATCAGCTCCAGCACATTGCCTACTACCGGCATATCCACGTGAAGACTGGGCTTTTTCAGTTCCTCACCATCAATATCATTCAAAATCGTATAAGCAGCCCTGGCCCAGGTTTCATATTGAAACCCTGTCTGCAGAAAACTCTGGCGGCTTCCCAGAGAAAGAAGAAGATCACAGTTCTGTATGGCAAAGTTTCCGGCCCGGTCTCCCGTGCCTCCGTTCCTTCCCACATACAGCGGGTGATCCGTCTCCACCGCATCCACACTGCTCATACCGGTAACCAGCGGAACTCCCAGAAGATCCGCCAGCTGACGGAAAGAAGCATGACCTCTGGCAAGACGGACACCATTTCCCACAAAGACAACCGGCCGACTGCTGGCCTGAATTTTGGCCAGTACTTTTACCGCCGTCTCCCAGGGAATACTTTCCGGCACCTGATCTCTGTCTTCTTCCGGATCATATTTTCTCAAACTATCCGGCTCTATCATGGCTCCCTGAACATTCAGCGGAATATCCAGCCACACAGGACCCGGTCTGCCGTGAACTGCCAGATACAAAGCCCGCTCCAGGTGGTAACGGATATCCTCCGCCCTGGTCACCATCACTGCATACTTGGTCATAGGCGCCGCTGACAGCGCAATATCATACTCCTGCACACCCATGACCCGCAGCTTCAGGCCGCTGCTTCGCACGGTGGTATCATACCGTACCTGGCCGGAGAATACAATCATGGGAATCGAATCGGTCCAGGCACACAGGACACCGGTCAGAGCATTGGTAGCTCCGGGACCGGAAGTGACGCAGACAGCCGCCATCTGATTGTCCACCCTTGCATAGGCCTCCGCCGCCATGGCTGCCGCCTGTTCATGATGATGATAGGTACATTTCAATATCGGATGATGGCCGAAGGAGTCGTTCATATGCATGGCCCCTCCTCCGGTCACTGTAAAAACATCACGGATTCCCCGGGCCGCTATGTAATCCGCTATATAATCTGAGACTTTCTTTTTCATTTTATCTTCCTTCTACTGATAGTCCGGACACCGGTTTTCACAGACCATTCTCTTTCCTGATGCCTGTACCGGAATTTCGTCCACGTAAGTCACATCAATTATCGCCTCATCACCCAGATATTTTCGGTAAGAAGCCACCACTTCTTTCTCGTTGATCCTGCTGCGGTCCGCATTCAGCAGCAGTTCATACCGTTTTTTCTCCCACTGGATACATTTGGCCTGATGGACAATCCCTTCCAGATGAAGGAGGACATTCATGAATACGTGAATGGAAAGAGGTTCTCCTTTGCAATTATACATAAGGGAGCCTCTGCGTCCGTATATTTCCTTAAAAACGCCGTGCTTTCTTCCTTTTTCATCACGGATGATTTCATAGACTCCCGTATCGCCCGTATCATATCGGATCATGGGAAAGGCTCTGTTATAATAATCGGTTACCACAATTCTTCCCACTTCTCCCGGCCGGGCCGGTTCATCACTCTGCAGTTTTAATATTTCGATATAAAAATTATACAGATCCGCCGTATATTCTTTCTGATCACCCAGGCCGATGGCAATGAATCCGTTTTCATTATTTCCATAGGAACGGACAGGAGTAAAGCCGAAGATCTCTTTCAGCAGATCAAAGGTTCCCTCCGGCAGCGCCTCCCCCATAGAGAAAATCATTTCCACATCCCAGTGGGAAATATCCACCTGGTGATCTCGGATATAGGCGGACAGCGCCGTCAAAGCACTGGAATAGCTGACCAGCACCTGGATTCTCTGTTTTTCAATTCTCCTGCAGATTTCTGCCAGTGATTCTTCTCCCATATTGGAAATGTCAATCATCAGCAGATTGTTTTTGAATGATTTCCAGGGACTGATGGTATTCTTTCCCTCAATCCAGACTCTGAACTCTCCCCGTTTCATTCCCATACGAAAACCATTAAGTTCCATACAGGCAATGAAGTTCATATTAATCCGGTTCATCTTATCACTGTCGCACAGCACAGTAAAAGGAGCCCCTGTAGAACCGCTGGTGGACAGACGGTACACTTTTTTCTTATCGTCTTTCCACTCATCACAGAGTATCCGATCTGAATTCTGATTATAATCGCTTTTATTCATAACAGGAAAATCCTGAAGCTTCTGCGCGGCTCCAAACATCCTGTAAAATTCCGAATGCTTCACAGCAAAATCCAGAAGCGCCCTGATTCTCCGGTCCTCATATTCCTGGGTAATTCCCTCCAAAATTTCCCTTTTATTTACTTCCTTCAGCTGATTCAGCCTGCCTCCATGCAGTCTGTCCAGCAGATTAAATGCAGTGCGCCTTAAAATTTCTCCTGCCTGCATCATGCCTTCACCTCCTGATTTTTCCATACCCTAAAAGAATTACCGCTGCAACCCGCAGAGCATTGGCCAGAAGCGCCGCGTATGAAAACCCCACGATTCCGTCTTTCATAGTAAACACCACGACCAGTACTGCCATAACTGCCAGATGGAACACCTGCAGAATCAGCTGCCACTTTTCATCAGTAAAGGTCAGTACCAAAATAAAAAGAAAAGCGGAATATAAAGCCAGTACCTGGGTAAGGCTTACCACAGTCACCAATCCCCGGACACCCTCATACAGATCCGGATAAAAGATCCGGACAAACAGGGGAGTTCCAATCTGACAACACAGAAAGAACACAAAAGAGACCACACATCCGGCCCCCGCGGCCAGTGTAAACTCTTTTTTGCTTAATGTTCTCTCACGTCTGGTCAGATAGGAAATCACTATTGTATTGACAGGCGCCACCAGAAGAACCAGCGTCTTTCCAATCAGCGATACTACATAATATTGGGTAACCGCCTCGCTTCCCACCATATGTTCCAGCGCCAGCCGGTCCATATTCAAAGTAGTATTGGTAATCAGATAGGAAAGTGTCAGAAAAAAGCCCCGCATACAGGCGGTACGGAAAAAATCACTCTTTTTCCAGAAGTTCTGGAATATACTTCCCGTAATTCCCAAGTAACACAGCGCAGCTCCCTCTCCCACAAGGAAAATGGAAAACCAGTTTCCCGTCAACCGATACAGACAGTATCCAACCAGATATCCCGCGCTTATCAGAGCATAATAAATAAAAAATTTCCGGTAATTCAGATTCAGCCGGTATTCCACATCACCGTAGTAGCGAAACGCAGTCACCAGAACAAGGAGAAGTGTCAGAACCATGGTTGTCCAGCCCCGGACCGATGAACCGGAGCCCAGAATAGCAATGATTCCGCCGATTCCGGCAAAAAGAATTAAAAGCCGGTCGTAATCGCCGTTCGATACATTGCAGGTACGTCTCACCACCAGCCGGCTGGTATTCAGCGCCTGCCCCACCGAAGGGCAGAGAATTCCCACCAACCCCATAATATACAGTACGCTTCCCAGTTCCTCCTGCCCCATGCCTGCATTGAGAAGGGGATAAACGGCAAGCTGCAGAACTCCGTTCATCAGAAGCATGCCGCCCATAGTATAAGCCGTATTTCCCAATATCTGTTTCCCCTGGGCCTTTTTCACCGTTTTTCCCCTGCTTTCCATCTGTTTTCAATGTATTTTCTCTTTCCGGACGCCAGTACCGGAATTTCGTCCACGTATTCCACTGTAAGCTGTGCTCTTTCTCCCAGATAAGGCCGGATCCTTCCCAGGATATCATCCACATTCATTTCTTCTTTATCCCCGTTGAGCCACAGCGTATATCTGGCCGCATCTTCCTGTATAAAACGGAACTGCTTTACTCCTTTTACATCCCACATATTATTGGTGATGATGTAGGGCGTCAGCGCTTTGCCGTCGCAGTCGTAGATCAGATCGCTCCGTCTCCCGTACAGCTGAGAGAGATACAGTTTGTATCTTCCGTTTTTCACCTTTCTTTTCGCTGTGGCGGTATCCCCGTTGTCATACCGGATCATGGGAAAGGCATAATTATACAGATCCGTAATCACAATCCGGCCCAGCTCTCCCGGTTCTGCCGGCTCATCCCTGTCCATTTTCAGTATCTCATAATAATAACTTTCCGTATCAATGTGGTATCCTTCCGCCACCGCATCCTGAATCCCCATGATACCGTTTTCCTCATTGGAATACCAGGCTCTCACCGGACAGTGGAACTGTTCCTCCAGCTCTTTTCGAATGGAAGGCGCCATGGATTCGGAGATAGGAATAATGGCTGTCACCTGAAATTTCGTCAGATCCCTGTCGGTACGGCTGATATAGCGGCTGATCTGCTCCAGTGCGGAAGAATAACCTACCAGACATTTCACCTTTTTCTTTTCGATCACCCGGAGCATTTCTTCCACTCCCTCATCATCCATGCGGGAGCTGTCCATCATAATCATATTTTCCATCAGAAGCTGAAGCTTCCCTTTTCTGACATTATTCACCCACACACGGATAAAGGCTTCTTTCATACCGATATAAAATCCGCCAACAACGCTTAAAAATATGCCGCCTGCCGTATTATGGTCAATCTTATCCTTATTCTGGATGATGGTCAGCGGCGTTCCGGTGGAGCCGCTGGTGGACATCCGGCGGTTATCCTTCGCGTCTTTATATGCACTGGATATAAATTCATCGTAATGCTGTCGGAAAGTATCTTTGTTCACCACCGGAAATTCCGACAAAGGGGTATCCGGTGAAAGATCCTTATAGAATCCGGTGGTGCTTACTGCATGTTGTATCAGTTTCCGGATTTTTTCTTCTGTACCCGCAATGGATGTCCCGTTTTTAAAACTGTTCTGAATCTGATTATAATACCTGCGGACCTTTCCGCCTCTTGCGCCGTCCAGCGTCCAGAACCCAAACCATCTCATCTTCTCATCAAACGCCATATGATACCGCCTCTTTTAACACCCGGATCATCCGGTCGATCATCGCATCGGTCATGCCGGGATAGACGCCGATGCAGAAAGTATCAGTCATAATCCGGTCGGTCACATCCAGGCTGCCCGCAATGCGGTAACCCCTTTTTTCTTTTCTCATCTGATCAAAACAGGGATGTTTCGTCAGATTTCCTGAAAACAACATCCTGGTCTGCACACCCTGGGATTCCGCATACTGAACCACCCGGTTCCGGTCACAGCCCTCTTTACAGGTAATCAGAAATCCAAACCAGCAGGGATCAGCATTTTCACATGCCTCCGGCAGAATGAAAACGTCCTGCAGTTCTGAAAGACCTTCTCTCAGCCGCCGGAAGTTTTCCTTTCTTCTTGCCACAAAAGAAGGAAACTTTTTCAGCTGGGCACATCCCACCGCCGCCTGCATATCGGTAGCTTTCAGATTATATCCGAAATGGGAATATACATACTTATGGTCATATCCCAGCGGCAACTCACCGTACTGCCGGTCAAACCTGTGGCCGCAGAAGTTGTCTCTGCCCGGCGGGCACATGCAGTCCCGCCCCCAGTCACGAAGAGAACGGATAATTTTATGCAGAAGGGCATTGTCTGTATAGACTGCTCCTCCCTCTCCCATAGTCATATGGTGGGGCGGATAAAAGCTTGAGGTCCCGATATCTCCTACCGTTCCGGTCAGATATGTCTTCCCGTCCAGAGTATACGTACTTCCCAACGCATCGCAGTTATCTTCGATCAACCAGAGATTGTGACGGTCACAGAACTCCTTCACCGCTTTCAGATCAAAGGGATTCCCCAGCGTATGCGCGATCATAACCGCTTTCGTCTTCTCTGACAGAGCCGGTTCCAGCCTGGAAACATCGATATTGTACTGAGGGATGGTCACATCCACAAACACCGGCACCGCGCCGTACTGTACCATGGGAGTCACCGTGGTAGGGAACCCTGCCGCCACCGTGATAATTTCATCACCGGGACGCACCTGCCGTTCTCCCAGCAGCGGCGAAGTCAGCGCCATAAAAGCCAGAAGATTTGCCGAGGAACCGGAATTTACCAGGGAACAGTACCGTATATTCAGATATTTCGCGAACTCTGTTTCAAATTCATCCGTATACCGGCCTGCCGTCAGCCAGAATTCCAGCGCGCTGTCCACCAGATTTGTCATCTCCTCCCGGTCATAAACCCGGGACGCATAAGGAATCCTCTCTCCTTCTTCATAAGGTTTTTTCTTATGATATTTATCGCAGTAAGCGCCAACCAGATTCAGGATCTGTTCCCTCGCCTCCTGCTCCGTCATATTTTCAAACATATTGCGATTCCTCCATAAATTCTCTGATCTGTCTTTCCATACAGGCCGCCGTATCCCCTCCGGAAGCGTACACTTTAAACCATTCCACTGTTTTTTCAATGGCCTTTCGGATATTCCACCGCGGCTGCCAGCCAAATACCTGCTTCATCCGGGAACAGTCCAGTTTCAGGAAACTGGCCTCATGAGGCCCCTCCTGGGCTTCGTTGATCCAGCTTATGCCCTCCCCCCAGGCGCCGCAGAACAGATCCGTCAGCTGACCTGTCGTTACACAGTCCTGGTCGGAAGGTCCTACGTTATAGTATCCTGCATATTTTCGGTCTTCATACTGTTTCCGTGCAATCAGCAGATAGGCGGCAAGCGGCTCCAGCACATGCTGGAAAGGCCGGATGGACCAGGGGTTTCTCACTTTCACCGGTTTTCCCTCAAGGGCCGCCCGGACACAGTCGGGAATGATCCGGTCATTGGCAAAATCCCCGCCGCCGATCACATTGCCGGCTCTCGCCGTGGAAACAGCCGTTTCCGAATCATCCAGGAAAGAATTCCGGTAGCTGTGGGTTACCAGTTCTGAACATGATTTGCTGTTGGAATAAGGATCAAATCCGTCCAGCGGATCTGTCTCCCGGTATCCCCATTCCCACTCCCGGTTTTCATAAACCTTGTCTGTCGTCACATTTAAAAAAGAGCGCACTCCCCCCAGGGTTCGCACTCCTTCCAGAAGATAAACGGTCCCCATCACATTGGTTTCATAAGTATACACCGGATCCTTATAAGAATCTCTTACAATGGGCTGAGCCGCCAGATGCAGCACAATCTCCGGTCTGGCCTCTCTCAGGGTTTCCCACAGATGCTCCCGGTCCCGGATATCCCCGATCACGGAAGTCATCCTGCTCTCCAGACCGCAGAGGGGAAAAAGAGCGGGATCCGTCGGCGGTTCCAGAGAATACCCTGTCACCCGGGCTCCCGCATCCACCAGGATTTTCGAAAGCCAGCTTCCTTTAAATCCCGTATGCCCCGTGATGAATACACGTTTTCCTTTATAAAAGCTTATATCTGTCATTACTTCCACACTTTCCAGGGAGCATGGCCGCTCTGCCACATCTCCTCCAGTTTTTCTCTCTCTCGCATGGTGTCCATGCACTGCCAGAATCCATAATGGCGGTAGGCATTCAACTGCCCCCTTCTGGCTGCCTCCTCCAGGGGATATTTTTCAAAGACGGTTTCATCCCCTTCAATCAGATCCATAATTTCAGGTTCCAGCACCATAAATCCGGCATTGATCCAGCCGCTGTCCTCTTTTTTCTTCTCTTTAAAATTGGTAATGGTACCGTCCTCCAGAATATCCAGAACTCCAAACCTTCCGTCCGGCTGAGCCGATGTAATCGTCGCCATCTTTCCATGGGACCGGTGAAATTCCACCAGTTTTTGGATATTCACATCCGAAACACCGTCCCCATAGGTCAGAAGGAAAGGCTCTCCTTCCAGAAATTCCCGGATGCGCCGGATCCTTCCTCCGGTCATGGTGTACAGACCGGTATCAATCAGCGTTACTTTCCAGGGTTCCGCAATATTGTTATGAACAATCATTTTATTATTCTGCGTAAAGTCAAAAGTAATATCACTGTTATGCAGATAATAATCCGCAAACCATTCCTTAATTACATGCTGCTTATACCCGCAGCAGATAATAAATTCATTATATCCATAAAAGGAGTATAATTTCATGATATGCCATAAAATCGGTTTTTCCCCGATTTCAATCATCGGCTTCGGCCTCAGATGACTCTCTTCACTGATTCTGGTACCAAAACCGCCGGCCAGAATTACCACTTTCACAATTTTTCTCTCCCATGCCATTTTTGCGCTGTAAAAATTTGACAGCTTATATTGCTTATTTTACATGATATGCCCCTGTGTTGACAAGAGGATAAGCACAGGAATCCCTGTTATTCTTTCAGAGAATAAAAAACAGAGCTTCACTCTTGAAAACAGCGAAAGCTCTGAATTTTTGCGACTTTTTTTAAGACAAGCACATATTTTTCAACAGAATATCTTCTGAACAGAGATTTTTAATATAAAAGCAGTACTCCCCTTCTTCCGGCATTTGAATATCTGCTGAAAATTTCAACTGCTCCTGTTCCTCCAACTCCTCATAGATATAATCTGCAGGATAAAATTCTCCCTGATATATATATCCCATTTCCAGTGCCTGTTGAATTTTTATGCTGTGCTGCATGTAAAACAAACTTTCTGTCTGAAAAGACAGATGAATCTCTTCCTCCTTTTCCAAAGACCAGCCATGGAGAATCTCACTTTTCTCTTCTTTTGCAAAAGTAACCGTTCCTCCTATGGGAAGACTGATCTCTTCGGATGGTATCCCCCATTCCAGCTCCCGGATGATTCCCGTCCTCTCACCGCTTCTCATAATAAAACCCCTGGAAGCTGTCACCGCAGTTACAGACAGTATAAAGACTGCGGCTATAAGAAGAAATATTCTTTTTCTTATCCGCCCCTCCTGATCTCCTATATCATATCGATCATAAACCCACAGCTGGGGCAGATGACAGATCACATCATCTTCTATAACCGTCTGTTCCCGCAGTTTTCTTTTCCGATACAGATTAATCGCTGTATTCCGGACGACAATCAGCACAAAAGACCTTGTTCTGGCATCCTCAGCTTCCGGTATATCATCGAGCCGTGAAATTATCTTCATAAAAGCATCATGAACACAATCCTGCGCGCCTGGATCATCTCCGAGAATCCGCAGCGCCGTACGGTACATCGGCTGATAATACCGCTGATAGATTTGCTGAAATTTATCTTTATCCCGGCTGGAATCCAGCATTGTCATATAAAAAAGCATCGTACATTCCCCCTCAGACTGATAAAAAAATCCTCTTATTGTTTATTTTTTATAACAAACAACAAGAGGATTCTATGACATTTACCGCAGCATTTTCAGTTCTTCCAGAGAGATACAGTTGGGAATGCTCCCCTTTTCCACCGCATACACACATTCCCGGTAATCCATCCACATAACGGACTCCACTTCTTCTTTCTGCAGACGCAGTTTTGCGATATCAATCTCTTTCCACAAAAGATACACCCGGCTGACCTGGCGATCCCGGAACATTCTGCCGTGAAATTCTTCCTCCCAGCAGATATGCCGGATTCCCCGGTCCAGCAGCTCTTCCGGACGGGCTGTAACGCCCAGTTCCTCCTCAAGCTCCCGCAGGGCGGATTCCAGATACCCGCACCCCGCCGGGATATGACCGGCAGATGAAATATCATAACATCCGGGATGGGAATCTTTGTTCATGCTGCGTTTCTGAAGCAGCAGATCCATCCCGCTCTTTTTATTCTTTCGGGCAATCCACACATGAGAAGTTCTGTGAAGCAGGCCTTCCCGGTGAACCAGATTCCTCTCTTTCGTCTCGCCGGTGGGATTTCCCTGTTCATCCACAATATCCAGTAATTCCATAAATTCAGCTCTCCTTTTCACTCCTGCCTTCAAAATGAACGGTAATGGAACAGATTTCCGCCTTCGTTCCCACCCGCATATTGGGACCAAAGACCCCCACGCCGGAAGTGACAATATTATGCATATCATCCTTTTTCAGATATCCGCAGGAATTCTCCCACATAATGGATGTGAGAATATTTCCCGGAAATATCTGCCCATCGTGAGTATGACCGCACAGATCCAGATCCACACCTGCATCTGCCAGCTTCTGCAGCTCCCTGGGCTGGTGATCTATGACAAATACCGGTCTGGAAAGATCCATATCATCGGTGATTTCCTTCGGTGATTTTCTCTCTTCGATTCCCCGTCCGGGACGGCTTGCATCCGGACGTCCGTACAGATAGATTTCATTCTCAATCAGCACCGCCTCATCCTGCAGAAGGGTAATACCCGCTTTTTCAAGAAATTCATCCATCCGGATATCACTCTGTTTCTTGTCTTCACCTTTAAAAGTAAAACCAGCCAGAATCTTTTCCTGAATATCATGGTTGCCATAGCAGGCATAAATACCGTACCTGCTTTTGATTCCCTGAAGGATGGAAATCAGTTTTTCCGGATCTTTCAGAGCCTCATATTCATTGTCAAAAATATCTCCGGCTATCACCACAAGATCCGGATTCTCCCGATTAATTTTCTCCACCATCTGTTCCATCTGCCGGCAGCCGATATTATATCCCATATGAAGATCCGCTGCCAGAACTACTTTCATATTATGAAATGTCTCTGTTTTCTTTTGTACGGTAATCTCATAATCTGTAGTACGGATCATCCGGGCGTTTATCACACCCCAGATGCTCACCGCCGCAACAATCAGAATACAGGCACACCCGGCAATGGCAAAAGTTTTGGATGAACGTATTTTCTCCTGATTGAGCCACCCGCAGCGCTTCAGTATCAAACCCAGAAGTTCCGCCGCCAGTATTACCATCACCGCATAAGCCAGAACCCCCAGCCAGTAATTGCCAATATGCATGAAGAACCGCTGTAATTCTCCCGGCGGAAGCAGAAATCCAACCAGCAGGGCGCTGGCAAAAAACAGATATACCGCCATCACCAGAAAACGAATCCAGATTTTATCCATGCCGGTATTTACTGCACTCATCCAACAAAACAGACGCCACACAAGATAACCATTAATCAGAAGATATACCGGCGATAAAAAAACTGCTGTCATCTTTTATATATTCCTTTCCGTCTGACCCTCTGTCCGGATTCCCGCATCGTAATCAGTAATCCCTTTTCCGGTATTTGGAAAACGCGAAGAATACACCGCATCTCCCACAAACAGGAACAGCAGTGCAAAACATACGGGAACCAGAATTTTCCCTCTGATTTTTCTGATCAGATTGTCTAGTACCGGTGCTGCCAGATAAACAAATGCCATCCCCCCCACACCAAACACAAACAGTCCTTCCGCACAAATTCGCCCGTTCAGATTCAGAAAGTATCCGCTGTAATCCCACCACTTCTGTCCGTTATGAGTAACTTCCAGAAAATAAGAAGTAGAGTATTCTACTACTCCGCACAGGAAAATAATGCATAAAAATTCTATCGCCGGGTGTCTGCGGATTCTGTGAAGCAGTGTCAGAATCAGAACGCCTCCACTTCCATAAATAGGAAGCCATGGACCGTGAAGGACGCCGCGGTTCACAAAATCTCCATCTGCAATCAAATGGAGACTTACTTCCCACATCCAACCTACAAAGGAAAAAATAAAAAACAGTACTATCAGCGACCATATAGAATAATGGCGCAGATAATGAATAATCTCTGCCCACTTCCTTTTTTCTTCTTCTCTGACCGGAAACAATCTGCCAGGGTAAATTTTCTTTTCCACAGCCGCTTTCAGTACCTGTATCTGAATCTGGCGTGCCTGGCTCTCTTCATAAGCCCGCTCTTTTTCACTATATTTAAATAAAATTCCCAGATTATCCGCAAAAAACTTCTGTATACCTGTAAGCTCCTGAAGCCTTTCTTCCGGCTGTGCCATAGCGGCGATAACATCCCCGTAAGCCGTCTGAATGGCCTCGTCTCCCGGAACCTCATACAGATACCGGTCATTAAGCATATGGATATTTTCCACTTTATTCTCGCGGGCCATTTTTCTTA
This sequence comes from Ruminococcus sp., assembly GCA_050944415.1. GTDB lineage: Bacteria > Bacillota > Clostridia > Lachnospirales > Lachnospiraceae > Ruminococcus_G. The sequence continues at coordinate 60,821 of JBMNRA010000001.1, forward strand.
AACGGACATAGTATTCACAGAAAGCTGCCGCCCGGTACGGACTTGTATACAATACATCTGTCAGACCGAAGGTTACAAACCCCAGAAGATACCAGCCGACAAAAGACAGATCCAACATGAAACATTCCCATTTATGTCCCTTCATCATTCTCCGTGATAAAGTGATAGCTTCCCTGGCTGTCATATTGGGATTCTCCGCCACAATATAAGGAACCAGAAAATAGGAATAATGTTTGATAATACCTCCGATCACCGTAAGAGACCAAAGAAATCTGAAAATCCACTCCACAAAAAGAACCCGGGCCGTCCGGCACCACCTTTTAATTCTCAGCAGGAACAGGAAACGCTGAATAGGAACTTTCTCATAGCAGCGTCCTTCCAGAAAAATCCGCGCTGAGACTACGCAAAACAGATTCTGAACAAAAAGCCAGAACCCAAATACTATAACCAGACCGGCCAGCACCAAAAACCATTCCCCTGCTGTCTCGGAACCCGCGAATGAATTAATCGCGGATACCAGCCGCATTTCAAAAGAACCGGAAGTGAAACCATTGATAAGCGGTCCCAACACGCCCCGACTGGCTCCGCCTTCCTGTTTTCCTGCCCCGTTTTGTTCGATCAGATCCGCCAGACCGTATTCTTCATGAGTACTTCCTGCATCTACAACAGACTCATCTGCCGCTTCATCCGGCGAGTACAGATGAATCATATTATCAAAATTCGAGGACTCGGAACCCAGGAATAATGCAATCAGACATACTGCCACAAACAGCAGATAATGTTTCTTCAAAGATTTTCTGGCATGTGTTTTTAATTCTTTTCTCATTATTTCTCCCCTTCATGTATTGCTATTTCAATCATACATGATTTTCCGGGTAATGCAAGTCATATCACTTAATTCATGTATTTCTGTCCCGTCCTTTTCTCGTCTCAACGGGATTTTCGCCAAAATATTTCTTAAAAGCCGATGAAAAATAACTGTCGTTATTAAATCCGGTTTTTCCGGCAATCTCTGTTACCGACAGTTTCGTAGTCACCAACAGACGATAAGCTTCTTCCATCCGGATTTTCTGTAAAAATTCAGAAAATTTATATCCTGTTTCCTTTTTAAATCTCCGGCTGAAATATTCGGCATTTAAATGGATCTGCTCAGCTACATCTGCAAGCATAATGTTTTTTTCAAAATTATTTTCCACGTAGGCAATAGCACTGCTGACCGCCTCAGAGTATGCCGTTGCTCTCTGTTCTTCTTTTCTGTCCGCTTCTTCCAGGTACTCAAAAAGCTGTTCCACTTTTATGGAATTATAAATTGCATCCAGATTCATATCCATTCCGCTCTTCAGGCGATAATCCGTAAGAATGTCGTGAAGACTTTTTTTCAGCAAGCCTACCTCCACGTTATTCTCAGCGGCATAAGATACCAGCTGATTCAGATTCCAAAACATCTTCCGATACTTGCCCTCAGAAATCAGACGATAGGCCTGTCCTGCGAAATTCTGAATTTCCCGCCTCTGCTCCATGGAAATCCGTCCGGTTTCAGACGCTGCTCCTTTCTTTCCATAATAAACCATACTGTAAGAATCCAGTGCTTCTGTCACTGCCTTTTTCAGCATATTAACTTTATAATAGACCGCACTGACACCCACAGGTCCCTCAATTCTGTTTCTGAGTTTTCCGATCATTCCATAAACATCTTCCCTCAGCCGGTTTCCCGATGATCTGATCAGGTTTGCTATCATAATCAGATTGGTATCATGATAAGGAAATATTTCCTGGTTTTCCAGCAGAGATGATTTAAACGTCACAATTCTTTCACGATTTTCCTCTGAATCAGTCAATGCCACAGCAAGAAATTCTTTATCTTTTAAAAATATTTTATGTTTTTCCAGATCATAAGTATTGAAAAGAAGCGTCCCCTCCTCTTTCATAAGCCGGATAAAAAAAGCGTTGCTTTCAAAATGGTGCAGTGATTTCTGCAGATTTTTCTCTCTTCTTTCACTGGCTGATTTCAACAGATTTTCCAGAAACAAGGGGGAGATTTCATCCTTCAAAATATAATTATCCGCCTGCAGTTTGATGGCCTCCCTTGCAAATTCAAAATCACTGTGACAGGTGAGCATAAATACGTCAATGTCCGGATAAGTCTCCTTTATTTTTTTCAGCAATTCCAGCCCTGTCATTTTAGGCATAGTAATATCCGCAAATACCAGATCAGGTTTTCTCTGTTCTATGATTTCCAGCGCTTTTCTTCCGGAACCTACGCTGCCGATCACTTCATAGTCGCCGCTGCAGCTCTCTATCATCCGGGAAATATATTTCCGAATGGGAACTTCGTCATCCACGATCAGGATTTTCATCCGCTTCCACCTCTTTTCTACAGTATACCGACATATAGTCGGAAAAACGCAGCGTAACCTCCGTCCCTATCTTTTCCTCGCTGTGAACGGAAATACCCGCTCTCTCCCCGTAAATCAGCTTCAGGCGGCTTGTCACATTCTGAAGGCCGACTCCGTGATGAGAATTTGGAGTTCTTTTTCCTTCCATTATCATGGTTACCTGCTCCTGCGTCATCCCTTCTCCATTGTCGCTGGTGACAATCAGCAGATCCGGACCGCTTACATATACCCGAATCCTTATAGTGCCATTGTCTTCTTTTTCGGCAAATCCATGAAACAGAGCATTGCCTACCACCGGCTGAAGAATCATCCTGGGAATCAGCACATGCCTGCACTCTTCATTCATATCCACTCTCAGCAGGAATTTTTTGTCAAACCGGTACTCCATAATGGCCATATAATGCATGACCAGTTCAATCTCGTCATAAACCGGCACAAACTGCTTGTCCACCATCATGGGAATTTTAAGCAGGGCATTAAAATCCTCCAGCATGGACATGGCTTTTTTATACTCGCCCAATGCGATAAGGCTTTTTAAGGTAAGCAGTGTATTGCGTACAAAGTGGGGCTCAATCTGGGCCTGCAGAAAATCAAATTCCGCTTTTCTCTTTTTTCTTTCATTGACTCTGATGTCATGAATCAGTTCCTCAATTCTCTCCAGCAGTTTGTTAAAACTCTCTGTAATGATATTGATCTCCACATATTCCTGCTGAATGGGAATACCCGTCTGCTCATTTTGAGTTCCCAGCTGCAGATTTTTAATTTCCCGTGAAAAACCTGTCAGAGAGTTTGTGATCTTATTGATCAGCAGATAATCCAGTCCAAGCATCACCAGAAAACATCCGGCAATTCCCAGAAACGCCAGCAGTATGATCCTGGAATACTCCTTCAGCTTGCTGCTGAAATCCAGCTCCTCCACAAAGGTCCAGTCATTTTGTGTATTCCTGTAGTTGGAAATCAGCACTGCCTTTCCCTGCTTTGTCGTCATGGTATAGGAATTAAAAGGAGCCACATTTTTCTCAAATGTAGGCATGTAATAGAAAGAGAAGCCAATGACACGCAGATTTGAGTGACTGATCACCGTTCCGTTTTCATCCAGAATATAGATAACATTATCCTCATTCAGAGCGTTTTTATAACTCTGATACAGAGTTTCCTGTGAGGTACTGATAACCACAATTCCCGCCGGACTGTGGTTTTCATCATAAACAGTTTTTCCAAGAGATAAGAAAATCCCGCTTTCCAGATCTTCCCTGTCAGAAAAATTCATATACCAGCTTTCCTTTTTAGCGCCGCTGATCAGCTGCGTATACCAGGCGGTCTTTTTCAGGGCCACCACCCGACTCATGTCATCATCCGACGTATAAACCTGATTTTCTCTGAAAATAATATCTACCACCGAACTGACACCCATATTGGAAAAATACTGATTTGCTTCTTCCATTACCACATTTGCCTTTTCTTTTGTAAATGCTTTATCCCCCTGTTCCTCCAGGCATGACTGGATTTCTCCATACAGGCGATCCATGGTATTGCTCATGGCGTTCATATTCAGCTGATTCAAATCACTGATCTGCTGGAGCATTTCCACTCTGGACTTTCCCAGTTCATCGCGGATAAAAGATAGGGCACAGGCTGAAACAACCAGCATTCCAATCATAATCACAATCAGATTCCCACAGATAATCCGGGGCAGCAAAAGTCCCTTCAGACTCTTCAGTTTCCTTTTCCCTGTCCATTTTCTTCTCATGTTTCTCCTTTATCGCCTTAAAGGGATGTTATAAACGTAAATTTATAACATCCCTCACTACTGTCCTATCCTCTTCTCTGTCTCAATATCCTGACGGCTTCTTTCAGTTCCTCCTCCCTCTCTGAGAAGAACCGATAAATCGCCTGGCAATAATAATTTTTCAAAACACCTGTATTTCCGTCAGGCACACGATCTCTTCTGCAGCCGTTCCTGCACAGGAAACCGTACTGGCAGGCGCGGCACGCTTCCGGGACTCCGAGGGATTCCCGAATAAAGTCCCGGGCTCTTTCACTGTTCATGATATCTTCAAAGGACTGCTTTCCCACCGTTCCCAGACGCCATTCATCCAGCACGTAAAAATCGCAGGGATAAATCCCTCCATCGCCTTCCACCACAAACTGGATGCTGCAGCGGCCGTTCATATTGCATGCTTCCGGCGGTTCCCCCGTCATCAGCAGAATCCAGTTATCCAGATGGCGTATACTGGTATATTTTCCCATCTTGAAATCCGCGAACCACAGATCGAAAACATCAATCAGAAACTGTCCGTATTCCTGAACCGATAAGCTGTAGTTTTCCTTGCCCCGCTCTTCTTTCAATGGCTCCAGACAGGGAATAAACTGGAGATAGGAGAAATTATGCTTCATAAAGAACCGGTATATTCTTTTTATTGCCATGGCATTCTGCCCCGTCACTACAGTCAGTATGTTATAATCCACATGATACCGGTCAAAAAGTTCCGCAGTCTTCATGACCCTTGAAAACGTCCCTTTTCCTGCGGCGTCCACCCTGTTCTTGTCATGGACGTTGGCGGGACCGTCCAGGGACAGTCCCACCAGAAAGTGATGGTCATGGAAAAACTGCGCCCATTTTTCATCAATCAGATACCCGTTCGTCTGGATAGCATTATGGATTCTCAGATTTTTCTTTCCGGATTCTTCTAAAAACTTCTTCTGCCACGAAATGACCTTTTCAAAATACTCAAGTCCGGCCAGCGTAGGTTCCCCTCCCTGAAAAGCAAAACTCAGCAGATGATCCCCGTAGGCAATTCCGCTTTTGATCAGCTTCTTTAAGGTATCTTCTTTCATCACACCCAGATCCGCTGTTTCACGCAGACTGGCTACATCATGATAAAAACAGTATCTGCATCTCATATTACATTTTGATGAAGCGGGTTTAATCAGTATATTTACCGGCGGCATGGTTCTTCCCCCTTATTCTGTCTTTTCTTTATACGTATTTGAAGATATTATATATATTTATCAGAATAATTACAACCATAAGCCCAATAAACAGACGATCTACCTGTTTTTCCCTGATTTTTTTATTGATGGCAGAACCTGCCAGTCCGCCCAAAACACCACATACCACCATCAGCATAATGGCAGACAGTGAAAAATCCGGTATCTGACCGCTGACAACAGTACTGAACAGACTGGCAAATTGCGAGAACATAATAATATACAGAGAGTACTGCGCTGCCTGTTTGGTGCTCATAGAGAAAAACCAGAACAGTACCACCAGATTAATGGGACCTCCTCCGATCCCCAGGAAAGCGGACATGATTCCCAGTATCATTCCTATGAGCACGCAGGCAGCTCTATTGCTCACATGTTTCGTTGTGATGTGTTCCCTGGCCAGAGTATACAACAAAGTACCCGCTGTAATAACCAGAAGCACCGCAGCCTGAACCGCGCCCACACGCTGGGTATTGGAAAGCCCGGAAAGAATCAGCTGGTACAGATTCTTTCCGAGAATCCCCCCTGCCGCCGCGCCTGCCGCAAGCAGAGTGCCGGTTTTTTTATCAAAATCACCGGCGCCTCCCCGGCACAGATTTTTACCGACGGAGATCACAGACATGGACAATACCGTACACCCTGACAGAAAGCTTATGGTATTTACAGGTATGATTCCCACCGCATCCAGCACGGGCTTAATAATCACGCCGCCCCCGATCCCGCAGATGGCCCCTATGACGGAAGCACCGAAACTTACTGCCATAATGATGATATATCCAATCATATGCTGTCTCCTTTAAATACCCAGCCTCTCGTATTGTTCGGCCGGAGAATCATGATCCGCCATGCATTTTTTCAGTCCGGCAATCATCTGCTTTTCCAGTTCCTCATCCTGTATGGGATGTTCCTGCGCGTAATCCGTTTCCAGGTCGAAAAGGAGAGAATTCTGATTAAAAATCGATCTCTGATAAAACTCCTGAGAAGTATTATGAAACATAATGATATCTGCCGGAAAACGGTAAACCGGATAATTCGTCCAGGAAAGATACCTTCCCATTTCTATCTTGTCATAGTCTTCTACATTAACCCCATCATTTGCTCCAAGGTATTGCCTGAGCATACTGGGAATTGCCGTATACAGATAAAGCGGGCGGTTTGATTCATCTTTCGCTGCCCGGAAGTAAGTATACCTTCCATCGGTATATCCCACCTGCTTTCCAAAGTATCCGAAAACAGCGCCATCCCGTATCTTTTCTTTTTCTCTTTTCAGTAGCGGGAACACACTTTTGCCATGAACAGGATACTGCAGTATCGTTTCATCAACACCGAAATATTCCATCAATGTAAGCATCAGATCTGTATTCTGCGTCACCGCACCGCATCTGCCTGGCTGAATATCCGGATGATAAATCATCAGCGGAATATGAAAAACTTCATTATAAGGAGCCATATAATTTTTTGCCATCAGTCCATGTTCCCCCAGATGGAAGCCATGATCCGTGGTAAAAATCACCATCGTATCTTTCCACATATCATACTTGTCCATTACGTCAAGAATTTCTCCGATATGACGGTCTGTCATGGTCAGCAATGCTTTATATTTATTTCTGAGGTGCTTCGTTTCCTCTTCTGTAAAAATATTCGGCTGATAATCCGGATGGTTAAAATCTATCCCCTCGTATTCGCCCTCCTTTTCATACAGATCCAGATAATGTTTCGGTACATCATACGGTTCATGAGGATCGAAAGACTCCACCCAAAGAAAGTAATTGTCTGCTTCGTGATTTTCCTCCAGCCAGGAAGCCGCATGATACATGGTCTTTACACTGGGATAATCATATTCTGTTTTAAACTGTCTTCTATTTGCCGCTTCTGATTCTGAGTATTCCCCCTTCCAGCCTTCCGGTCTTTTTTCCAGTCGTATCCCACTTTTATCCGGCTGTACACACCAAGGATCTCCCTCCTGACCACGATAAACATCCCAGGCTGTAAAGCCTTTCGTATAATTCTCACCGCCCGGAATCAGATAATGGGCGTGATCTGAAAATAACATGCTATGTACATTTTTCTCTTTCAACATCTGCTGCAGTGTCAGATCATACGGTTCCATACCTCCCCAAGGTTTTTCCAAAAATGAAAGCCGCCCTGTCATGATATCCTTTCTGGCCGGCATACAGGGGGCGCTGCCGCACCAATGGCTGTCAAAAACCATGCTTTTATGCGCCAGGCGATTCAGATTAGGTGTATAAGCAGGTTCCCGTGCTCCATAACTTTCCAACATTCTGCGGTTTACCGTATCACAGAGTATCAGGATAGCTTTCATATCTTTATTCCTCCTTGCTGCTTATGAAAAATCTCAGGTGTATAATGTTCAAAACATTCTATATTCTTAATCAGACATTCTCCCATATAAATACATATATCCTCATAAGCGGGATCATCAATCAGATTATGATTTTCATCCGGATCCACCGACAGATCATAAAGAAATTCTTCTGTGTAATGATCAGATTTTATATCTCTGAATCCATTCATCGATGGATCTGACACAGAATATTTAAATCGCCCATCGCAAACAGCTCTTCCCACCTGTGCTTCACTGATCTGAATAAACACATTCTGCCTCCATTCATGTACCCGATCCCCTCTCAGGAAAGGCATCAGAGACCTCCCATGATAATGCGCAGGTACTCTTTCTCCGGCAATATCCAGAATCGTAGCCGGTAAATCTAACAGACTAAACAGATGATCTTTTTCTTTTATTCCCTGTTTTACCCCCGGGCCATGTACTACAAAGGGAATTCTGGTACATGCCTCATGACAGGAACGTTTATATTCTTCATTTCTGGTGCGGAAATGACTTCCGTGATCCGAAGTAAAAAAGATCACTGTATCGTCATACATATTTGTCTCTTTTAATTTTCTTACCACTCTTCCCAGATTTTCATCAATTCTTTTAATAATTCCATAATAATCTGGAAGATTCTCTTCCCAGTCACCCATTCCCGGACGGCACTTCAGATCCCCCGGCACCCAGGCATCCCGATATTTTTCGGCATATCCGTCAGGCGCCACATATCGGTTCATACAGTTCTGATGATGCGGTTCAATCAAAGACATCATCAAAAAAAATGGCTTCCTTTCTTTTTGATTCTGCTCATCCAGAAACTCAAGAAGCAAATCCGTCAAAAAATCAGGACGATACCTATTTTTAAATCCGACACGCTGATTATTTTCATCATAAAGCTGTCCTTCATAAGGAAGCGATGAAAATTCCAAAACATCTACAGCCTTCCAGTAATCCTTATACCCCAGCCTCAAATCCTTCGGAACCGGTCCATCCGTAGACAATGACCAATGTGTTTTTCCAATATAGCCGGTTTTATATCCTGCTCTGTTCAGATATTCCGCCAGACTTGTAATTTTCTTCGGATCTATCTGACAACAATTATGAAAAAAATTTGCAGCCGTTGGATACATCCCCGTCTGGATAGCCACCCGTGCGGGGCCGCACACCGGCTGACACGTATACGTTTTCTCAAACACCATGCCGTCCGCCGCCAGGACATCCAGATTCGGCGTCAGATTTAAATTGGGATTATAGCAGCCACAGGTGTCCCACCGCTGCTGGTCTGTAAAGAAAACCAGAATATTCGGCTTCTTCTCCATAATCCTCACCTGCCTTTTCTTATCAATTTCGATTAGGATATTTTTTTACCCAATCAAATACTTCTTTTATCGTATCCGGGCTGCATCCCGGCGGCATAACTCCTGCAGATGTAAGTACAATCCCTCTGTGATGAGGAAGCCGTGAAAACTGACTTTCAATATATGTGATAATCTTTTCCGCATCATTTTCTACCCATTGTCCCGCACCGCAGCCTCCAATAAAACACTTATCCGGACATGCAGCACGGCCTTCTGTCAATGTAGCCGCGCCGAAAGGCGGCGGTGTAAAAGCTTCCTGTGCCTGATTTGGCAGTTGTGCCAGATCCGCAAGCAGCAGTTTTAAATGACCGCACATATGATATGCCACCGGATATCCGGCTTCCTGCATTATTTGCGTATATTTTTTCAGATCCGGCACACAGTATTCGCGAAACTGAGCCGGAGATAATGTAGTGGTTGAAGTGTTTTCTTCTATATATAAAATATCAGCCGGACTATGCTCAGCGGCTACCTGCACTCTTTTCTGACACCACTGGTCTTCAGCCTCAAACAGAGCTTCAATTTCATCCTGATAATCTGCCAAAAGCAGGTGCCCCTGTGCAATTCCTGCCAGATATTCCAGATAATACATGAAAGGAGTTTCCACAACAACTTCAGAAACAACTGCATCCTGCCCGCATTCTTTATACTGTGCCTTTGCTCTTTCATTGGCTTCTTTGTCAAAAACAAATTCACTGCTGTCATACCACTCTGTCATGATCTTAATATCTTCCAGTGTTTTTATACACATATCGACGGGATGCATGGATTCTGTTTCCGGATCAATTTTTTTCTTATTTATACATGTACCATATTTTGTTATATACGTAATTGTAATATCTCCATTTTTATTGCTTTTTTCTATACCGGCTCCGTTTTTAAACCTCAGTTTCCCGGAAGGCTGAATCCATTCATGCCGGTCACCGCCCACATATTTCTGCAGCTGGGAAACTGTCATATTGTTAAACGGCTCTTTTTGATACTTCGGATAGGCGGAACCCAGCTTAGCCCACACTGGTATTCTATCCACTGGTTTCATCTGCAACGCGGCCAGCCAGCGTTCTTTTGCGGTCATAGTTTCTTTCATTCCAATTGTCCTTTCTTTTAAATTCCCAGCCTTTCAAATTGCTCCTGGGGAGAATCTGCTTTTCTCATCTCTTCTTTCAAAATACTGCAATATTTATGTTCCAGCTTTTCATCACAAATCGGATGATACTGTTTATAATCCTTTTCGATATCAAAAAGCATACTCTTGCTGCAATAAGAAAATCTCCCATTAAATCCCTGGGTAGTATCACACATCACATCCAGGGTTGAAAATTTTAACATTGGATATTCCGTCCATGGCAGTCTGGCACACTGTATATTGATAAAACTCTCCTTCTTCATCATATCCAGTCCAATTGACTCCCCCAAAATATAAGGCATTGCCGTATAAATATTTAATGGCTGATTTTCTTCAGTCACCGGAGCTCTCATATATACATAATGCCCATCTGTAATGTTAACATTTTTACCGAACTGTCCATACAAGGCGTACTTCCGGTTCTCAGCCCTGCTTCCGTCCATCAGCTTCATTACACTGCTTCCATGTAAAGGATTTGCAAGCTGTTTTCTGTCAATTTTAAAAATATCCATCACCGTTGGCAAAAGATCAATATTCTGAGTAATAGTTTTTACCCGTCCCGGATGATAATCCGGATGGCAGATAATCATGGGGATATGCATCAGTTCATTATAATCAGGCATATAATTCTTGGCAAAAAATCCGTGTTCCCCCAGCATATATCCATGATCTGTTGTAAAAATAACAGCCGTATTCTTCCACATATCATATTTATCCAGCACATCCAATACTTTTCCGATATAATAATCTGACATTGTCAGCAATGCCTTATATCTGTACTTAATCTGGGCAATCTGTTCCTCGGTATACTTGTCAGTCACATCATAAGGAGGCCAGAAAAAATCGGGATCAAAATCACAGTACTGTCGATATTGACTTAAAAACTCCTCCGGTACGTCAAATGGTTCGTGAGGATCGAATCCCTCCACCCATAAAAGAAACTGATCGGCATCCTGCGATTCAGAAAGCCATTGCGCCGCCTTTTCAAAAGTACGGGCCGTAGAATAATTTTCTTTTTTGCCCTGATATTTTTTTCGCGTCGCATAGTAGCTGCGGGAGTATATGCCCAGCCAGTCTTCCTTTGGCGTCCTGGCACGTGCAATATCCGGAATACCCGTAGAGCAGGGACGCAGGTTTACCGTATCATGCTCAGTACCTCTGTTCAGATGCCAGGATGTAAACTGGTTCATATAATTCTCTCCGCCCATCTCCGCATAATGAAAATGATCCGTTTCCATGTGACTGAAGATTTTATTTTTTTTCAGGATACGGGGAAGTGTATCATCACAAGGCTGAATTCCTCCCCAGGGGCATTCCAGAAAATTCAGGCGTCCTGTCATCATATCTCTCCTGGCAGGCATGCAGGGAGAACTGCCTACCCAATGATTGTCAAATATCACTCCCTTTTGAGCGAGTCGATCTATATTCGGTGTAAACGCAGGTTCATCAGAACCATAGCATTTCAAAAATCTCCGATTGACACTGTCCAGCATCAAAATGATTGTACGCATTTTCTCACCACCATTTAATCATGTCTGTTACATAGTTACGCAGTTTAACGAAATCCGGAGCCGTAACATCTCTGGGATGAGGCATCTCATCCGGTATCACTGTCTTTACTTTCGTCGGTTTATTGGTCAGAACCATGATATTCTGTCCCAGATATACCGCTTCTTCAATATTGTGCGTAATAAAGAGAACCGTAGTTCCCAGCTTTTCCCACAGCTTAATCAGTTCATCTTCCAGCTTGAAACGAAGTTCGATATCCAACTGCCCATAAGGCTCATCCATCAAAAGCAGCTCCGGTTTCGTTGCAAATGCCCGCGCGATGCTGACACGCTGCAGCATACTGGCCGACAGCTGATGCGGATACTGCTTCCTGAACTTCTCCAGGCCTACAATCTCAAGCATCTCTTCCACATTTTCCTGCGCCTCTTTTTTAGAAACTCCTTTAATATCCAATCCAAAACGGATATTATCCTCCACAGACAGCCATGGCATAGCCGAATATTCCTGGAAAATATAAGATATATTATGTTTCTTGGGATCTACCGCATCCCCATTTACCAGAATCTCTCCCGCTGTTATATCATACAGCCTGGTCAGGCTGTTAAGAAATGTAGTTTTCCCGCATCCGGTGGGACCTACAATACATAAGAATTCTCCTTTTTCCACATTAAATGAAATGTCATCCAGAACCAGCAAGTCTCCGAATTTTTTTGTCAGATTTTTTACCTCTACCCTGGCCCCCGGCGCTTTTCTTTTCTGTTCTTCCATCATTCCCATTCCTCCGCCTTACAGTGTATGATCTACCACTTCGCTGATCTCTTTTCTCATATGCAGGAAATCCGGATCTGTATAATCCCGCGGCCGTGGCAGATCTATTTTATATTCCGCCTTTACTTTTGTGGGACAGTTCGTCAGTACCAGAATACGATCTGCCAGATACAGAGCTTCTTCTATATTATTGGTAACAAAAATAACAGTCCGTTTTTCCTGCTCCCATATCTTCATCAGATCTTCCTGCATCAGATACCTGGTCTGAGCATCCAGATGTCCGAAAGGCTCGTCCATCAGCATCACCACCGGTTCGTTGCAGTATGCCCGGGCAATACCTACTCTCTGTTTCATCCCCCCCGACAGTTTTACAGGATAATGATTTTCAAATCCCTGAAGTCCTACCAGATCAATATAATGCTGTGCCATCTGACGTCTTTCTTTCTTACTTATCCCCCGTACTTTCGGGCCATACTCTACATTTCCCATTACCGTCAGCCAGGGGAAAAGACAGGTAGTCTGAAATACCATCCCCCTTTCGGCTCCCGGTCCCTTCACTTCCTGTCCATCCACTGTAATGCTTCCGGATGTTGGAAGGTCAAAACCGGCGATCATATTTAGTACGGAAGTTTTTCCACATTGTCCCGGACCAAACAGCACCAGAAATTCATTTTCCTTTACTGTAAAATCCAGATGTTCCGCAACCCGGAACATTCCTTCATCGGCTCTGGGAAACTCTTCCATAACATCTTTACATACAATGAAATCCTTTTTCATCTTCCCTGTTTGTTCCATGCGCATAGTTTATTCTCCAATCCTCTCATAATCGTTACCAGCAGCATACCGACTACAGCAATACATACAATTCCCGTTACTATCTGCACCATATTGCTGCTCTGCTGCCCGGTGATAATAATCCATCCTACGCCTCTGTCAGACTGGACCATCTCCGCCGCAACAATACTGGCCCAGCTGTTGCCCAAAGCTACCTGAAGTCCGGAAAATATGTAAGGCACTACTGACGGTATAATAATTGTAGTAAATAACTGATTATCTTTTGCTCCCAGCATTCTGGCCGCTCTGATCAGCATAGGATCCACAGATTTTACGCCGGAATAAACACTGATGGTAATAACAAAAAAGGAAGCCAGAAAAATCAGAAAATACTTTGACATCTCTGAAAATCCGTACCATAAAATAGAAATGGGAATCCAGGCAATAGGAGGAATGGGACGGAGAAACTCTATAATGGGTTTAAATATGGCCTCCACTACCGGATACCAGCCCATCGTCACGCCAAGAATGATTCCTCCAACCGCCGCCACTACAAAAGCAGCCATTACACGCCTGATAGATACCAGAATATGCCCCAATAAAGTTACTTTCCCCAGAGGATGTACAAACTTATCCCCGATATTGGCAAGCACTGTAATCGGATCGGGAAAAATCTCACCAAAAGCGGTAAGTTTCGTCACCAGATACCAGATCACTAGAAAGATGAATACTGCCAGTACACCAAAAACAATTTTGTCTCTTCTTTCCTGTGCAGGAGTTTTCGTCTGCATTACCATTTACCCCCTTTCATAACCTTCTTTTCGATCAGAGAAATAGGCAGCATCAGCAGAGACCCCACAATACCGATGACGAACATTCCTACTATAATAATATCCGGTCTCAGGATACCTCTGGCCTGCTGTATCATGTAACCGATTCCTTTATTGGAAGCCAGAAGTTCCGCTGCTACGATTGTCGTCCATGCGCCTCCCAGAGATAACTTCAGTCCATTCATAATCATTGGGAATGCTGAAGGCAATGCAATCTTTGTAAGCAGCTGCCAGTTGGAAGCTCCAAAAGTAGCTCCTACCCAAAGGTGCACCTGTTTCGTCTGCTTGATTCCCGAATATGCATTTATTACGTTGGCCACAACCGCCCCGATAAAAATAACGATTGCTTTTGATGTAAAACCGATACCGCAAAACACAACCATAACGGGTACCCAAGCGATGCCTGGAACTGTACGAATCATATCAAATACCGGCCGGATCATCAGATCCGCTTTTTCATACCAGGCCATCACAATACCCAGCGGAATACCAATTACAACACCCAGTAAGTATCCTGTGAGAACAATTTTCAAACTTGACATCAGGTGTATTCCCAACGTAGCTCCATCCGGATTCGGATCCGTCAGTTTTCTGATAAACGCCTGCACAATCTTTATGGGACTCGGAAGGGTATTGGAAGAAAAAATTCCAAGTCCATCCGTCACCAGCCACCATACAAACAATACAAAAACTACGGAAACCACACTAATGATCCATAAAACCTTACTTTTTTTCTTTTGCACAGTAACATTCCTTTCTTATGCCCTTATTAGTCAAAACAACAGGGCAACATTTAGAATTACCCTGTTGTTCTCATCAGACCTTTCTATTCCCGCACTGCTGCTTTTACATTCAGATCCAATGCCGCATTGAGAAAATCCGGATTAATATTCGCCAGATTGTCCAGATTTCCTTCCTCTATTACGCCAATATCTGCAAAAAACTCTGCTGCTGAAATTGTACTGACACCCAGTTCGTAATCTGCTGCTTCCATTGTCTCTTTTGTAAATAGCGGACGTGCTGCGATTTCCTCGGCAACTGTTTCTTCCGTATATTCCCTTCCATTTTCCAACACATACTCCAGATAACCTGCTTCGAAAGTATCGATATCGTTCATCAGTTCATCTGCCGTTTCATAAAAGACTTTCAGGAATAATGTTACATCATCCGCTCTGTTTTCACTGACATCTCTTCTGGATACGATACCGGAACGGTATGGACTTCCTGTAGCCGCCGCATAATCACAGACTCTGACCATCCCTGCATCTTCCAGTTCCGCAATATAATTCAGTCCATCTACAGAAATCAGATCGCCTTCACCTGCTATAAAAGCTTGATTGGCCGTAGAATAATCCATGTTCAAAAATTCATAATCTGTTCCCGCCGTAAGTCCGAATTGGTTCATATATGCATATGCCTGCTGCTGTGTTAACGTACTTGTAGCACCTAAAATTGTCACTCCTTCCAGAGTCTCTTTACTGCCGTTCATGCCGTCAATCTCAGATGCCTGGGCGATCGCACTGTCCGGCCGGGCATAAATTGCTCCTGTTGCACAACTTTCGGATTCTCCAATCAAATCACATACCCCGCCGCACACAGTATAAATCGTTGCCAGTCCGTTTACACCGATATCCAGCTGCTGTGCCGCCAGTCCTTCATTCATAGAGGATCCATTGTCAAATACAATATATTCCACATCTAATCCCGCATCCTCAAAATATCCCTGTTCACTGGCATAAATTACCGGATAACAGAAACTGCAGGGCTGCACTCCTACAGTCAGCGTTTCACCGCTCCCTTTCAGCTCTCCGTCATCTGCCGTCTCCTCACTTGTCTCTTCCGTATTCTGGCTGGTGTCTTCCTGTGTGTCAGATTCGCCGGAGCCGCATCCCGCCAGCATGGAAATTGCCATCACTGCTGACAAAGCAACTCCTGTTAATTTTTTCAAGGTCTTTTTCTTCATACACAACTCCTTTTCTTTTTATATACTGTTCTCGATTAACTATGGTTCTATTATAAATTTTCCAATGTTTTGTAACTATCAATATTTTGACCTGTTTTTTAGAATTTTTGACTTACTTTTTTATAATTTCAGGAAACAAAAAAAGACTGCCGATTTTTTATCAACAGTCTTTTCCTGAATATTCCACTATTCTTTTATTTCAGATAAAATTCCGGCGTGCCCCCGGTAACAACTTTTTCCGGCTGTCCGGAACTTTGGGATTTTACCAGAGCGTCCGCGGTAACTGAGGCTGTGTAGCCGTCCCATGCGGAAGAGCCGCCCGTTTCACCTTTGAGCGCGTGGTCTACCCAATCCTGAATCTCAACATCGTAGGAATCAATGAAACGAAGAATCCAGTTATCCTCAATCTTGGTGGACACCTGGTTGTCATATCGCACAGTTGGGAATGAAGGACATGGCAGATTGACTACGCCATTTTCACACACAACTTCACAGTTAATATCGTATCCGAAGCCGCAGTTGACGTTGACTTCCAATACATTAATAATGCCGCCCTTCGTTTTCATGATCATAATCTGGGGATCTTTAAGGCCTTCATGGGCTTTTGAAGAGGATTTTGGCATAAGGCACTGCACTTCTTCCCATTCATCGTTTACCAGCCACGGCAGCACATCGATCTCATGAATAGCAGTATCAGTAACAGCCATTGCTGTCGTATAATCCGGAGCAACTCCATCCGCCCGGTGTGTGCACTTAATCACCATGGGAGCACCGAACTTTCCGGAATCCAGCAGTTCCTTTACCTGTTTGTACCCGCGGTCATAACGGCGCATAAATCCAACCTGCACCAGATGTTTCCCGGAAGCCATTTCCGCATCTACAATCTCCTTGCAGTCGGCTGCTGTGTTAGCCAGCGGTTTTTCCGTAAATACCGGTTTACCGGCCTGAATTGCAGCGATAACCGGATCTTTATGAAAAGCCCCCGGAGTAGTAACGACAACTGCATTAACATCCGGATCATTGATCGCTTCCCGAAAATCCGTATAAATCTTTACTCCACCTCCGGCAATCTCAGCGCCTTTTTTCGCGCCCTCCTCAAAAACATCACACACAGCAACAACCCGCGCATTGCGAATGCGATTCTGAATACGTTCAATATGTTCCCGGCCAATCATACCGCAGCCGATGACAGCAACCTGTAAAGTCATGGAATATCTCCTTTCTAATTTTGGCAATATTTATTTGCGTGCACGTGAACACTTTATGCTTTGATTATATCATTCTGCCTGGAGATTGCAAGCAAAAAGTACACAGCCGCGTACTTTCATCAAAATTGCCAAGATTCTTTTCATTTTATTATGGAATATTGCCACTAATTTACACGGGATACTTCCGGAACCGTCCCGGCGAAATACCCACATGCTTCTGAAAGCTGTGAATAAAATTTTCTTCACTGTTGTAGCCTACGTCAAAAGCGATCTCTCCCACGGACTTCCGGGTTGAAGTCAGCAAATGTTTGGCCCAGTCTATGCGGCGCATTACGATATATTCATAAGGAGAATATCCTGTCCTCGCTTTAAACTCTCTGGAAAAATGGGAGGGACTTAAACCGACAGCTTCTCCCACCTGCTGTACAGACAGGGGTTCAAACAGATGAAGGTGCATATACTGTATCGCCTGTCCGATACGGTCGCCATCGTCATAAGCCGGGCCGGGCTCATCCAACAGCAGAAGGCAGAGCAAACGATGAATAAGCTGTGAACATGCGGCTTCACTGATACGCTCATTCAGTGTACATCCGCTTAAAAGCTCTTCCGCCAGTTTTTTAATCTCCTCAAACGCCAGCGGTGTAAATACATGTTTTCCTCCCCTTGCCTGCAAAATGCGCCTGTAAAAAGTGCGCGCATTTAATCCGTTAAACAAAAGCCAGGTAAACTCCAGTCCGTCCCTTCCCTGATACCGATAGGGCTCGTGACAGTCGAATATCACAGTCTGGCCCGCAGCAGCCACAGCAGATACGCCTCCAAGTTCGATCTCCATTGCTCCCGCCTGAATCAGAAACAGCATGATATTTTTATTGTGATCGTCCTGAAGAGCTATCTCGGAAGTATGGCTGAAAGCATACAGGCTGCTGCAAAAGTAGTGGCCGCAGCGTGTCAGGTAATAAAACAGTTCCCGCGCCAGTGAAGATGGGGTGAAAAAGTATCGTTCCGAAGTCTGATATACCCCTTTTTCCGGAATCAGCATACCATTCTCCCTCCTTTTTTCTTTCATGGTAACAAATCCCCACAGAAGACGCAACCAAAAACAGCAGGATTTCGCAGTTTTCAGGTTTAAAGTATCATTGGCAGTATCGAGAAAATGCAGTATAATGGTATCAACGAAGGGAATACATCCCAGTCAGATTATTCTAAACAGGAGGTAAAATATATGAAAATTGCATTTGACGTTGACGTGCTCGCCAAGCAGATGTCCATCAGCGACTACGTACATAAAGTAGCCGACTGGGGCTATAAGTATATCGAGCAGTCTCCCCATCCCCGCATTAACCCCTTTTATAAACATCCTCTGTTTTCCGAGGAATGTCAGGCAGAGTACAAACAGGCCCTCAAAGAGACCGGTGTGGAAATCTCATCTTTCATCGTAGTTTATCGCTGGTCCGGCCCCACAGAGGAGCAGCGCCAGCATGCAGTTGCCAACTGGAAACGGATCATAGAGATCGCGGTTGATATGGGCGTACCGGTTATTAATACCGAATTCTCCGGCGATCCCAATCAGCAGGAAATCTGCAACGGTATGTTTTACAAATCCATGGAGGAACTGTTGCCGATTATTGAACGCGAAGGTCTGCGTGTTGAACTGCAGTCCCATCCTTATGACTTCGTAGAACTCAACGATGAAGCCTGCGACATTGTCAAATCTTTCCGTTCCAAAAATCTGGGCTATGTTTATTCCGCATCCCACGGCTTTTTCTACGATCAGGGCAAAGGAGACGTACGCCACATGCTCAGATATGCTGGCAATGATCTGACCCACGTACTGCTGGCAGATACCTGGAATCAGACCAAAGACTGCCGCTATATTCTTAATCCGCCATGGCTCAACAGCCGGGGCCGCGCAGACGTTACCATCCACCAGCATACTGCCATGGGTGAAGGCGAAGTCGATTTCGATGGCATCTTTGAAACCCTTCGGGAGATGGATTTTGCCAACAAGCAGCTGAAACCTGATGCGCCAAAGGTTGGCGGCGATAATATTATCTGCGTATCCTACTTTGGATTCCCTGAGAAAATGGATCAGCAGGCGCCGGAAGCTCTGGAACGCATAAAGAAAGAACTTCTGTAAAACGATGATTTTTAACAGCAGTGCCGGAATACTGCAGAGTATTCCAGGCACTGTATTTTTGTCAGAAAGAAAAATATTTTACAGCAGTTCCCCATACCGGCGGATATACACTTTTTTTACCGCAGTTACAAGAACCATGTATCCCAGCACGATTACCGCCAGACAAAGGAAAAATGCCGGCGGAAGGGCTGTAAGCTCCAGCGCCGTACCTAATGGAGTAAAGGGAATCAGGGTAACAATGCCAATTCCCATAAAGGACAGCAGTGTAACGGAAGCCGATGCGTGGCTCTGTATAAATGGTATTTTCGCCGTACGGATCATATGAATGACCAGTGTCTGGCTCCACATGGATTCCACAAACCATCCGGTCTGAAACAGTGCAATATACAGATCCTGTATCTGCGGGTCTGTGATCTGTAAAAATGTCTGACCGCCCACGGCTCCGGGACAGATCACAAAGTACATGAGAAGATAGGTCATAATATCAAAGATTGAACTGATCGGCCCGATCCACAGCATAAACCGGCTGATACCCGAAGCATCCCAGCGGCGCGGCACTGTAAGATAGCAGGCATCTACATTATCCCAGGAAATTGCCGTGCAGGAGATGTCATAAATCAGATTCAGCAGAATCAGATGCAGCGATGCCATAGGCAGAAAAGGAAGAAAAGCGCTCGCCGCCAGTACGGAAAGCATATTTCCAAAATTGGAAGATGCCGTCATCTTAATATATTTGATCATATTGGCATAGGTTTTTCTTCCTTCCACCACTCCCTGTTTCAGTACAGTCAGATCTTTTTCCAGCAGCACAACAGCTGCGGATTCTTTGGCAATATCCACTGCCGTATCAACGGAAATTCCCACATCAGAAGCTTTCATGGCGGCCGCGTCATTGATGCCGTCTCCCATATATCCCACGCTGTGTCCATTTTCTCTCAGCACACGGACAATGCGTGCCTTCTGCAGCGGCGACAGCTTGGCAAACACCGTCACCTGCTCCGCCGTCTCAGCCAGCTTATCATCACTGATGTTATCCAGCTGGTCACCCAGGAGAATTCTGTCCACATTAAGACCTACCTGACGGCAGATGGCGCAGGTAACCTTTTCATTGTCGCCGGTAAGAACTTTAATGGCAACTCCATACTTTTTCAGCGCTTCAACTGCAGCTTTCGCGGTTTCCTTCGGCGGGTCCAGAAAAGCAAGGAATCCAATCAGCACCATATCTTTCTCATCTCCGGCCGAGAACTGCCCTACCGGAGACGGATTGGTCTTCTGAGCTACTGCAATGACGCGCATGCCCCGTTTATTCAGTTCATCAGATTTTGCGAGAACCTGCCTGCGCACCTTATCCTCAAGCGGCCGGATCTCTCCGCCGCATTCTGCACAGGAACAGCATTTCAGCATTTCTTCCACGGCGCCTTTGGTAACCATCTGAGTCTTTCCTTCCGCGTCTTCCACAACCACGCTCATTCTGCGGCGTTCAAAGTCAAAGGGAACCTCATCCACCTTTTTGTATTTCTGAATCAATTCTTCGGACCCCAACTCTTCCTGTCTGGCAATTACGGCTACATCGATCAGATTTTTAAGTCCTGTCTGAAAGTAACTATTTAAAAATGCATGACGCAGAACTCTGTTATCTTCTTTCCCATCCACATTCAAATGATATTCCAGCACCACCTTATCCTGCGTAAGAGTTCCTGTTTTATCCGTACAGAGAATATCAATGGAGCCCAGATTCTGAATGGCATTCAGATCTTTGATAATGACTTTTTCT
Source organism: Ruminococcus sp. (assembly GCA_050944415.1). Lineage (GTDB taxonomy): Bacteria > Bacillota > Clostridia > Lachnospirales > Lachnospiraceae > Ruminococcus_G. The sequence goes on from JBMNRA010000001.1 coordinate 82,002, forward strand.
CTGCCCATGGCCATCGCTCCCTTGGCCAGTGATGTGGTAACAATCATAGGCAGCATCTCCGGAGTCAGTCCCACAGCCACTGAAATAGCAAAAAGCACCGCCTGCATCCAGTCTCCCTTTGTAAACCCGTTGATAAACAAAACCACCGGCACCATGATCAGCATGAAACGGATCAGCACCCATGAAACAGCATTGACGCCCTTTTCAAATGTGGTTTTCGGCGGCTTTTCATTGAGAGTTCTGGCTGTCTCACCCAGCATGGTATCATTTCCCACCGCGATCACAATGGCTCTCGCGCTGCCGCTGATCACATTGCTTCCCATAAACGCCAGATTTTCCGTTTCCGTCAGAGCTTTCTTACGGCTGACAATCCCGCCGCATTTTTCCACCGGCTCACTTTCTCCGGTCAGAGATGACTGGCTGATAAACAGATCCTTCGCTTCCAGTATTCTCACATCCGCCGGTATCATATCTCCGGCAGACAGATATACCATGTCGCCTGCCACGATTTCTTCCATAAGAATTTCCGATTTATCACCTTCCCGCAGGACGCATGCTGTTGTGCGGATCATACTGTTTAATTTATCCGCCGCATTTCCGCTGCGGGTCTCCTGTACAAAACGCAGAATACCGGAAATCATCACCAGAACCGTTATAATAATCACTGTGGCATAATTTTTGTCGCCTGGGGCCGCCATCAGAATATCCGTAAAAACAGAAATAACCGCCAGCGCCAGCAAAACAACGGTAAATGGATTGATAAAGGCGGCAAAAAGTCTCTGGATAACGGGATTTTTTCTGCCGTAGGTGAGAATATTCCCGCCATATTCAACTCTTAACTTTTCTGCCGTTTCCTCTGTCAGACCTTCTTTTCCTGTTCCATATTTCTTTACTAATTCTTTTTCCTCATGAGCAGACGCCCAGTACAGTCTTTCTACTGCTTTTTTATTTGTATTTTTCATCATTTCCGTACCTCCCAAATTAAAGACTCAGCTAACAGTTGCCAGGAAAAGGTACAGTGTACATTTTTCACACCCTTGTTTCCTTATTTTAGGGCGCAAAAAAGCCACCGTCCTGCAAATACTTCTTTACAAAACGATGGCCTCATAAATCATACGAGATAAACGTTACAGGCAGACGCACCCGCAGCGTATAAACAACCATCGTTTCGTCATTTTCTCACAACTTCGCCCATGTTCCACGGTGCATCACCTTCCTTTTTTGTTTTCCTTTAACGAAAAAATCCCGTATGTCCGGAGAACATACGGGAAATCATACCACTTCTTGTACATTCGTTTGAGCTTTAACTCTGGAGGGCGGTGAAACTGTATTATGATACACCTTACGTACGATGTACCCTGTTCAAACCAGCTCATAGTGTCTCCACTATTTCGCGGCAACAGTCCATATCCCTGCAGGAGCCTTACCTACCGAACATCGTAACCGTATCACAGTTTTTTTTCTTTGTCAACCCGAAAAAAATTTTCACGAACGCTTTTTTGCATTCCGCATGTAAGAACGCAGTCCCATCACCCCGCACAATACTGCTACAATTCCAAAAATAATCAGAATAATCATGATCACATTCCACGGCGTATGAATAAAATCCCAGACAGAAAAATCAAAGGGAATCCGCAGCAGATACGGATTGTCAAATTCCCCGTACTTCACCGACAGAATCTGATCCAAAATCCAGGGAGCCATCCAAAGCCACACCCCTGACCATGCCGATGATACAGAAGCTTTCAGCCATCCGTTTACCGGCAGGTACCGCACCGCCCCCATAATTCCCCAGGGAAGCGTCAGACATAAAAGAGCGACGGGCAAACTTATCGTCCAGAAATTATTCATTCCATTGCTCACTCCGTCAATCAACAGAATCAACAGCAGCAGAATGGTCTCCAGCGCAAAATAGATCAGCGCCTTATGCCGGTACAGCGGAAGACCACGCAGCATCTGACGCAGGATAACCGGCAGGAAGAAGAGCCCCAGACCAAAGAGCACTCCAGCCGCGGCAGGCAGGAACCAGCGTCCGCCTCCATGGATACAGCTTACCAGCAGCAGAACCAGCAGCAGTCCCGTTTCTGTCAGCAGATAGACGGACAATTTTCTCTCCGCCGCCCACTGCGGCCAGGGAAACTGCCACAATAATACAGGCAGAAAAAACAAACTCAGACCGAATATGGTTCCAGCCGCAGCAACCGGAAACCAGTCGCCTCCGGTATACAAACATCCCACCAACAACAAAATCAGCAGCAGTCCCGTCACTGTCAGCAAATATACCGATACTTTCCGGTCCGCCATATAAGGCGGCAGTGGAAGCAGCGGAAGCAAAAAAGGCAGAAACACAAGAACTGTTCCAAAAAGCACCGCCGTCCCTGCCAGAAGGAACCAGTCGCCCCCGCTGTAAATACAGCAGACAAGCAGCAGAAATTCCAGAGAACACAGAAAAGTTCCAAAAGACAGCGGAAGCTTGTAATTCTCTGTTCTGGCATCCAGCGCCGCCAGTGCCGGCACAAGAGTCAGGGAGGCAATCATCATAACACTCCCCATTACAATAAAGAACCAGTCCAGTCTGTGCTGCGCGGCCAGATTTCCAATTCCGCATCCAATAAGAATAAGACCATAAATAATGTACTGGGACAAACGGTAATTCCGGGTCAGCTTCCTATATTTCTCGGCAAGTTTCTCCGATACTCTGCGGCTGGTATCCTCACTTCCGCTCAACAGTTCATGCTCTGTAACATTAAGAACACTGCAGATATTCTGCACCAGTGTGATGTCCGGATAACTCAGCCCCCTCTCCCATTTGCTGACAGCAGATTCTGTTACGAAAAGCTTCTGTGCCAGCTCCTTCTGTGTCATCCCCAGCTCCCCGCGGCGCTGAAGTATGTATGCGCCAAAGGTTTTCTTATTTTCCATACTGATCAACTCCTTTTTCCGTCTTTACGTAAAGGATAGAAAGACAGTTAAAAAAAGTCAATCATTTACGGCAAAATCTCCGCTCGACTGTCAGGAAAGTCCCGTAATTTGGGGCTTTTACGCAGACTCCATGCTCCTTTGGACAGTTTCCGGATCAATTTCCAGCAGAGCCGCAATTTCTTCTTTCTGAAGACCTTTGTCCATTTTCTTTCGGATCAGATTCCTCAGCATTTCATCTTTTCCTTCCTCTTTCGCGTCCTCGACCATTTCTTTCAGGCCGCTCATCATCTCGCGTCTTCCCTCCTCTTTCGCGTCCTCGACCATTTCTTTCAGGCCGCTCATCATCTCGCGTCTTCCTTCCTCTTTCGCGTCCTCGACCATTTCTTTCAGGCCGCTCATCATCTCGCGTCTTCCCTCCTCTTTCGCGTCCTCGACCATTTCTTTCAGGCCGCTCATCATCTCGCGTCTTCCTTCCTCTTTCGCGTCCTCGACCATTTCTTTCAAGCCGCTCATCATTTCGCGTCTTCCTTCCTCTTTCGCATCCTCGACCATTTCTTTCAGGCCGCTCATCATCTCGCGTCTTCCTTCCTCTTTCGCGTCCTCGACCATTTCTTTCAAGCCGCTCATCATTTCGCGTCTTCCTTCCTCTTTCGCATCCGCTATCATATCATCAATAGCTTTACACATATCAATCCGCTCCTTTCCTTTCCGGCTTTCCTCTTTTATCCTGTCCAGTTCTTTCGTATTTGACATCACGCTGATCAGATCAAAGGCATCTTCCGGCAGCATGGCCAGACTTTCCTTTTCCTTTTCTATAAATCTCAGCATTTTTTCCTTATCATCTGCGTTTTGAAAGAATCCAAAGACCATCTTCAAATCGGTCTGAAACCGCCCGGTATGAGGATAGTTCCCTACTTCAATTACATAGAGAGGATAATCTGCAATCAGGTCCTGCATCTCCGGCGACAGTCCGTCAATATCCAGCAGTTCTTTCAGACTTCTGGCACCATCCCATTGACGTCCGAAATATAGAATAAGCGTTATCACCGGAAGAAACCGATCTTCTGGCGATATTCCGGACAGATATCCTGCTCCCTCCAGATCTTTTTTCTCCCTGTGCTCCTGTCTTCTGAGCAGAACCTGCTGCTCATACCGCTGCGCATCGTAATTCATTACCCGAACCGGCATCGTGTAATCCACATAGCTTTGCTCTTCCAGGCAAATCACCACAAACTGAGTACCGCAGGCTACCTTCCGAACCGCATCCCGATATTCTTTTTTCGTCTCAGCTTTTCCGATCTTTCCGCCTTTTCTGACACGAAATTCCATACTGTCCTCTTCCTGGATATCCTCAGGACGAATTACCGGTTTTCCTCCAAAGCAGTGAACGTTAATCAGATCGGCAAATCGGCTTTTTCTTTTCAAATAAACCGCCGTCAATATATCTTTTTCCCTCATGCATCCTCCTTTCTGTCAGATGCATATCAGAGCTTTGCTTTATTATACTAAATCAGGACTGTATTTGCAATATTTCACGCTGCATCTGCTCTTTTTTTAATTGATAAATGGATTAAAATGGAATTCATCGGCCGAATGGCCATTGATGCCGGAAACCCCCGGCTGTCAGAATTAGAATGAATGTATTATAACATACCCGTTTCTGTCACAAAAGTCTCGTTTTGTTGCGGCGCTGAAGAAAAAACGCCATCCGCTTTTGCATCTTCACAAAAAGCAGATGGCGGTCCGTCGTCTATGACACTCTGATTTTCTCCATCTCATACACCTGATCCGCCACATTCATGGTGGAATCACGATGGGAAACCAGCACTACGGTCTTTTCACCGCAGCTTTCCTTCAGTGTTTTCAGCACAACGCCCTCATTCAGAGCATCCAGATTACTGGTTGGCTCATCCAGCAGAAGGAGGGGAGCATCGTGGAGAAAAGCTCTGGCAATTCCGATTCTCTGCCGCTCGCCTCCGGATAAGGTATCACCCAGCTCGCCCACCGGAGTATCGTAACCCTGTGGAAGGCTCATAATAAAGGGATGGATGGAAGCTTTCTTTGCCGCCTCCACAATCTCTTCCCGGGAAGCTCCCGGCTTTCCCACCACAATATTTTCTGCAATGGAATCGTGAAACAGATAAGTTTCCTGAGTTACATAACTTTCCATGTCTCTCAGATCTTTGGTATTGATCCTGCGCAGATGCTTCCCTTATCCACATCCCAGAACCGCATTAGAAGCTTGAGAATCGTAGACTTTCCGGAGCCGCTGGCGCCGTGGATGCCAAGGATCTTCCCCTGGGGAACGTTAAGAGAACAATTTTTCAAAATTTCTTCCTCTTCATAAGCAAAGTCTACCTGGTTCACAGAAACCGGTCCAAATCCAGCCGGCACGCGTTCACTTCCGCGGTCTCTTCATCCACGCCGCAGACCATTTCCAGAAACTGTGTCAGATTCTGGTGTCTGGACAGACATTCTGCCCCCTGAGCCTTGCCAAAAGCCGTCAGGGTAAGACTTTGCCCGGATTCCCAAAATTCCAGATTTTTTCCCACTGCCTGACTCATAAGGTTTTTTTCTTTCCTTCCCGTTACTTTCATCTCCTTCTTTCTTTTTATAGTTAGTTTTTACTAACTTATGCCTTTGTAAAGAGCCGCTGCCTGCAGCGGCCCCTTGTTTTTCATTATAAAAATATTACTTAAAATTTGTCAATCCCGGTTTTTATAGTTATTTCCGCTTCACTCTTCTCTCAGCTGATCAATAATTGACTGCTTTCTTCCGGATTTTTCGGAAATCAGCGGAATCAGTATTCCCAGAAGAAGCAGAATGGGAACGATAGCCGCCATAGGCCGCAGACTGAAACGGAAGGATATAAACCAGATCAGTCCCGAAAGACTTTTCAGCGCAGTAACCGACAGCAGAATGGTAATGCCGAAAGACAGAAGTATGGCCAGTACGGCATAGTAAAGACCTTCCAGAAGCAGCATTTTTCTCAGCTGACCCTTTGTCATTCCAATACTCTGCAGCATGGCAAACTCTTTCTTCCTGGTGATCATACCGGTCAGTATGGAATTGATAAAGTTCAAAATACCGATCAGACCCACGATAAGGCTCAGAGCCATTCCCACCATGACGAACATTCCGGTCATGTCATCAAAAGCCGACAACGCACTTTTTTTCGACTCATAACTCATATCCGGCTCCACCTGTTCCGTATAATACTGCAAGAATTCATCCATATTCTCTTCTTCACTATCCTTCACATTGAAGGCATAGGTCATAATCATATCGGAAGGCGCGATGCCGCAGAACTGATCCGCCCCGGTATAATAGGAAAAGTCCCAGGATATACGGCTGGTCTGAGGATAATACTTTTCTTTGATCAACGATAAGATTTCATAGGTTCCCACTTCCTGATTTTCTTTATCCCGGATAGTAACTTTATCTCCCACCTGGTGCATTACTCTGTCTTCCTCCACCTTGCCGTTATCATCCACCGGCACGCTGGCAAGCAGATAATTTCCCGTGCTCAGCTTTTCTTTAATCACTGCCGGATCATCTTCCCCCTGCCATATATCCAGTCGCGAAAGAATCAGATCGTCCAGGCCATACAGCATGCAGAAATAATTCCCGTACGGGTTCTGATCCAGAGGCCATTGGCTGTCTCCCACATAAAGAGTTCCGTCAGAACCCTGCCGGAAATATTCCGGAACCCGGTAAGAAGCGGCATCCACCGTCAGACCGTTGCTGTACCCCAGAATTCGCCCGCCCTCCTCAAAGCCAGGCTGCTGCCCCACCGCCTGAATCATAGATTCACTCACTGCATATTCGTCATCGTTTCCTATATATTCATAATTGAAATATTCCGCATGACCGATCAGATAATCCGTATCTACAAACCGTTCCAGATACTTATCCGTATCGAAGGACCCGGTAATCATAAAAACGCCGTTGACCAAAACGATAGCCAGAGCCATGGAAAACAGAACGATTACTGTCTGTTTTTTATTCCGGCCCAGATTGGACAGCGCCATCCGCCATATCTTCGCTCCCCCGGAAGACTTCTTTTCTTTCTTTTTTGTGGAAATCCCTGCAAATTTTGCCGCTTCCACCGGAGATACCCTGGCCGCTATCCGCGCCGGTTTTCTGGTGCTGATTCCCACAGTAAAGAGGGAAAACAGCGCCGCGCCGATAAAAATCACGGGATTTGCCGATATGCTGACGCCCTGGGCGCCGTAGACCGACACATCAAAGATCACCGGCAGAAGCATACAGCCCAGAAAAAATCCTCCCAGAAGACCCAGGGGAATGCCAAGCAGCGACAGCAGAAACGCCTGTCTGCGTATCATCTTCTTTATCTGTCTTCCGGTGGTGCCAATGGTTTTTAAAAGGCCGTAAAACTGGATATCCCGAATAACCGACAGCTGAAAGATATTATAGATAATCAGATAACCTGCCAGGATAATAATCAGAAGGATCACCGCTCCTCCCGCTATGGCGACGGGATCGCTCTCTCCCATACTTTCGGACAGATAAGCCCAGTTGGCGTTGCTGGGAATATAATCCGGACTGGCGTCATCGGTGGAATACCCTGCCTGTTCAATCATCTGATCCAGTTTTCCCTGAATATTCCCGGAATTATGAAACATCACATCCGCCCGTATTTTTCCCACTGAACCGTTTTCTCTTTCGGCGGCCCTGTGAAGCTCCTCACTGTGTTCCTCCAGATAAGCTTCCGATACCAGTCCGAATCCCACGTTCATCGCCGGGTCCGGCTCAAACCAGCCCGACAGCACAAAGGTCCGCTCAAAGATTTCCTGATCAGGAGAGGTATTCATGGAAAGGGTAATCCGGGCCCCCTCCCGGGGCGTGATTCCCAGCAGCGAGAGGGATCCGGTATCCATCATGATCTCATCTGCTTTTTCCGGGAAATGTCCCCCTGCCAGCCGGATAAAATACCAGTCCAGCGTATCTTCCTGACGGTACCACAGTTCCAGATGGCGTTTCAGAAATTCCGGATTATCCACATCATAGGCGCAGGAAATGTTGACCGTCATATCTTTCGCCAGACCGGTATCCTTAAGTCTTTCATAAGCCTCTCTGTCGATGTCTTTGAAGGTTCCATGGGCGATGCCGCCGCTCTGTCTCATGGTCTGCTCCTCTACGGACCGCAGCAGGCCCATACCGATGGTAAAAAGTGTGGTGAAAAGAACAGTGGTCAGCATGATGGCGCCGGCGGCAATCAGATTCCGCGTCCGGTTAGAAGCCAGACTTCTGTCTGAAAGCCGGCGGACGGCCTTTTTGTTACCTACCTTCCACATCATCACCACCGCCTTTCACCAGTCCGTCCTCTATCCGTATCGTCCGGTCCGCCAGCTGGGCAATCTCTTCGTTGTGAGTGATCATCACAATGGTCTGTCCGAACCGGTCCGCCGTCACCTTCATAAGGCCCAGCACGTCCTGGCTGGTTCTGGAATCCAGATTGCCGGTGGGTTCATCCGCCAGGACAATGGCCGGCTTGGCGGCCAGCGCTCTGGCAATGGCCACCCTCTGCTGCTGTCCTCCCGACAGCTGGGAGGGGAGACTTAACAGCTTTTCCTTCAGTCCCAGCAGCCCGATCACATCGTCTACATAATCCTTATCCGGCTCCCTGCCGTCCAGTTCCACCGGAAGAACAATATTTTCATAAACATTCAGCACCGGAACCAGATTGTAGCTCTGGAACACAAATCCGATTTTCCGGCGCCGGAAAATCGTCAGCTCATCGTCCTTCAGGGAAAAGATGTCCTTCCCATCCACCGTCACTGTTCCTTCCGTAGGTCTGTCCAACCCTCCCAGCATGTGGAGCAGTGTAGATTTTCCGCTTCCGGAGGTTCCCACTACAGAGGTAAAGGATCCCTCCTCAATAGAAAGATTGACGCCGTCCAGGGCTTTCACCTGCGTGTCGCCCTGACCGTAATATTTTTTCAGATTGCTGGTTGTCAGTATGTTCATTGACCGTCCTCCGTTCCATGTAAAAAATTTTTTATCCTTATCTTTTACACAGATTGTAGCATCACATTCTTTCCAGACTCTTTCTGAAAAATGACAGTATGGAAAGATTTCAGTCTTAAGCCGGCGGACTGCCTGTCTGTTCCCTGGGAAGGAAAACCGAAAATACAGATCCTTCCCGGTACCGGGAGCTCACTTTGATATACCCGCCCTGCCTTCTGACAATATCCCTGGCCAGAAACAGGCCGATGCCAACCCCTTCTTCTTCGGCAGCATCCGGCGAACGGTAAAACCGGCCGAAGATTTTCGGCAGCTCTTCCTCCCGGATGCCCATTCCCTGATCTTTCACATCGATCCGCAGAAACATGGGATACCACTGACCGGTTATCCGGATCCGGCTGCCCGCCTCGCTGTACTTTATCCCGTTATCCAGAATATTGCACAGGGCTTCCTGAGTCCATTTCAGATCAAAGCAGGCTTCTCCGTCTTCAAACTCCCATTCCAGTTTTATCCCCTTCATCCCTGCTTTTTCTTCCATCTGAACTTTTACCTGCTCCAGCAGCCGGGACAGCAGATCTTTCCGGGGCGTCACAGCCAGAATTCCATTCTCCAGACGGGATGTTTTTACCAGAGAACGAATGAGGAAGTCCAGTTTCTTTACCTGAAAATGAAGAGCCTCCCCGCAGGAACGCCCTTCCTCTGACAGGGGCTGCTCCAGCAGAAGCTCCGTATACAGCAGACTGTTTGCTATCGGCGTTCTGGTCTGATGAGAAATATCTCCAATCAGTTTTGTAACCCTGTTCCGCTCTTCTTCCTTTTTTTCCGCCGCCAGCCCGCTCATCCGGATCAGATGATACAGCCGTTCCTCCAGGCGGGACTGGCGGGTTTCATCAAAGCTCTTCACCTGCAGCCTTCCGGTCATGGCTTCTTCCAGCATCCCTTCCATCCGGTCATACAGCTTTTTCACTTTCCAGCGTTGCCGCAGCCCCAGTACCAGGGATACCGCCAGCAAAATCCCCAGTACCAGGCACAAAATTTCAGTCCTCTCCATCTCTTTCTGCCTTCCATACATATCCCACCCCGTAGACCGTCCGGATATATTTCCAGCCGTCCTTTCCGTCTCCCAGCTTGTCCCGCAATCTTTTTACCGCCACGGAAAGAGCGTTTTCATCCACAAACTCCGCCCCCTGCGTCCATACATAGTCGATTAGCCGTTCCCGCTTCAAAATGATGCCCGGATTGGAAGTCAGAAGATACAGAATCCTCTGCTCCGTCCGGCTAAGTTCCAGAGGACGGCCATCTCTTTTGAATTCCATTCGTGGAAAATCCAGAAAAAGAGCGCCAAACTGCCTGGCTTCCTCTTTCGAAGACCATTCTCTTTCCGGAAGTCTGCGCAGCTGAGCCTTTACCCTGGCCCTCAACACCATCAGACTGAAAGGTTTTGTAATGTAATCATCCGCTCCCATCTCCAGACCTACTACGATATCCATCTCCATATCGTTAGCCGTCAGAATAATCACAGGAATCTGACTTTCGGAACGGATTTCTTTTAAAAAATCCAGACCGCTGCCATCGGGAAGATTCAGATCCAGCAGAATCAGCGAAAAGCTTTCCTCCTTCAGCAGTTTCCTGGCCTGTAAAAGGGATGCGCTGTGAAAGAAGGAAATCCCCTCTTCTTTCAGGGCCATCTCCAGACCGTTTCCAAGACCGGCGTCGTCCTCCACGATCAGAATCTTTTTCGTCATAGGATCACCTCATACCCTTCCCGGGAGATGGGTACGATCTTCCGGCTGCGAACGTCATCCTTCAATTCCCTTTTATACCGCTCGATCAGCGAATATTCCTCCCAGAAATGCATGGGAAATACAAGTTTCGCGTCAATATTCTCAAGAAAATAATCCATTCCCAGCCGATACCACTCTTCCTGCCGGGGATCCAGAGGCACAAAGGCCACATCCACGGCACCTTCCGCCTTCTCCTTCAGATTTTTTATCTCCTTCTGAAATCTGGCCGTCATATCGTTGTATTCTTGCCTGGACTCCCCTTTCCAGACCCACCAGTTCAGATCTCCCCCATGATAGATCTTCCGTCCCCGGTACTGCAGCAGAAAAGCGACGCCGCAGTCCGTAGAATGGCAGGTATAAATATCCGTTTTTTCTCCCGCTCCATCGGAAGCGGTCTGGTACTGATGAGGCTTTAAAAATGTAATTTTGTTATATATCTCTTCCGGAAGAGAAAGCTTTCTGACTTTATGACGGGTTTCCGACGCCATAAAGTATTCCACATGGGGATACGCCGCAAACCTGCTGAATATCTCCGGGTTAAAATGATCGCCATGGCTGTGGCTGACAAACACCATCACTTTCTGATCCGGCATCAGAGCGGGAATGTCTCCCGCGTAATAGTCAAAAAGCCATGCGCACTGCTCCCACTGAATTAAAAAACCACTGTGTTTGATATACGTTATTTTCATCCTCTGCTTCCTTTCTCCGACAGGGTACGGGTGGAATCCTGCACAATCAGTCTGCAGTCCAGCTTTACCTCTTTCTGGACAGCCTCGGCTCCTTTTCCTATCAGCTCCACCAGCAGTTCCGCCGCTTCCTTCCCCGCCTCTTCATAATACAGATGGACCGTCGTCAGCGCCGGCTCCGTCACCCGGGCCATGGTGCTGTCTCCGATGCCGGCGATCTGAACTTCTTCCGGAACTTTCTTCCCAATGGACTTCAAATACTGCAGAGCTCCCACGGCAATCGTATCCGTTGCACAGATCAGAGTGTCAATCTCCGGTGCGGACTCTATAAGATCTTTCGCCTGCTCAAAGCCGGATTCCATCTGAAAAGAACATTCCCGGATATTCTCCCAGGGAAGCTGACATCCTCCGGCAGCACATCCCTCCGTTACTCCTTCCAGACGCCTGCGGCCTACTGCTTCGTCTTTTAAGGTTACCCCCAGATATCCGAAACATTTTCCCCTTTCCGTCAGATATTCCGCCAGATCTCTGGCCGCACGGTAATCATCAGAATAAACGCAGGAATAACCGGGGAGATATTGGCTCAAAATAACTATGGGAACTGACAGCTCTTTAAGAGCTCTCCGGTGCTCCGCCGTAAAAATGGTACCTACCAGAATAATACCGTCCACGTGGTTTTCCTTGAAAAGTGTCAGAAACCGCAGTTCCTCTTTTTCATTATTCTCCGTACAGGCCAGGAGAATCTGATACCCCTCCCGGGACAGAATCCTGTTGATCCCCGATACCATACGGCCAATGGAGTCGGAATTGATTTTTGGAATAATCACTCCGATAAAATTTGTTTTCTTGCTGCGCAGCGTCTGAGCTGAGCTTAAGGGACGATACCCTGTCTCTTCAATCACCTGCCGGATCCGCTCTTTCTTTTCTTCACTGATGTAACCGTGATTCAGATAGCGTGATACGGTTGCCCGGGACACGCCGGCCAGCTTCGCAATTTCATTAATATTCATACCCATACTTCACTTTCTTATGCTTCGTCATGAGAGAACGATTTCATATGAATTTTAGCATTGTGCATTCCCGATGTCAATGAAAACGGACACCCCGCCTTTTCCGGAGAAATGCACAAAAACTGTATGAAAAATTTGTCTGGAATGTCAATTTACATTTCCACTTTCCCCGGTTACAATATGATCATCATATGAAATCGGTTTCACACTTATTTTTTGATTTAGTTGCAAAACTAAGCCTTTTTTAACGAACACGCTTCTGATAATATGAGAACGTTTTCACTATATTTTAAAAGATGGGAGGGCATGTCATGGATTATGGCAAGGCAGCAAAAGAAGTAATCGAAAACATCGGCGGCCGGGAAAACATCGTTTCCGCCGCCCACTGCGCCACAAGACTGCGTCTGGTAATCGCAGACAATAAAAAATGCAGCAAAGAAGCGCTGGAAAATATCGACGGTGTAAAAGGAGTATTTGAGGCGGCAGGACAGCTTCAGATTATTTTCGGCACCGGAACTGTAAACAAAGTATATGAAGAATTTATCAGGCAGGCCGGTATCAGTGAAGCAAGCAAAGATGACGTAAAACAGGCGGCGGCCCAGAAACAGAATCCTTTCAAACGGGCCATCAAAACTCTGGGCGACATTTTTGTCCCCATCATTCCCGCCATCGTGGCCAGCGGTCTTCTGATGGGACTGCTGGAGGGTCTGGCCAATGTATTTCCGGCTATGACGGAATCCGGCACTTATACCATTATTCATCTTTTCAGCAACGCGGCATTCGTATTTCTACCCATTCTGATCGCCATCAGTGCCGCCAGAACCTTCGGCGGAAATATATTTTTGGGCGCTGTCATCGGTATGATTATGATTCACACCGATCTTATCAATGCCTGGAGTGTAGCCGGAATGAATCCTTCGGATATTCCCAAGGCATCCGCCTGGTTCGGCCTTTATGATATCAACCTGGTAGGCTACCAGGGCCATGTAATCCCGGTGGTTATCGCTGTCTGGCTGATGTCAGCACTGGAAAAGAAACTGCATAAAATCGTACCGGAAATCATTGATCTTTTTGTAACGCCTCTGGTAACGGTATTGGTAACGGGATACGTGACACTGACCATCATCGGTCCTATATTCTCTACTGTTGAAAACTACGTACTGGCAGGGGCTCAGGCTTTGATTGCTCTTCCCTTCGGTATCGGAGGCTGTATCATCGGCGCGGCTTATGCCCCCACTGTAGTGGCCGGCGTACACCACATGTACAACGCGCTGGAAGCCGGACTGTTGAGCAGCACCGGTTTAAATACCTGGATGCCCATCGCATCCGCCGCAAATGTGGCACAGGGAGCAGCCGCACTGGCTCTGGCTGTAAAGACCAGAAACAAAAAGACGAAATCCGTTGCCCTTCCCGCCTCCCTCTCCGCTTTCCTGGGAATTACGGAACCGGCAATTTTCGGTATCAATATCCGCTACATGAAACCTTTTATCGCCGGATGTATCGGCGGCGCCTGCGGCGGTCTGGTAGCCGGACTGTTCCATGTGGGTGCAACGGCATACGGTATCACCGGTATCTTCGGATTTTTAATTACAACTGATTATACTTTCCAGTATGCTCTCGTTATCCTGGTAGCAGCCGCTGTTGCCTTTGTGATTTCCTGGATTCTCTACCGCGAACCCCGGAAAGAAGCTCCTGCAGCGTCTTCACCTTCGCCTGCTCTGAAAGCTTCATCAGAATCCGTACCCGCAGATGACGGCGAAACAGAAAATCTTGTGGTATACAGCCCTATGGAAGGACAGATAATCCCCATGGATCAAGTTCCCGACAGCACCTTCGCAGCGGAGGTTCTGGGAAAAGGCGCAGCCATTATTCCCAGTCAGGGAAAAATTCTTTCGCCCATTAACGGTACCGTTACCACCGTTTTCGATACCAAACATGCCATAGGACTTACTTCCGATGACGGTATGGAAATTTTAATTCACGTGGGTATCAATACGGTAGAATTAAACGGAGAACACTTTACCGCCCACGTATCCGACGGCGACGCCGTCACTGCCGGACAGCTCCTCCTCACCGCTGATCTGGATAAAATCGCCGCTGCAGGATACAATCTCACCACACCGGTAATCGTCACCAATTCCGACAGTTACGCTTCCGTTGCCATGACATCAGAGCCCGGACCGGTGACTTTCATGGATAAAATACTGGAGGTAAAGAAGTCTTGATGACCAGAACCGAACTGACCGCTCTGTGCCGGCAGGCAGAGGAAAAACTGTCCCGGGTTTCCTCCGGAAAATACCGGCTTTGCTTTCACCTGATGCCTCCGGTGGGCTGGCTGAACGATCCTAATGGTCTGTGCTTTTACCAGGGAGAATACCACGTGTTTTTCCAGTACTCACCGGAGAGCCCTCTGGGGGGCCGCAAATTCTGGGGACATTATGTATCCCCGGATCTGGTAAACTGGAAATACCTGGGAGCCCCGCTTCTTACGGATACTCTCTGGGACCGGGACGGCGTTTACTCCGGCAGCGCCTTTACAGAAGACGGCGCTCTGGAACTGTTTTTCACCGGAAATGTAAAGGAACCGGGAGATTTCGATTACATTTCTGCTGGCAGACAGGCAAATATATTGTATACTAAAAGCAGCAACGGAGTGGACTTTGAAGAAAAGCAGCTGCTGCTTACCAATAAGGATTATCCCCCTTCCTATACCTGTCACGTAAGGGATCCCAAGGTATGGGAGGAGAACGGCAGATACTTTATGATAATGGGCGGACGCAGAAAAAACGATCAGGGCGCCGTCATGATCTATTCCTCAGCAGATAAAAAGAAATGGCACCTGCAAAGAGAAATAACCTCTCCGGAACCTTTCGGTTATATGTGGGAATGTCCGGATCTGTTTCGTATGGAAGACAAATATTTTCTTCTGTGCTGTCCCCAGGGACTCTCACCTGAGGAAGATCGGTATCAGAATCTGTATCAGTCGGGCTGCTTTCTCTGTGATGATTTTTCTTTAAAGGAAAAGAACGAATATCTCTGTGCTCCGGAATCCTTCCGCGAGCTGGATTGGGGCTTTGATTTCTATGCGCCCCAGACTTTCACAGATGAAAATGGCCGCCGCATTCTGATCGGATGGGCAGGAATTCCGGAAGAAACACGTTACGGCAATGAACCCATTATACGTGAAGGATGGCAGCACTGTCTGACTGTCCCCAGAGAGCTTTCCTTTGACGGCCGGATTCTGCGTCAGAGTCCGGTCAGGGAACTGGAGAATCTGAGAATCCGACAGCTGTCCCCCGACAACGGAACCATAGAAGCAGAAGCCTTTGATCTATGTCTGAATTTTGAGGGAAGAAAACAGTCCGTTCAGTTCAATGAGGATCTGATTCTGGAATGCAGGGACAATCTTATTACGCTGACTTTCTTAAACGACACCGGATCCGGCAGAACCTGCCGCCGTGCCCGCCTGCCGGAATCAGAAGAGCTCGTAAAAACACTGAGGATTTTAAAGGACACCTCCCTGCTGGAAATTTATGTCAATGATGGAGAACTGGTATTTACCACAAAATATTTCCCGGAGGATACGAAACGAACCGCCCTGACTGTGACAGGAGATGTGAAAAGCCGGAAAATCTGGGAACTTCGCAGGATGGAGGTAAAAATGGATGGACAAAAACGTACTGTTGGCAATCGGTGAAGCACTGATCGATTTCATTCCCGGACAGACGGGAAAAAAAATTAAAGATGTATCTGATTTCCGCCCTGTTGTGGGCGGCGCTCCCGCCAATGTCTGCGGCGCTTTCGTAAAGCTGGGCGGACAGGCCAGAATGATCACACAGCTTGGCATGGATCCTTTCGGAGATAAAATTCTGGAAGAATTTCAGGGATACGGCATCGACTGCAAAGCCATAAAAAGAACAGACAAAGCCAATACTTCTCTGGCCTTCGTGGCTCTGGCGGAAGACGGCAACCGGGAATTTTCCTTTTACAGAAAGCCGGGAGCTGATATGCTGATGGAACCTTCCTGGCTTTCTCCGGAGTGGTTTGAAGACGGTTACGCCCTTCACTTCTGCTCCGTTTCCCTGGGCAACTACCCCATGAAAGAAGCCCACAGAAAGGCCATTCAGCTGGCCAGACAGGCAGGCATGCTGATCAGCTTCGATCCGAATCTGAGGCGTCCTCTCTGGAACGATGACGAAGGTCTGAGACAGGCAGTTCTGGAGTTTCTGCCCATGGCGGATATACTGAAGATTTCAGATGAGGAACTTTCTTTCCTCACCGGATGCGAAACCCTTGAGGATGCCCGGGATCAGCTGTTTCAGGGAAATGTCCGTCTGATCATCTATACGCTCGGATCCGGAGGCGCTTCCGCCTGCACCAGAAATTCCCGCGCACACGCGGACGGCATACCGGTAAAAGCTCTGGATACCACCGGGGCGGGCGATGCTTTCATCGGTTCCTTCCTTTATCAGCTTTATGAACAGGGCATAGGAACTGAAAACCTTTCCTCCCTTTCATCAGAAGATCTGGAAATGTTTCTGGATTTTTCCAACCGCTACTGTGCCCGCAGTATACAGAAAAAAGGCGCCATTGCGTCTTATCCCACCAAAAAAGACATGGAAATCCGCTGAATTTACAAAAGAAGACTCTTTCAGGGACAGCTTTTTGCAAGCTGTCCCTGAATTTTATGCATTTTTAACTTTTCATTCAGTTTATTTTACTTTATACTGTTAAATATAGGGAGGTATTTTATGCTGTTTATCCGAAACAAACTAACTGAAAAACTGAAGGAAGCTTTAAATGCAGTTCTTCCCATCATGGCAATCGTACTGATTCTCTGTTTTACCATTACGCCCATGCCCACAGGCATTCTGCTCCTGTTTATACTGGGCGCGGTACTCCTGATCATTGGCATGATGTTTTTTACGCTGGGTGCGGAACTGGCCATGTCACCCATCGGAGAAAAGATCGGCGGTCAGATTGCCCGGTCCGGAAAACTGAAAATTGTTTTATTGATCTGTTTTATTCTTGGATTCATTATCACCATATCAGAACCGGATCTTCAGGTTCTGGCAGCGCAGGTGCCCTCTATTCCCAATCAGATTCTGGTCCTGGCCGTTGCTTTCGGCGTCGGAATCTTTCTGATGGTGGCCATGCTGCGTATGCTGTTTTCCATTTCCCTTTCACGAATGCTGATTTTTTTCTATATCGCCGTTTTTCTTCTGGCATTTTTTATTCCCGGGGATCTGCTGGCCGTTGCCTTTGACTCAGGCGGCGTTACTACCGGTCCCATGACCGTTCCCTTTATCATGGCGCTGGGCGTCGGCTTCTCGGCAATCCGAAGCGATAAGCATGCGGAAGAAGACAGCTTTGGTCTGGTGGCGCTCTGTTCTATCGGACCGATCCTGGCAGTTCTGGTTCTGAGCATGGTATTCCGTCCGGAGGATACCGCCTACACTGCCGGAGTCATACCGGATCTGGCAGATTCTGTGGAACTGTGGCGGTACTTTTCTCACGGATTTCCGGAATACGCAAAAGAAATCGCCGTTTCACTGTTGCCTATCATTGTTTTCTTTTTCCTGTTCCAGGTCTTTTCTCTGAAACTGAACAGGAAAACGCTTTTGAAAATTATTATAGGTATCGCTTACACTTACGTCGGCCTGGTTCTGTTTTTAACCGGCGTCAACATGGGATTTATGCCTGCCGGTAATTATCTGGGACAGGTAATCGCCGCTCTGCCCTACCGTATGATCATTCTCCCCATCGGCATGCTCATTGGGTTTTTTATTGTAAAGGCGGAACCGGCCGTTTACGTATTGATGGAACAGGTGGAAGATATTACGTCCGGCGCCATATCTGGAAGCGCCATGGGAACCAGTCTTTCCATCGGTGTCGCCATTTCCGTCGGCCTGGCCATGATCCGCGTACTGACGGGAATTTCCATCATGTGGTTTTTGATTCCCGGATATGTCATTGCCCTTGTCCTGACCTTCTTTGTACCAAAGATTTTTACTGCCATTGCCTTCGACTCCGGCGGCGTGGCTTCCGGACCCATGACTGCCACCTTTCTTCTTCCCTTCGCCATGGGCGCATGCCAGGCAGTAGGGGGTGACATTGTCACCGACGCATTCGGTGTGGTCGCCATGGTCGCCATGACTCCTCTGATCACCATCCAGTGCATGGGCATGGTATACAAGTTAAAATCCCGTTCCCAGGCGCAGGAAGAAATACCTGTTTCTTATCTGGACAGCCTGGATGAAAACGATATTATTGAACTGTAGGGGGAATTTATTTCATGAATAAAATTTATATGATGGTAGTAATTACAGATCGAAGTAAAAACGAGAAATTATTCACCCTTTTCAGAGAGTACCATCTGAAAGTTATCCTGACTGCGCTGGGTTCCGGCACCGCCGGAGGAACCATTCTGGATTATCTGGGACTGGAGGATACCGAAAAATGCATCCATTTGACCTTTGTTACGGGAGATGCATGGAAACAATTGAAAAAGCATCTTCTTACCATAGCAAATATTCAGGGGCCCGGCAAGGGAATCGCCTTCCTGATCCCGCTTGCCAGTGTGGGAGGAAAGAAAGCGCTGGAATATGTAACCAGCAGCCAGCCATTATCCATAGAGGAGGAAAGCACTTTGAAGAACACTGAACACGAACTGCTGATTGCCATCGCCAATGCAGGCTACACCGATCTCATCATGGACGCCGCCCGCAGCGCACGGGCGCCCGGAGGAACCATAATCCATGCAAGGGGAACGGGAACGGAATACGCCCGGAAATTCCTGGGCATTTCTCTAAGCGAAGAAAAAGAGCTGGTTCTGATCGTAGTAAGATCCGTCCAGAAAAATATGATCATGAAAGCTGTCATGGAAAAAGCAGGCATGAACAGCAAAGCCGGAACCGTTATCTTTTCCCTTCCGGTCACCAGCACCGCCGGCCTGCGCTTTCTGGATGATGACGATATCGAAGAAGATCTCTGACTTTGACCTGAAAATAATGGGGACTGTTTTATATACAGTCCCCAAAATCATGCAAATGTTTTATACCTGAAAACGGTTATATTCTTTCCAGCAGTCGATACAGTATTTCCGATCCCCCTGCAGACGAATCCAGTTTGCGCCTGTTCTCTCCCTGCAGCCATCACATATGTAGGACTCAAAGATTCTGGCCCGCTCCGGCAGAGAAATCCTGGTTTTCTTCACATCGAAAAGCTCTTCCGGTTTTTTCCCTTTCATATATTCCAGGGACTCTCCTTTTTTCATGTCCCGGGGTCTTTCTTTTAATACCAGCCGGACGGATTTCCCCGTCCCTCTGTCATAAAAGGAAAACGCCTGTTTACCGGTCATATGAAACAGCAGATTGCCTTTCCCCACACTGCATCCCAGCAGCACCTGAATGGCATCCACACCGCAGGCATCATTTTCTGAAATACATACCACCTGTTCATCCTGCGAAAAGTCCAGCTCCAACAGATCAGCGGCGTACAGAGAAGCCTTATATCCGATCATCAGGCCGCCGCATTCGTGGCCATGAAAGTCCACGCATTTTTCCCACATCTCTTTTCCTTCCATGACTCCTCCTTACTTCTGTGCCCGCAGCATAAAAAGCGGCACCGGATTATAGAATTCATCTTTTTCCACATAGATCCGGCTGCTGACTCCCAGATCAATGGAAAATTTCTGAAATCCTTCCCGCCCCAGAGTTTCCAGATCCCAGGCCGGACGCTGATAGGAACTGATGGGGAGCTGTCTCTTGATCTCCTCGCACTCGCGCATCATCTCATCCCCCAGTCTGTTATGGGCATGGCCCTTGGGCAGACTGGCAGTATCCGCAAAATCTTCCGCTCCATAGTTGGCGTCGAAATTCAGCAGAATACCATCCGGCTTCAGCACCCGCTTCCACTCCCGGTACGCCTGTTCCGCGTGAGGCAGCGTCCAGGTCAGATTCCGGGAAATCACCAGATCAAAAGAATCATCAGCAAAATCCAGATTTTCCGCATCCATGACTTGAAAACTGCATGCGGCTCCTTCTTCTTTCGCCAGCTGTATGGAATGCTCTATCATCTCCGGCGTCAGGTCGGTACCCGTTACCCGGTGTCCTCTTTTAGCTAACAGAATGGAAAAAAATCCTGTTCCGCATCCCACATCCAGTATGTTCAGCTTCTTTCCCGCAGGCATCTGCCTTTCAATGGCATCAAGCCATCGTTTTGCCAGCGGACTGTGAAGTTCTCTTCTCCTCTGTTCCAGAAAACTTCCGCTTCGTTTTCCCCAGTATCTGGTAATCCTTACTTTCCTGTCATCATAGTTTTTTACAATCCTGCCATAGGCAATCATGGGACCTTCTTTTACCACCTGAAGAGAACCAGTACAGTAGAGGATCACCCCATCGCTTTCCGCACGGCATACTTCCATAATCTTGCCGCTGTAATCCCTAACTTCCCCCAGCACTTCCCCCTTCCGGATCATATCGCCGGGATTTTTAAAGGGATACCAAAGTCCGGTATGCCAGGCAATCTGATAACAGACATCCGTCACATCCAGAGGATAATACTTTCGGTAATCCTTCTGTCCCAGATAAATGCCCAGATGGCACAGAATATTTCTCACATCTCTTCTGGTAGATGAAACCTCCTCCCGGCTCCACTGTCCCATGCCTCCCCGCTCGATAAGAATACTGGGAATCCCGCGGGAAGCTGCGTAATTGTAAGCGCCTCCGGAGGATACATTGGATTTTACCATGTAGGGAACATCCACCTGCTCCGCCATTTTTCTGGACTGCTCCACCACCGCGGGAGTGGCTTTTCCCGCATAATAGACATAAGGTGTCAGGCGCTCATAATCATCACCGCTGTGAAGATCAATGAAAAAATCCGCATCCGTAAGCAGCTGCCGGGAAAAAGCCCAGGCCAGCTGCTCCATTTCCGTTCCGTCTGATCTGCCGGGAAATTCCCGGTTCAGATTTTTACCGTCCTTAACCCCCAGACTGCCCGCCCGGTGTTCAAAGGCTTCCCTATTTACCGCTTTGAGCAGAATCACAGTTCCGGCAATCTTTTCCGGATCCAGCCCAAGAGACAGTTCCACTGCCGCCTGAATGCCCACATATTCCCCACCGTGAATGCCTGCCGCAATCAGCGCTGTTTTTCCCGGCCGGGTTCCGTGAAGAATGGTAGCCGGAAGCCGGAATCTGCCTTCCGCCAGCTCCAAAAATCCATGAATTCGTTCCCCCGGCTGCGCTTCCATATTCAGAAGATGAAAAGTTCCGTTTGTCTTTCGCTTTTTTCTGCCCGTCACCATAAACATGGGAGTGGAGCCATAATTCAGTTTTTCTTCCTCGCTCCACACACATTTCCAGATATCTTCATCCGCCTGCACAGACTCCATTCCCAGCTCTCTTAAAACCTGAAGATCCCAGCCGGGGCGGGAAATGCCCGACAGGGGCATCTGAAGGGCAATGTTTTCCATAGTATCGATATCGGTACAGAGATAGTGGTCGTCCAGATTCCTCTCTTCCACATTCTTCCGGTCCTGCTCGTAAGCCTCCCTCTTATCCTCGTCGTAAAGATATCCGTACCAGTTGGCATCAAAATTCAGCAGAACGCCTCCCGGCTTCAGCACCCGGCACCATTCACTGTATGCTTTCCGGGGATCTTCCAGATTCCAGGTCAGATTTCTGGATATGACTGCGTCAAAACTGCCCTCGTCAAATTCCAGATTCTGCCCATCCATTCTTAAAAAAGTGATCCTGTCAGCCAGTTCCCCGGCATTTTTCTTTGCTTTTTCCAACATTCCCGATGTGTAATCCACGGCAGTCACGGAATACCCCGCTTCCGCCAGAATCATGGCAAAAAATCCCGGACCGCATCCCACATCCAATACCGAAATGTTTTCCCTTGCTTTTCTGGGAAACTGCTCTTCCAGCACAGACAGCCATGCTCTTTTCTGCATTCCTGCCAGTTCTTTCTGATTTACCTCGGAATATCCCTCCGTCCGGGTACTCCAGTACTCTTCAATCTGTTTTAATAATTCTGTCATATATTTAGCCCTTTATTACTTTATTGTTTTCCTCCACTTTATCAGAAGGGAAAAACATTCACAAGCCCCAGGGGGGGATGCATATTCACGGAAACGGGGCAAAGGGTGTTTTCTGACATCCCTTTACCCCGTCTTTCATCAGAGGATCATTCTGATTCCTGTATGGCGTCGTATCCCGTTTCTCCTGTCCGAATCTTTAAAGCGGACCGTATCTCATAACTGAATATCTTTCCGTCTCCCATCTCTCCCGTATAGGCCGCCTCTTTAATGGCCTGAATGGTTTTCTGCTCCCATTCCTCAGAAGAAACCACAATCTCAAACTTGATCTTAGGCTGCATCTGCATATCCACTTCCATACCTCTGACAATCTCTTTATAACCTCTCTGAATACCGCAGCCCATCACCTGGTAAACGGTAAGGCCGTTCACGTTGATGTCATCCAGCGCTTTTTTTACGTCTTCAAATTTTTCTTCTCTTACATATGCTTCAATCTTAATCATATTCTACCCTCACCTTACTGATCCAGTCCGTTGAAACTGGGATATGCACTCTCTCCATGCTGGGAAATATCCAATCCAAGCTGTTCTTCCTTTACTGTTACACGCAGAGGTGTAAAGATTCTCACCACTGCCACACAGATCAGCGTTCCCACAATGGCAACGGCAATGGTAATCACAATACCCGCAAGCTGTGCCAGGAACAGACGATAGTCTCCGAATACCAGACCATTCCATCTGGCTGCGCCGTTGATAGAACTCTGTCCAAAAAGTCCCGTGGCAATACCTCCCCAGATTCCGCCGATTCCGTGGCATCCAAAAGCGTCCAGCGCATCATCAATCTTCAGTTTTTTCTTCACAAGCGCTACTCCAAAGTAGCAAATCGGGCTTACTAAAGCTCCGATAATGAAAGCTGACCAGATCGGTACAAATCCCGCTCCGGGAGTGATAGCAACCAGTCCCACAACCAATCCGGTGGAGGCGCCCACCAGCGTAGGCTTCTTATTCTTGATCACATCAATAGCCATCCAGGACAGCAGCGCAGCCGCCGCGGAAATCGCAGAAGTCATAAACGCGTGAGCTGCCAGTCCGTCAGCCTTCAGTGAGCTGCCCGCATTAAATCCGAACCATCCGAACCAGAGAAGACCTGCTCCCAGTACCACAAAAGGAACATTGTGGATACGGTATGTGGTATGCTCATAACCCCGGCGTCTTCCCAGAATAATAGCCAGAACCAGTGCGCTGATGCCGGAACTGATATGAACCACGTTTCCTCCGGCAAAATCCACAGAACCGATAGCTGCCAGGAATCCGCCTTCGCCCCATACCATATGGGCCATAGGATAATATACAATCAGCGACCAGAGCGCAATAAAAATAAACAAAGCTTTAAATTTCATGCGGCCCACCAGAGATCCTGTAATCAAAGCCGGCGTAATCATGGCAAACATCATCTGAAATGCACAGAATACCAGATGGGGAATAGAATCCGCGTAAGAGCCCGGCTCCATACCTACTCCATTCAGTGCAAACCATCGAAGATCTCCGATGATTCCACCGTGATTTCCGCCGAATGCCAAAGAATACCCGAAAAGCGTCCACATAACCACTGACAGACCCATAATAGCCACGCAGGCCATCATTGTATTGCAGACATTTTTTCTTCTTACCAATCCTCCATAAAAGAATGCCAGTCCCGGCGTCATAAAGAACACCAGAGCAGAACAAATTATCATAAAAGCTGTGTCACCTGTATTCATACGTTTTCCTACCCTTCCTGATTATTTTCTGAAGACCGGTTCTTCAGAGCATATCTTCCATGGAAACAAAAAAGGCGTCTGAAATATTAAAATACTTCAGACACCTTTGTCTTGATCTAAGACTAACACATTTTGGACTTCAGCACAAGTAAAAATAATTTCTTATTTCCAACAAAATTTCGGTAAATTGACGAATTTTTATTACTATTCACAGCCGCCTCAGAATCAGCAGTGGGTGTATCATGCTTGCATGTAAACATTCACTGCTGATTCTGAGGCAGGACTGTGAAGCAGTCACGCCACCCACATAAGCAGTCTTAGCTCCGTAAGGAGCAGAACTGAAGCCTCGAAGAGGCGACGACTGCGCATGTGAGCGGCGTAGCTGTGAATAGTAATAAATTTTTAAATTCCCTCAATCATCTCCGCCCGCTTTCTGGAGTATCGATATACCATATACAAGACAACTGCCACCAGAAGAATAATCCCCAGAAGAATAATCAGCGCCTGTACTTCCGTACCTGAAAGTCTTCCGTCATTAAACAGATCCATGGCAAGGGAAAACAGGAATCCCAGTCCGCATCCAAGCGCCGCCGGATACTGAAAAATTCTGGCCAGCTGTTTTTTCAGCACCATTCTCTGATACTTTTTATCCGCTCCCAGTTTTCTCAGACTTTCAAAGAGCTCTTTATTATCGGAAGCCACCGAGATGCTTCTGACATAAGACATAATGCTGATGGCGGCCAGAGAAATCAGACAGATATAAAGACTGAGCATTACATAAACACTGATCAGCTGCATTCTGTCTTGTACGGTAATAATATTAAATGAAGGAGCAAACTTCCAGTCCCCCAGCAACATGTTATTGTCCATAGTCATATCAATTCTATCGCCGTACATATAAGGCTCACCCGCTTCATCCGCCATTTTCTGTTCCCAGATATTCCAGTATCCCAGATGATTGGAAAGATCTGTAGCATGATCCACATACTGGCTTAAAAGATCCATGGCAAAATCATAGGAGTTTTCCACATCAGACACATTAAAGAAAACCATCTGTTCCATATATTCCCGGCTGATCCCGGCCGTCATTGTCTGATAATCCTCATTACTGAGCACATAGGCAAAGGGTTCGCTCATAGATGCCAGAACGTCACACTCCAGTTGCCCTCCAAACTTCACATTCCAGGATTCTCCCGTATCCGGATTCGTCACTTCTTTCAGCCCGTCCACATAATCAAAGGCTTCCCGGTAATCCGCAGGGGTGACCGTCTGATACGTCCCCGGTTTTACGGATACATTCTGCCCGGAAATCACCTGGTAGTCCGACGCGGAAACAAAAAGGGCTGTTCGCTCTCTGTCCTTATATACTTCCAGATATCTTGTTCCTTCTTCGTTAAAATCACGGGCGTCATAAGAAATCACCAGATTCGCCCCTTCATTTTCGGAATAGTCTTCCACTTCCTGCCCATACCTGCCGGCCGTCTTTACGATATCTTCTTTTTTAATCTGATCCTCCAGAACCGGATAATGCATGGAGAATGTTTTTCCCGTGGCAGCATTCAGAATATCCGGCGCCAGAGAGTACTGCATACCGTAAAAAGCAGAAAAGCAGCAGGCGAACAGAAGCAGAACGGACACACACATGTTTCTCGTGGCAGCTCTGGCACTGAAACGCATAAGACTGATGGACACCAGATTTTTGTAGTACTTTTTCTTGTTTTTCTTCACCCTGCTTTGAGCCACAATAGACAGAAGAATCAGATAGATTCCCACAACAGAAAGCAGATATACCAGATTGACAATACCCGGCAGACTGATATCCAGCACTCTGGCAAAAAACTGGGGAAGACCGCTTCCCAGCAGAATGCCCGCCACAGTCAGAATCACTCCTGCAGGAAAGGTCCAGCTGCCGATCTCTCTTACCATCTCTGATTTCTGTTGGGTGCGCAGTATTTCCATGATGTCCGACCGGCTGACAAACCTGCGTCCTGCCAGTCCCAGAGCCAGAGCCAGTACAACGCTGAAGAGAATTCCCGAAAGAAATCCGCCCCCACCGAAACGGTAGGTCATCTGCTCATTGGAAATAATAAACAGTTCAAAAATTTTCCAGATTATCCAGGAAACCGGCACCGCCGCCGCCAGTCCCAGAAGACATGATAGAGCGGTCACCGCGGAAAGTTCACCAAAAAGAAGCTTTTTCAGTTCCTTTTTCGGAAGTCCCAGCGCCATCATGATACCGTATTCCCTGGATTTATGCCGGAAAAACAGGCCGGAAGCGTAAACGGTAAAAATAAAACATCCCACCGCCGTCACACCAATCAAAAGGCTGGCCATTTTACGGGTATCTCCTCCTTCCGGCAGAAAATTCTGTACAGTTGGACCATAGTACATCAGTGTAAAAGATGTAATGAGAAGAACAGAAAGGAAAATACAGAATCCCAGAAGCAGATACTGACCCTTACTGTTTTGCCTCAGCTTCCTGTAAATCTTACTCAGCTTCATCACCGTCACCTCCCAGTCTGCGCAGAACATCCAGAAGTTTATCCATAAACTCTCTTCTGTCTCCTTTTTTTATGATCTCCTGATGAATTCTTCCGTCCTTTAACACAATAACCCGGTCGCAGAAAGACGCAGCATAGCTGTCATGAGTTACCATGAAAATCGTAGCGCCCACCTGTTTTCTGGCCTGAAGAAATGCGTCAATCACTGCTTTTGCCGACTTACTGTCCAGATTACCGGTAGGTTCATCCGCCAGTATTACGTAAGGATTGTTCATCAACGCCCGCGCCACTGCCGTTCTCTGTTTTTCTCCTCCGGAAATCTGTGCCGGATATTTGTCCATAATCCTGTCAATGCCGAACATCTGACAGAATTTTTCAGATTTAGTTTCCATCTGCGCGACAGGTTTTCCGGCAATAATCTGGGGCAGACATATATTTTCCCGGACCGTCAGACCATCCAGCAGCATAAAATCCTGGAAGACAAACCCCAATCTCTGATTCCTGACCTTGGCCAGTTTTTTCTCATCCAGGCTGGATATATCCTGATCTCCCAGACGGATGGAACCGCTGTCATGGGGAATGAAACAGGAGATACAGTTTAAAAGTGTGGTTTTTCCGCTTCCTGACGGCCCCATCACCGCCACAAATTCTCCCTTTTTCACTTCCAGCGATATATTTTTCAGTACTGGATACGTATTCACACCGTTTGTATAGCTTTTATTCAGATCTTTCACCTGTAACATTTCATTTCCTCCTCATTTTTGATAAATAAATTATATAAAAGCGGAAGAAATGATTCCCGGAAGCAAATGTCATCTTTGACATGGATTTTGTCATCTTTGTATGATAGTATAGTAGCGGAGGAAATAAGATTATGAAAATTGCCATTTGTGACGATGAGAAAAACCTGCGACGTAATCTGCGCCGACTGGTGGAAATTCACCTGGAATTGAAGGGGCTTTCTTTTTCCATCACCGAATATGAATCCGGCGAGAGACTGCTGGCTGACCCCCGATCATCTGACATCGACATCCTGTTTCTGGATATCGAAATGCCGGGAAAGGGCGGCATGGAAACTGCCGGTCTGCTGCGCGCAGCCGGCAGAAAAATGCTGATCATATTCATCACCGCCTATCCCGATTATGTATTTCAGGGATATGAAGTGCAGGCTTTCCATTATATATTAAAACCCTATCGTGAAAAGAAGATCAAAGAGGTGCTGGACAAGGCATTAGAAAACCTGGAAGCCAGAACGGAGCAGTATTATGACATTGAACAGAAAGCCGGCGTGATACGTCTTACCTTAAATCAGATTACCTGCTTTTTCAGTGACAGAAGAAGTATCTGCGCCATTGACATCTCGGGAAAAAATACGGTTTTCTATGGAAAACTGGATGAACTGGAGGCTGAAATGCCGGGATATTTTCAGAGAGTTCACAACCGTTATCTGGTCAATATGAACTATGTCTCCCGTGTGGAGGGAAACCGCTGCGTCTGCGGCCACGATGAAATTCCCGTAAGCCGCACCTATAAACAGAAACTGTCTGCGGCATTCGCGCAGATGATGCTGCAGTAAAGGAGAGCGATATGAACGCAAATTTTATTCCCACCATATTCAGCATTCTGGGCGATATTATGAATCTGACTGCCGGATACTTTCTGATGAAATCCCTGGACTGCTGTCTGAAAAGAAGGAAAAGCAGACTGCTGTTTCTTCTGGGGCTTATCGGTTATGCGACGGTAGCTTCCATTATCGTCTACCCTCAGGATATGTGGAACATCACCATTATCGTACCCATATTCCTTCTTTTGAACTTTGCTTTATATAAGGGCAGATGGACTGTCAAAATTTCACTGGTTCTGATCCTTTTGCCCATATCCTGCGCCATAAACTTTCTGGAAAGGGATATCGGCTCCCATATTTTTTTCCTGTTTTTTACAAGCGAAAATTTAATGGCAAACACCGTGATTTCCACCCTTTCTTTTCTCCCGGTCGTCTTCTTCTGGGCGCTTTTCTATTTCTTTTTCGGAAAATTTTTCCGAAAAATTTACGATACCTTTACTGACCGGACCTGGGTTATCATCGATATTGTATGCGCCGCTTCTTTTGTGGGGATTTTCAGCTGCATCTATCTGTCGCCATTTTTTGCTTCCCAGGCTGTCTGGCCCTGTATGGTCGCATGCATCGCGACCAATATGGGAATTATCCGTCTGGCCGCCTATCTGGCTGACGGAATTTTCGCTGATATGGAACGGAAAAACCTGCAGCTGCAGAAAAATTATTACGAAGAACTGGAACGCAATCAGAATCAGATCCGGAAATTCCGTCATGACATGAATAACCACCTGTCTGTCATCAGCCAGTTTCTGCAGAAAAAAGATATTCCCAACGCCCTGACTTATTTTGAAAAAATGGCAGGCAGCATACAGAGCGCCAACCGGAAATTCTGTGAAAACAGTGTGGTGAACGCGGTATTAAACTCTAAATACCAGAGAATGACGGAATACGGCATCGATGTTTTTTTCAATATCAGCATTGACAACATGGTACTGATCGACGATGTCAGTCTCTGCACCATATTTGCCAACACACTGGATAACGCCATCGAAGCCTGCCGGAAAATCAGTCAGCCGGATAAACGGTGGCTCCGTCTGAAATGCCGCTATACAGAAAACGGATATTTCAGTTTTGAGCTGGAAAATTCCAAAGAAAATAAAATTACAATGCAGAAAGGTAAATATATTTCAGATAAAGAAGACAAACGGATTCACGGAATCGGAATCTCCTCAGTAAAAGAAGTGACAGACAGATATGAAGGAACCCTGGACATTTCTCATGACCAGAATTCCTTCAAAGTGGTTATATTGATCGGATAATGATTTATCCTTTCTTTTTATTGGATGTGGCGTCGATGACCACTGCTGCCAGAATGATCAGGCCTTTGAAAATCAGCTGCATATTGGAAGATACATTCAGCAGTGAAAGCATATTGTTGAGAACACCGATCAGCAGTACGCCGATGATAGTTCCTGTCAGTTTTCCGCTTCCTCCTGACATGCTGGTTCCGCCGATGACTACCGCCGCAATGGCGTCCAGTTCATAGTTAGTGCCAATCAGAGGAGATCCGGTTCCCAGGCGGCCTGCCGTCATAATGCCTCCCAGTGCGGCCATCAGAGTACAAAGCAAATAGCTTAAAATTACGACTTTATTTACATTGATGCCGGAAAGTCTGGCTGCTACAATATTGCCGCCGCTGGCATATACATTCTTGCCGAATACAGTGGAGCCAAGCACAAAGATAAAAACAAACAGCAGCACAGCCATAATGGTTACCAGAATGGAAAGTCCATTCACCTGGCTGGTAATGTAAGCGGCATATCCAATGATAGCCAGTCCCAGAATCCGGAAAACAATACCTTTTTTCTTCTTTTTTAGGTCTCTGATCATGGTATACACAATATATACCGCCATCAGTATAAAGATTACAGCACATACCGGAAATGGAACATTACCGCTGCCCAGTACGGTAACCGCATCGTTGCTGATGGAAATTGCCGTACTTCCGGTTACCGTCAACGCGACACCCTTACAAATGGTCTGGCCTGCCAGAGTTACGATGAAGGCCGGAATTCCCAGTCGTGTAATAAACCATCCGTACACTCCGCCCAAAGCACAGCCAAACAGAAGTACGATAATCACCGACGGTATAAAGCCCGCTACCGGTATCAGATAGGCAAAAATAACTCCTGTCAGCGCCACAACGGCGCCGGGAGAAAGATCAATACCTCCCAGAAGGATAACAAACTGCATACCTATGGCCAGAACGCCCTGAACCGCAATCTGCTTTGCCACATTCATAATGTTAATGGGATATAAAAAAGTGCTGCTGAGTACTGCTGAAACAATCAGCAGAATAATCAATCCAATACCTGAGGCATAATTCTGCCATTTAAATTTATTCTCTTTCGCTGCTGTTTTATCCATGACTTCTTCCCTCCATTGCGTACCTTACTAATAATTCTTCTGTAGCTTCGCGGCTTGATATTTCTCCCGCAATCTGCCCTTCCCTCATTACCAGAACCCGATCACTGATCCCCAGAACTTCCGGTATTTCCGATGAAACGACGATGATTCCCACGCCGGCGTCCGCCAGCTCCTGCAGGATGTAATAGATTTCCTTTTTCGCTCCCACGTCAATTCCCCGGGTCGGTTCATCCAGAATCAGAATCCTTGGATTGGTCAGAAGCCATTTGCTCAAAACTACCTTCTGCTGATTTCCTCCGGACAGGCTGCTGACTGCCGCGTCCAGGCTGCTGAGCTTTATTTTCAGTTTCTCCACCATTGACTCCGCCGCTTCTTCTTCTTTTTCAAAATCTCTCCTGAAATGTTTCCATGCATATTTTCTCAAAGAAGCCAGTACAATATTGTCCTGAATACTGTGGATGGTAACCAGTCCGGAATTTCTCCGGTCCTCTGTCAGAAGGCCGATTCCTTCCCGGATGGCATCCTGGGTCGAATGAATATTTACTTCTTTTCCGTCTATCAGTATTTTCCCCGTACTGGGTATATAATCTCCTTCAAAGACAGAAGTAACCAGTTCCGTACGCCCGGCTCCCACCAGACCGTAGATTCCGAGGATTTCCCCGGGCCTTAAAGAAAGATTGGCGTCCTTTACGATTTTCTTATCGCTTCCTTTTTCCGCGTAGACGTTCCAGTCTTTGATTTCCAAAACAGGTTTTTTCTCTTTATACTCCATGCTGGTTTTGGGCGCGTACATATCTTTCAATTCACGCCCGATCATCCAGCTGATCAGCGTATCCTTGGTAACTTCTGTGGTCTTTCCTTCATTTACATATTTCCCGTCTTTTAATATTGCCACCCGGTCGCAGATTTCATAAATTTCGTCCATTTTGTGAGTTACATAAATCATGGTTATGTTTTCTTTTTTCAGTCTCCTCATAACTTCAAACAGCGTTTGCACTTCGCTGCTGGTAAGGGAGCTGGTGGCTTCGTCAAAGATAATGGTATGCGGATTTCTGGAAATGGCTTTGGCAATTTCCACCATCTGCTGCATGCTGATGGACAGTTCTTTTAATTTTACATCAGGATCAATCTCCACTCCCAGACGCTCCATGGCGTCACGGGCCGTTTTTTCCATGGCCGCCACATCAACCTTTCCCCTTTTATTGGGCATATTTCCCAGACTGATATTTTCTGCTACTGTCATATCTCTGACCAGGTTCAGTTCCTGATGTACCATCACAACACCGGATTTTTCAGCATCCAGTGTATTGGCAAACCGTACTTCTTTTCCTTCCAGTTTGATAGTTCCTTCGTAAGTACCATAGGGATACACCCCCACAAAAACTTTACCCAATGTGGATTTCCCGGCGCCGTTCTCTCCGCACAACGCCACAATATCACCTCTGTTTATTTTCAGGCTGACAGAATCAAGCGCTACAGTGCCGGGAAACTTTTTTGTAATATTTTCAAATTCGATAAACGACATTTTCTGCCCGTCCTTTCCTGATAACAATCCCCTTAGTGTAATTTGGAGATGCATCTTATAATGACGCATCTCCAAACAAACCTTTCATTATTTAAACAAATCCGGATAACGGCTGGAACTGAATTCTTCTACGTTATCTGAACTTACCACTGTAATGGGAGCATACCACACCTTAATGCCATCTACTTCCTGAGTATCCGGAATCTCTTCCCCATTTGCCAGCATCTGGGCAGCTTCCATCAGGAATTCTCCCTGAGCCTCTGTTCCTTTATGAACCGTTATCGCCTGGTAGCCGTCTACGATATACTTCACCATTTCTTCCTCATGGTCGCCGCCGATAAACCACATCTGATCCACCAGCCCTGCATTTTCCGCCGCCTTTAAAGCGCCCATGGTAATCTGATCATTATTTCCGAATACCGCCTGAATATTTCCATTATTAACAGAAATGGCGTCTTCCATAAAAGACATACCTTTATCACGGGCCCAGTTCTGACAGTACTGTTCATACACCAGTGTTAGATTATCATATTTGGCAACCTGATCCCGCACACCTGCTGAAATGGACTCCGCTACTTCGTCGCCCTGGGTTCCGGAAAGCAGCACCACATTGGCCGGCTCTTCTGTACCCCATCTTTCCACAAAAGCTTCCACCTGCTGTACGCCCACATCGTAGGAATCCGCTGTTACCCAGAGATCCGGGGTGAAATCGTCAATTAACGCCTCAATGATAATCACCGGGATACCCTGTTCCTGTACGCTGGTAACCGTATCAGACATAGATTTCTGATCAGCCGCTTCCACAATCATAACATCCGTTCCGGAAGCGACAAAATTTTCGATCTGGCTTTTCTGCACTGCTACGTCGATGTTACAGTCCTGCCAGGTCAGATCAATTCCCAGCTCATCCGCTTTCTTCTGAGCGTTGTCACGCATAGTAATGTAAACGGAATCCTGAAGTGTTCTGGTTGCCGCGCCTACTTTTAACGTATCGCTCCCTGAACTCCCCTCTTCCTGACCTGTTTCTTCTCCGGATGTACCCTGTCCGCCGTCTGCAGCACCGCAGCCGCTTACTGAGGTCACAATCAATGACATAACCAATAAACCTGCAGCCAGAATCTTTTTCTTCATACTATTCCTCCTTTGCATCACCAGCTGTCCGCCGAATTGATATATTAATATTTTGTTTGGATGATTTTATTATAATTGATTTCTTTTTCTTTACAAGGTGACTGTATTTACATTAAGTGGGACTGTATTTACATTATCCGGGGACGCTCGCAATCTGTCTGTAAAATTACCGGCCGCTCCCTCCGGCTGCTGCTCAGAAAAGCATGCATGATCTCCAATACGTGAACCGCCATGGTATCAGAAGCCCGATGAGGCTGATTTTCCCGTATACTTCTGACCATATCCGCCAGACCAAGCCCTCTCGCGTTCTCTTCATACCCGGGAACCAGCGGAATCTTTCGGAACTGGTCTTCTCCTTTTTTCAAAAGAAGGACGTCTCCGCCGAACCGGTCAGGATCCGGAAGTCTTAAACTCCCCTCTGTTCCGTATATTTCAATAAATGGATGACTGTGTCCCCAGATATCAAAACTGATGGTTACCGATGCCAGAACACCGCTTTGAAAACGAATCGTTCCTGTCACGTGAGTAGGCGTCTCCACCGGAAATCTTTCTCCGA
Source organism: Ruminococcus sp. (assembly GCA_050944415.1). Taxonomy (GTDB): domain Bacteria; phylum Bacillota; class Clostridia; order Lachnospirales; family Lachnospiraceae; genus Ruminococcus_G. The sequence continues at coordinate 115,891 of JBMNRA010000001.1, forward strand.
AATGAGGTCCCGGGCAGGTACAGATCCTCTCCTTAAATCCCCTGGAAGCCATAGCGGAAACCATTTCCACCGGACCCAGAAGGGTAACAAGTGCAGAAAAATAATAGGGCCCGTAGTCAAATACCGGCCCTGCGCCATACTGATAAAGAAAAGCCGGATTCGGATGTTCATGTTCCGGGCCGTGCCAGCCAAAAAAGACAGACGCGGACAAGGGACTTCCGATCACTCCTTCATCCAGAATCTTCCTCCCTGTTTGCACTGCCGCTCCCAGAACAGTGTCCGGAGCGCAGCCCAGACGCAGCCTCTTTTCCCCGGTCAGCGCCTGTAATTCCCTTGCCTGCTCCATTTCCAGGCAGACCGGCTTTTCTGAATAGACATGTTTCCCCTTATTCAAAGCTTTTTTCGTAATTTCATAATGGGCATCCGGCGTAGTGAGATTCAAAACCACCTCTACTTTCGAATCTTCCAGCAATTCCTCCGTGGAGCATACTTTTGGAATTTTGTATTTCTCCGCCAGTTTTTCCGCGCTCTTCTTTCTTCTGGAGGCACATGCAGTTACACAAAGCTGGGGAAATAAATTCCCCAGATTCCGCATGTAAATATCGCTGACGTTGCCGCATCCGATAACCCCCACCGCTGTCCGTTTCATAAGACGTCCCCCCCTTAAAATGTAATCACGCCTTTAATATAACCGTCTTCATGGTTATATGCCGTCATCAGCATCTTCTGAATATCATGGTAATCCATAATATGGGTAACCAGATCACGCTGATCAAAGACCCCTGCCTTTACCAGCTTCTCTGTTTTTTTCGCCTGAAGGGGAAAATGGGGATCCCGCGCGTCCGAAGTATTGATGATCCCGATTCCCCGCAGATGCCATGGCGTACCGTTTACGGTCCGTTCTCCCCGATGCCAGGCGAAATTGGAAATCGTCCCGCTGGTTTTTACCAGATCACAGGCCAGAGATAACCCCGCCTGAGATCCGGAGCATTCCACTACAATATCAAAGCCGCCCTGCTCTGTAAAGGACTGGATCGCCGCTTTTCCTTCCTCAGAATCCGAACGATAGCATGCATCAGCCCCGTATTTTTCTGCCAGCTTCAATTTATTTTCATCCAAATCGAAACAAACCAGCCGGCCGATCAGACTGTGCCGGAAAGCCTGCACATTTAAGAGCCCCATATATCCGCAGCCGATGATCGCCACATCGTCTCCCGGGTGTATCCGGATACAGTTAATTCCGCTTACCACGCAGGCGGCCGGCTCACAGATATAATAAGGGAAATCTTCTTCTGCGATTTCCGGCAGGTGAGCCGCACGATCCGCGGAAATATTAATCACCTGCGCAAGTTCCGGTCCTCCCTCAATGCAGAATACCTGATCCCCTATGGAAAATCCGGAAACCTCTTCCCCCATGCCGATGACGATTCCCACAGCTTCATGCCCAAACCGGAAAGGAAACGGCTCCGAAGTATCTCTTCCCTGAAACAAATAGGAGTCCCAGGCACAGATTCCACAGGCTTTCACCTGGATCTGAAGTTCGCTGCTCTTCGGTTCATCTATTTCCACCTGCCTGATTTCCGCCTGTTTTTCAGAAACAATGTAACACGCATCTACTGTTTTCATTTTCTTTCCTCCTTGCTGCTTCTTTATTTTCGTGATTTCATTTTATCTGTCCTGTATTTTCACAACAAGGCGGTCATATTCAGGTTTAGTCAGATTACATTCATATCCTGGTATTTTCCATCCGTTGTCTTCTACGCCTTCTGTAAAAATCATAACCAAAAGACAGCAGAAGCAGAGAACCGTTTAAAAGATTCCGATAATGAACACCGTAAGAAGTCATAAGATTGATGTAAGACAGACCGGAAAGCGAAAGGATCATCAGAAATACTCCGGAAATTCTGCCGGTTCCTCCCCTGATGCTGATTCCTCCCAGAAGCCCCGCAGTAATGGCGGCAACAGCGATTTCATCGCCCATTCCGGTATAGGCAGAGCCCAGGCGCGAGGTATGGATCAGCGTTCCTGCCGCTACCGTAAATCCGTAAAATACCGATGCCAGCAGCTTCACTTTTGTCACATTAATTCCCGACAGGCTTGCCGCTGTGGAATTGCTTCCCACCGCATAGATATAACGTCCAGGATAAGTTTTATGCATCAGGAAAAAAGCTCCCGCCGCCATAATACATGCAATAAGAAACTGCAGGGAAACAGGGCCCAGATATCTTGTGCCTATATAGCGAAAAGTCTGATCATAAATCAGGACAGGCCTGGCCGTTCCCATCAGATCCACAATTCCCTGATACAGTGTCATCATTCCGATACTGATCAGCAGCATAGGAAGCTTCCACCATACAGCCAGCAGCATATGCAGAAAATTCAGACTGATGCCAAGGGCAATGGCTGTGACAATTACTATCCATGCCGGAATTTCTTTCTCCGTCAGCATCCTGGCGCATAAAATTCCAATCAGCGATACCTGAGAGCCTACGGAAATATCCACAGATCCGGAAATCATCAGCACTGCCATTCCCATGGTAACAGTTATGATATAGGCATTCTGTGTAAGAATATTCATTATAATTTTCGCCGATATGGGATAGTCGGAACAAAAAAATAAGATCAGCAGCACGCTCAGCAAAACAACCAGACTGAAATACTGTTCTATAAAATTTCTACATTTCTTCATATCTTTCTCCTGGCATTCCCCTTAGACATCGGGATATTTTTCCCTTTTCTACCACATAAACACAATCACACAATTCCAGCATTTCCTCCGTGCTGGGAGAACTGTATATAATGGCTGTACCGCTCAGACAGATTTCTTTTATATAGCTCCGGATATACTTGCGGAGCACCACCTCAGCCGGCATGGTCGGTGCATCCATCAGCAGCACTCTCATATCAGCCATCTTCCAGCGGTACAGCGCAATCATCATTCGCTCATTGTGATCCAGAAGATAAAGAGGACTGTACAGTTTTTTCTGACTTAAAAACAGGCCCGATTTCCGCTTCATGGCATAATGAACCAGCCGGCGGTTAATAATACCTCCTCCATACTGCCAGGGCTTATACAGCTCCAACTGCAGGTTTTCTTCCACGGAAAGATCTGGAAACACATTTTCCCGGGTACTGCTCCTGCCGATATATCGAATTCCCCGTCTGGCTGCTTCCATCTCCCCAAATGGCTCCACTTCCTGATGATCTATATACAGTTTTCCTCCTTCCAGTCCATACGTTCCCCGCAGCAGCAGCAGGATCTTCTCTATCGTTTCATATTTCTCATTAACAAAGCCGATAATCTCTCCCCTATTCAGGCAGAAACTCAAGTCTTCCACAATTCCCGGAGCCCTCAGATGGAAGGCCTCCATCACCGCTTCCGGCTGCCGGTAACTTTTTCTCGACGAGCGCTCGCTTTTTTCTGAACCTGTCATCACTTTATACAGAAGATCGGGTTTCGTCTCTTTTGTATAGAAAGTTCCCGCTTTATCTCCTTTCCTTATCACCATAACCCTTTCACTTAAGGCTCTTGCCCGCATAAGATCAGCATGTATCATCAGAAAGCTGATGCCTTTTTCCTTCAGTCTGCGGATCATTTTTTCATAAGCCGCATATTCTTCTTCTGAATATAAAGCGTCAATCCTGTCTATGATAATCACTCTGGCTCCCGAGTAAGAAGCCAAAGCCATTTCAAACAGGTGGCGCTGACAAAGTGTCATCTCTGAAACAGGACGATCGGGATCCAGCGAAAGTCCGTATTCCTCTGACAGATACCAGAGATGCTGCTGCACCCTCTGCCAATTAACCAGCAAGCGTCCCTCCCTTTTATACATCAGGATAAAATTTTCTCCTATATTACAGTGAGAGAACAGACGGCTTTCCTGCTTTACCAGATAGATCCCTTCCCTTTGTCCATCGTACACGGAAGAAATCTTGATCTCTTTTCCGTCCAGCCATATTTTCCCCTGAATCATTTTTTCCTGGCCGGACAGCAGCCGGATCAGTCCATCTCTTTCTTCGCCCTCCATTCCCAGCACTCCCAGGGCTTCCCCTTTGAAAATATAAAAGGAGAGCGGGCATACGGCATTTTCCAATGCAGAAGAGGCCTTCACTTTCTCGGCCCGAAACCGCTCATACATCCGGATTCCTCCTTTTGAAATCATAGATTTTAGGGAGCCAGATCTCTACCGTCGTTCCGCATCCCTCCGCACTGGTAATTTCCATACCATATTCTTCTCCATAGTAAAATTTAATTCTTTGCAGTACATTCTGCAGGGCAATTCCTCCTCCCCGTGATTTTTTCTGCCTCGCGCGGGTATCAGTAAAACTGTTGACAGCTTCCATCTTCTGCTTCATGGCTTTCAGCTGTTCCTGGGGGATCCCCACTCCATCGTCACTGACAATGATAATCAGACGGTTCTGGGTGGTAAAAGCCCGTATGATAATCTCTCCCGTTCCCACTTTACTTTCCAAACCATGGTGAATAGCATTTTCCACAATAGGCTGTATGGTCAGTACCGGCATCATATAGGACATAAGATAATCATCTGTCTCATCATATATTTTCGTCACTTTAAATTTATCCCGAAAACGATACTGCTGGATGATAAGATAACTGTCCACATTTTCCATTTCCTCCGCCAGTGTGGCCATCTCCCCCGGACGGCTTATATTATAACGGAACAGAGTTGCCAGAGCCTCATTCATCTTGGCGATTTCTTCATTTCCCTGAAGAATAGCCTTGCTGCGGATCGTCTCCAGCGTATTATACAGAAAATGGGGATTAATCTGGCTCTGCAGCACATGAATGGTCGCCTCCGTAGACAGAAGCTGCGCTTTCTGCTCCCGGTTAATCAGTTCTGTAATACCGGCAAACAGCCGTTCCGAATAGTCAGAGCCTGCCGATTCATCCAACTTTTCGATCAGTCCGTCAATATCTTCATTTTCGTTGGCGCTGCTCAAAAGACGGTTCAGCTTGACCGCCGGAACCACCCACTTTTTGATCAGATATATGAATATCCCCGCCAGAACCGGCGCTCCTGCGAGACAGCAGATTACCGCCGGGCTGAATCCGTTCAGGCAACCCGATAGAAGCCCTGTCAAAAACTGAAGAATCAGAAAAAAAGCGGCCGCTGTCAGAAACGCAGCATCTTTTCTATTAAAAAGCTCGTCTGATTTCATCTAACCCTTCCTTACTTCTGTTCAAATTTCCGATATTCCACCGGCTTGATTCCTACCTGTTTCATAAATGTTTTACTGAAAAACTTTGTATCCGTGTAGCCTACTTTCGCAGCGATAGAACTGACATTCATATGTGTCTCCCGAAGCAGCCGTTTTGCCTCTTCCATCCGTACTTTTATCATATAATTGGTAATGGTCATTCCCGTCTGGTTTTTAAAAAGAGTACTCAGATAAACGGGGTTAAGACAGACCACTTTCCCAATTTCCTCCAGAGACAGCTTCTGCGCATAATTTTTTTCAATATATTCTTTGACTTCCCGGATAGGCCGTGCTTCAAAGCTTTTCTGGGCGTCATTGCACAGCTCCATTACTTTCAGAACGTAATCCGACAGATACTGACGGCATCTCCCCAGTGAAACGCAGCTGTTGACGCGCCGGATCCAGTCCTCCTTTCCGGGCAATGTCTCGCTGTCCAGAAGGTTGTTTTCCAACACTACTTCCTCTATAAGATCTAGCCACAGTTCGGATAGCTGATAAATGGTCCATGGTTCTTTTGATTCGCCATGAAAGTAGGGCCTCATCAGATCATCCAGGCAGGAGACAACCTGTTCCGCATTCAGTTCAAATATAGCTTTCCGGATGCGTTGTCGGATAGCAACAGGTATGACAGCCTGGCTGTAAAGCTGCCGGTCTGACAGAGCGGCAGCTTCTATGATCTTTTTATCTCCCAGCAGGATTCTGTTATTGATTGCCGCCAAAGCCGTACCAAAAGAAACGGGAAGTTCCCGCTGCTCCCTTACCGGCAGACCAAGCCCCAGGGTAACGTTGAACACTTTATACTTTTCGTTATCTTCTTTCAAAAGCTGCTGCAGATACTTCTTTTTCTGCTCTGCGGACTGATGAAACTGAAGACTGTAATTAAAGGCAATATATCCCCGGGATTTCTCGTAAAAATACTCTGCATCATAACTGTCGCTTTTCAGCTTCGTCGTATATTTTTCACACATGTTTTCCAGCAGGGAAGCATATGCCGCAAAATCCACCTGATCCTGTTCCAGAAAATCCAGTTTTATGGCAAGCACCTGATAAAGACACCCTTCCACCGGGCAGATCGGCGCATTTTCTCCTGCCAGAGCCAGTGTATTTTCATCGATATGCTGTCCGTGCAGAAGTTTTTTCAGATATTCCCGGCGGATTCGGGAAGTCTGTTCCACAAACTTCTGCTGCAGATTCTCATCCTCCTGCTGTTTTTTCGTATCCAGATCTTTTTTATGATTCAGCCGTTTTAACAGTCTGGCAAGCTCTTCCTGCTTAATCGGCTTCAGAAGGTAATCCTGCACACCAAACTGAAGCGCTGTTTTGGCATATTCAAAATCACGGTACCCGCTGATCACAATGAATTCTGTTTTCTCCAAACTCCGCTTTACCTTCTCTATCAGTTCCAGCCCTGTCATACCCGGCATACGGATGTCTGAAATCACTACATCCGGTTCTTTTTCCAGAATCAGCTGATAAGCCGAAAGGCCGTCGGTGGCCTGACCCGCAATTTCCACATCCAGATCTTTAATTAAATAGGCAATCAGATCCACAATATCCTTTTCATCGTCTGCTATCAGTACTTTTAACATGCCATCCTCCTCACCGTTTCACAAAACGCAGTCATGCGCACAAGGGCATGACTGCGTTTTTTATCTTCCTATTCAAAAAAATCAGGATACAATTGCCGAAACAGCGTTTCCCGTTCCGCCGTCTCCTTGTGATCATGATGCCGGTCCATAATAACCTGAAGTTCCTCTTCTTTTCCCTGTTCAATGCATTCCACGATCTTCCGATGCTCTTCCAGGGATGGTTCCATTGTGCCCGGCCGCTGCATATCCAGCATCCGCACCCGATTATTATGAGCATGAGAGTTTTCAATGATCTTCCATATCTGCTCATGGCCTGCCACCTGAAACAGAGATTCATGGAAATGATCATCCTGCCGGACAAATTCTACAATATCATTTTTTCTCACTGCCGAGGACATAAAATAAACCGCTTCATCCACCGCGTCCCGTACCGGCGTTTTTTCCCTGCACAGCTGAAGGCAGATATCAGTATCCAGCAGATGCCGCATATAGGCTACCTCTGTCGCCAGCTTAAAGTTAATTTTCGCCACATACGTTCCGTTCTGAGGATAGATTGTCACCAGCCCGTCCGTCTCCAGCCGCAGCAGAGCTTCTCTTATGGGCGTCCGGCTGACCCCGAACTTTTCAATTAATTCCGGCTCATGAATATGATATCCTGGTTCCAGCTTCAAGTACTGAATTTCGTCTTTTAATATACGGTACACTTCAATACTGCTTTTTCGCTTTGCCATATCATCTTTCCTTTTCTGATTAATTTTTTATATCTTGTGTATTAATATATCACAATTTTATTCATATGGCTATTCTTTTACTTTCTCCGTTTTCACATACCGCTCAACAGGAACGCTTCGTATCACAACGGCCGCCAGAACGATCAAGCCTCCCGCCAGCGTTGCCGGATCGATTTTTTCATTTCCCAGGATCATAACCCAGATGGGATTCAGAATCGCTTCCAGAACTGTGGTCACCGTAGCTTCCAGGGCTCCCACATAGAGAATAGCTTTCGAATACAGGATATAGGCAAGCCCCAGCTGGAAAATTCCCAGGAATAAAACCAGCCCTGTATTTTTCATACTCCATTCCACATGCCCAAAAAACGGAAGCATAAAGACAAACGCGGCCAGATTGCCCCAGAACACATTCTGAAGGGGAGATACCCTGGAATCCGCGCGCATAAACACATTCATAGCCGCAAAGCATACGCCGGACAGCAGCGCCACCAGGTCTCCCAGAAGATGGCCCCCCGCCAGCCCGTCATAAAAGAAGATAAACAGACCGGCAAATATCATCACAATGGAAATCCTGTCCCTCCGGCTCACCTTTTCTCCCAGTATGCAGTATCCCAGCGCCGCCGAGTAGACCGGCGATGTATACTGCAGCAAAATAGCATTGGCCGCCGTCGTCATTTTTGTGGCAATCACCGTCATACAGATCAGACCTGTATAGGAACACACGGCAAGAATCTGATATTTCCCCCGTGGAATCCGGGGTTTTCTGATAATGACCAGCATCATGGCCGCCGCAATCAGTCCCCGGATTCCAGTAATGGCAAATCCATTCCAGGACATACTTTTGACACAGATACCTGCAAAACTCCAAAGAACAGAAGCGCCCAGCAGCATGAGAATTCCGCGATTACGATTCACCGTCTGTCTCCTTTTCCCTTTTTACGCGAAAGCGCCCTTCACCGCGTAAACTTTAATATGACTGAATTCTTCCAGAGAGATGCTTAATCCCTCTCTCCCAATGCCGCTCTGTTTATATCCGCCAAAGGGCTGATCCAGATGGCGGTAGCCGCCGCTTCCATTCACTACAGCCGCACCGGCTTTCAGTTTCCGTCCAACACGGAACGCACGGTTCATATCCTTCGTCATCAGACCGGAAGACAGTCCATAGATAGAGTTATTGGCAATCTCCACTGCTTCTTCCTCCGTATCAAAGGGAATCAGCGGAAATACCGGTCCGAACACCTCCATATCGGAAGCGATGTCCATATCACGTCTGACATCTGCAAGTACCGTCGGTTCCACCCTGGCGCCCTCTCTTTTTCCGCCATATATCAGACGGGCTCCCTGAGAAACCGTATGGGCAATCTGTGATTCTACATCGGCCGCCGCTTTTTCGCTGACCAGTGAAGTTACCATAGCCTCCTCATCCTGGGCCATTCCTCTGGGAAGAGCCTTCAGTCTCTCCACAAGGCGCTGTGTCAGAGCATCGTAAATACTTCTGTGAATCAGGAAACGTTTGGATGAACAGCAGACCTGTCCGTTATTTTCCATACGGCTGTTAACCATCTCGTCCAGGGCCTTATCGATATCCGCGTCCTCAAAAATCAGAAGGGCATCGTTTCCTCCCAGCTCCAGGAACATGCGTTTTAACGTATCTGCCCCATCCTTCGTCAGCTGTTTGCCGGCCGCTGTGCTTCCCGTCATGCTGACAGCCGCCACCTGGGGATTTTTCAGCACACATTCCGTCAGCACATTTCTTTCGCACACCAGAAACCGTACCACACCGGAAGGAATCCCCGCTTCGTCAGCCAGCTTCTGCAAAGACAGAACGGCCAGCGGATTGGAAGAAGGCGCTTTTACGATTACCGCGTTTCCCATAATCAATGCAGGCGCGATTTTCTGGAAAGTCAGCTCAATGGGAAAGTTAAAAGGAATAATGCAGGCGATCACGCCCAGCGGTTCTCTGCGGGTGAACACCAGATCTTTTTCAAATCCGGGACCGTTATCCGCAAGTACTTCTCCGTAAAGATGTTTTGCCCGTTCCACTGCTCCTCTGAGAAGCTTGACGCCGTCTTCCGTTTCCACTCTCGCCTGAAGAATAGGCTTTGCCATTTCCCGGGCAGAAAGCTGAGAAATCTGTTCCGCGTTCGCCTCCAGAAGATCCGCAAAACGATACAGAATCTCACCGCGTTCATATAAGGGCATATCTTCCCACATCGGCTGGGCGCATAAAGCCCGGTTTACGATTTCTTTCATCTGCTCTTTGTCAACCAGTTCCACCTGCTCTATCTGTTCGCCGGTCTGAGGATTTAATACCTCCAGCATTTTGCTCATCTGTTCGTATCTCCCTTCTTCTTTTTATGTTTCGCAGCCTTCCTTTACAGTCCGGCCATCTGCATTACTGTCTGTATAATGTCATTTTCTGAATGAATGCCAAGGTCTTCCAGTTTATCCGCAATTTCCACCGGTTCGGAATCTCCGGGAAGGATCGCGTTTAATTTTCCGCCCATAAAAATCCAGTAAGTTCTGCCCCGCTCTTTCGCAAGGGCGGTCAGCTGACGGCCGTAATCCAGCGCCTGTCCGTTATGACAGCTGACGCCAATCAGACAGGTATCTTCCTCATCGGCCAGATCCAGCATATCCACGGGATCCATATCGACCCCGGCGTTTACCGTATCGGCGCCCATTTCCTTGAGCACGCCTTCCACCAGCATCAGTCCGTACGTGTGAGCGTCCCCGGAACCCAGCACCACTTTCTTCCCTTTCAGAGAACCCCGCATCTTCTTCTCATCCAGCTGCACCAGGATTTCCTGCTTCATCTGCATGGTCTGACGAACCAGCACTGTCGTATAAAAGGGTTTCACTTCCACGTTATCCGTACCGTAAGTGGTGGCGTGAAACATCTGTTCATAACGAATGGGGTTCATGGCCATCAAAACCAGCAGCATTTCCACAGGATCCGCCGTATCAATGCCTGCCAGCCGAAAGCCTTCCAGACTGTTTTCAAACAGCTGCCGCCCTTTTTCCGCCATTTCATCCCGCATTTTCTCCAGGGGCTCAAAATTGAAATAGGGTATCCATTCGTCAGCTTTCTCTTCCGCCCGTTTGCCTGCCGCAAAGATATCTTCCAGCTCCTGAAGGGTAGGAACCTTTATCTTTTCCGTAATGGAAACAGGATTCACCCCAAGACCCATATGATATTTTTTCTCTACCAGAATCTCAAACAGCATCTCCGGTACCGACACGCCGTAATTGCCATGAATGTCATGATCCCACTGAAGATTGGTGGAGCCATTCAGATACCGCAGCACCGGCTGATCCTCTGTGGACAGCACTTTATGAAGCGCCATGGCAATGGCACACCGGGTATCATTCTCACTGAGAAGCCCGCCGAATCCGATCACATACCGGGCGCCGCACAACGTAGTGCAGATATAATGCTCCAGCATGGCGTAACCGATATAGGAAGCGCAGTCCATAAAATAACCGGCATATCCGTCATCCAGATAGGTCTTCACTTCAAAGTATTCATCCTTTTTAGAGGCCACCACTCCCAGCGCGCGAACCATATTGCAGATGCGCTCCACATCATCACTGTATCCGTAAAAATCCCAGTTGAACTGACAGAACTCTCCGATCGTGGGAGATCCGGATTCAATGGCCATAATGGTATTGGCCAGACCATTGGGGGAGGCCAGATGATAGTCATTAAAAGATACATCTATGGGGCAGGCTCCCTGCTGGGCCTCATAATCCTCCGGTGTATACATTTCATAACTGGTAGTGGCCGGCGCGTTTTCTCTGTATTCCGGTGGAAGCGCCACCAGCCCGCTGGGAATGGACTGAATGGAATGGATCTGCATTCCTGTCCGCCGTGAAAACTCATACAGCTGCTTTTCCGCCTCCACCTGCTCCTCCAGTGTGGCCAGCCCCAGCAGGATATTCCAGTATATCTTTCCTTCCTTCATCAGCTCCCGCTTCATCTGGGCGTGATTTTTATATTTACTCTGGCTGCGGATAAAACCTCCCCGGCCAGCTTTTATTTTCTTTCCAAGTTCCAGTCCTTCCTCCAGCATTTTACGCCCATCGGGATGATCCTTGGGCTTCAGACTGCGAAGATATTCAAGATCTGCCTGATTCATTACATCCTCCTTATCACATTTTCACCTGCGGTTATTCCAGGACGGCGCCCCCACAGCCACGGCACATATCCGCATTTCAATAAACTGCTTTTCGCCGGTATCCGCTTGCTCCATCCTGATCTCCTTTACCTGACAGGATGTGGTTACCTTCTCCCCTCCGGCACACCTTGCTTTTCTTCCGGCACATGCTTTTGCCCTTTCCATGGCATAGGTTTTTGCTTCTTCCAGCGTTTCAAAAGAGGTGACGCCCCAGGAAGCATGAACTACGATCCTTTCGTGATACTGATCCGGCCGGATCAGTACCTTCTCCTCCATCGACACACTGCCTGCCGCAGCCCCTATGGCATTTGCAACCTCGGCGTAAGGTGGAATAATCAGGGCTGCCGGCAGTTTGTCACAGACCCGGGGCATCCAGGCATTTACCGGCGCCCCCAATGCAATCACTGTCCTGGACGCCGAATCCTGAAAGGTTTCTTTTTTCAGTGTCTCCCGACAGGCTGCCGTCAGATTTTCTTCTATTTCATTTATGGCAAATTCCAAAAATTCTTGATAATCCATATGCATCTGCCCGGCCATTTCCATGGCTCCCGCCCGGGCATCTGCGATCTCCCATCTGGAAATCCGTCCCGACGCATGCAGCAGATCTGTGGGCGTCAAAGCGCTCTGCTTTCCCGTTTCCCCGGCCAGTCTGCCGTACTCATCAGCTAGGCAAAGAGGTATGACTCTGTCTGGTCCGGCTGTCAGGCGGCCGTTCTGGTCTACAGCCAGCCGGCTGTCGCCTCCGATACCGAAGGTAGAGACATCTACCGCCCGGATCTGAGGACACCATCCGCCTATTACGGCTCCTGACTCCTTCAGGCTGGCTTTTCCATTATGAATACAGGCAATATCCGTCGTTGTTCCGCCCATATCTACAACAAGCGCGTCCTCTGTCTCCGTAAGGAACTGAGCCCCCACCACGCTGGCCGCCGGACCCGACAGGATCGTCTCCACCGGACGGTTCATCGCATATTCCCATTTCATCAGGCTGCCGTCGCCTTTTACAATCATCAGCGGAACTTCTTCCAGTAAAAACTCTCTCATGATTTTTTTCACATTGGTTATAAGATCTGTAATACAGCGAATCAACCCTGCATTCAAAGCCGCTGTCACTGTACGGTCATAAAAACCCAGAGAGTGACAAAGCTCATGGGCACAGACCACGGGCAGGTCCAGTACTTCCCGGATGATTTCCTTCACCTGTATTTCATGAACCGGATTGCGGACACTGGCAAAAGAAGACACGGCAACGGCTTCTATTTTCCCTTTCAACGCTTTTGCCGCCCGGCGCACCTCGCTTTGGTCAATGCCGGTTCTCTGCCTTCCTTTAATATCCAGCTCTCCCTGCAGCCGGATGCAGAAATCCGCCGGCAGACTTTTTTCTATCGTCCGCCCCAGTACAAACAGACCCACAGGGCTCTGCTGCCCTTCCACCACAGCATTGGTAGCCAGTGTAGTGGAAAGGCAGACCATGGCAGCCTGAGCCAGCTGATCGGCCGGCAGCTTTCGAAAACAGTTTCGAATTCCCACACTCAGATCTTCCCTGGTTGTAAAGGCTTTTGCCGTGCTGTGCACCCGGCGGTCAGCCGGATCCACTAAAACGCCGTCTGTAAACGTTCCGCCGGTATCGATTCCCAAGATGTACGCCACCTGTTCTCCTCCTGCCTCCGTTACCGGATCTGATACTTCTCTTCCACTTTGGCGATTTCCGCTTCCAGAATTTCGAAAATCTCATCCACCTGCTCCGGTGTCAGAGTAATAGGCGGAATGAAGGAAATACGGTTGCTGTAATATCCGTTCAGTTGAGCCAGAAGTCCCGCGTCTCTCATATTGTTAACCAGTTCATGAGCTTCTTCTTTTGCCGGTTCCTTCGTTCCCCGGTCTTTTACCAGCTCCAGCCCGAAATACACGCCTATTGCGGAATAAGTTCCCACGATAGGATGATTCGCCATCAGCTCATCGGCTTTCTTCTTCAGATATTCTCCTGTCTTTGTGCAATTCTCCAGCAGATGATCTTCTTCGATAATATCCAGAACCGTGTTTCCTACGCGGCATCCCAGAGCATATCCTGCGTAGGTGGAACAAATAAAGCTGACTCCTGCTTCCTCAAAAATTTCCGCACGGCCTACAATGCCGGACATCGGTATGCCTGCGCCCAGGGCCTTTCCGAATACCAGAATATCCGGAACCACATCTTCGTGTTCACAGCACCATAATTTCCCCGTACGTCCCATACCTGTCTGTACTTCATCAAAGATCAGCAGGAAACCGTATTTGTCCGCCAGTTTGCGAAGCTCTGTCAGGAACCCCTTCGGAGGAGCGATATAACCGGCAGAACTCTGGCAGGGTTCCACGATCATGGCCGCCACATTGTTAATGCCGGAATCCGGCGCGCCCATACAGGTAACTCCTGTAGACATCATATTGTCAATAACCTTTACACACTCGAAATTGCATTTTCCCTCTTCACGTCCATAGGGACAGCGGTAACAGTAAGCATAAGGGAAGTGTTCAATACAATTGTCCTGTGACGGAACCGGGTTATAATATCCGGTCATACGTCCGGAACCGGTCAGACCCATAGTAGCCGTATTCTGTCCATGATATCCGCCATAGAAAGAAATAATGTGCGTCTTTTTCGTATGATATCTGGCAATACGGATCGCATTCTCCACCGCGTCGGATCCGGAAAGCGCCAGACGCACGCGTTTCGGAAAATCACCCGGTGTTTTTTCAATGATACGTTTTACCAGTTTCAGCCGCTCCGGCGTGGGAAAATCAAACCAGAAATCCAGCTCATTCATATACTGATCGTACATGGCGTCCGCGATTCTTTTATCTCCATGACCTATATTCATGGATGACATACCGCATATGCAGTCGATATACTCTTTTCCATCCACATCCCAGATACGGTTTCCTTTTCCTTTTTTAATAATCTGGGGATAATCCCATTTTGTAAATAATACATCTCCCGGATGCTCATATTTCAGGAAATCCCTCAATCCCTCTTTATTCCCCGGTGTCATGTTTTCAGCATTCTCAACCTGCTCCAGCAGTACTTCATAAGGTTTTTTATTCATTCCAAATACCTCCTTGCGTGCATGTTTTAAATTACTGATGTGACACCCTTTCTGTATTTGATATATTAATATATTAAAATATTACTGTCAAGATTCTGCTGTTAAATTTTTTAATTTAAGCAGAATCCATAAAATTATTGTCTGATTTTTTCGCGATATTACCAGAATTATTTTTTTACTCTTTTCCGATACTGAGCCGGTGACAGGTGATACCGTTCTTTAAACAACTTGCAGAAGTAACTGGGCGTGGAAAAACCGCACATGGAAGCGATCTCCGTCACCGGACGTCCGGTACCTGTCAGCAGCGAGGCCGCCTGTGACAGACGGCATTCATTGATATATTCCACCGGCGTCTTCTGGGAGAAGCGTCTGAAGCATTTGAAACATTCACTCCGGCTCACATTGGCGCTCCGGGCAATCTGATCCACGGTGAGCTCATCAAAAAGATGTTCCTTTATATAGAAAAGCATCTTTTTCATACAATCATCATTTTTCTGATAAGTCTTTTTCTCCAGCGCTGCTTCATCCGCCTCGCTTATATAGGCAAGAAACTTCCGCCACAGCCGGCTGACCAGCTCCAGACATTCCAGCTCATAACCGAAAGCCGTATCATCCAGTCCGTGAATTCTGTCGATCAGAGACAGAAGCTTCTCTGCCGCTGCCTCTCTGTGCAGAAGGGGAACTCCCTGAACAGAACTTCCAATTATCCTCTGAAAATATTTCTGATAAATAATACCGTTTACATTATGATCCAGAAGGGAAGGGGCGAATGCCACTACTTTCATAACCGCATCGCCGCATCCCGCCGCCTGTTTTGCCATATGCATAGTATTACCGTTGATAAAGATACCGTCCCCCTCCTTCAGCCGGATACACTCCCGGTCACTGATGTAATAATCAAGCTCCCCGGATTCCATAACAGCAAACTCCAGTTCCAGATGCCAGTGGCAGTCCAAAGTATGCGCCGGAAGACTTCGGTAATTATCGGTAGAAATCTCTATAGGAAACGTAGGATCCTTATAAGTCAGGGACTCCCGCAGTGTTCCATCCACTTCAAATATTCTCATTTATCTCCTCTTTTGATATTATATTTATATTTTTATCCACTATTTTTATATTATTAGTTTATATTTTACATTATAATTATATTACAGTTTATTATAACCTGCAAGAACTTTTTTGTTACTATTCGCGGCCGCACCATTCCCATGCGCAATCGCCGCTTTTTTAAAAAAATTACATTTCCTCTTGACAACTTAGATATTAATATATTAATATATTTATAACAAGAAAACATACCAATTACTGATATCGAAAACACCCTTTCTGTACCATTTTATCAGATGAACACCATCAAAGGAGGTACATTCCCAATGAATATCGGATTGGTAAAGGAAATCAAAAACAATGAATTTCGCGTAGGACTGACACCGTCTAATGTAAAAGCTTATGTAGACGCCGGTCACCAGGTTCTGGTAGAAAAAACAGCCGGCGAAGGTTCCGGATTTGAGGATGAAGAGTATGTCAGCGCCGGTGCTTCTATTCTTCCGGATGCTGCATCTGTATGGAAAGCAGCTGACATGATCGTCAAAGTAAAAGAACCCATTGAACCGGAATACAAATACTTAAGAAAAGATCAGATCCTTTATACGTATCTGCATCTGGCAGCTGACCGTCCCCTGACAGACGCTCTTCTGAATGCCGGAACAAAAGCAGTGGCTTATGAAACTATCGTCGGAAAAAGCGGTAACCTTCCCTGCCTGATTCCCATGAGTGAGATTGCGGGCCGCATGTCTGTTCAGGAAGGTGCTAAATATCTGGAAAAAACTTACGGCGGCCGGGGAATGCTGCTCTCCGGAGTACCCGGCGTGGAGAAAGCTAAAGTAGTAATCATCGGCGGCGGCGGTGTTGGTACCAACGCCTGCAAAATTGCTGTGGGTATGGGCGCTGACGTAACGATTCTGGATGTAAACGTAGAACGTCTGACCTATCTGGACGATATTTTCGGCAGCCGCATTCAGACTCTTTACAGTACACGTGCCAATATTCTCTCTGCCATTTCTCAGGCGGATCTGGTCATCGGAGCCGTACTGCTTCCCGGCCGCAAAGCGCCCAAGCTGGTTCTTTGCGAAGATCTCGCGCTGATGAAAAAAGGGTCTGTAATCGTAGATGTGGCTGTCGACCAGGGCGGATGTATTGAAACCACTCATGCCACTACCCATCAGGATCCGGTATTCGAAGTGGACGGTATTGTACATTACTGTGTTGCCAATATGCCCGGCGCCGTTTCCCGTACCTCTACCATTGCTCTGACGAACACTACTCTCAATTACGGTCTGTCTATCGCTGGCAAAGGTCTGGAAAACGCCGTAAAAGAAGACTCCGGACTGGCTCAGGGTGTAAACTGCTATGACGGCAAATGCACCTTCCCCGGTGTGGCGGAGGCTTTCGGTCTTGAATATACAGACATTCACTCTTTAATTTAATGATATCCCCACATCTCATTCATACTTTTGTACTTTCATACGGAAAGAGAGACTTGCACCTGCTGCAGGTCTTTCTTTCACAAAAAATATTTTTCACAGGAGGTTACGGAACATGTATATGGATAAGAAATGCAAACGCGGATACAACGAATATATCAGCTGCGATGTAAACAACGGTGAAGGCAGTCTGATGGACGTTGCTCTTCTGATTATGGAAGAAGGAGATATCTACTCTTTCCACGAAGAGAAAAAAGAAATGGCATGGATTATGTTTGAAGGGAAAGCAACCGTAGAATTCGCCGACAAAAAAATTGCCATGGAACGTCCCAATCCCTTTGATTACAGTACCTACTGTCTGCATCTGTGTGCCGGTGACAGCTGTACCATCACCGCTGAAGGACACTGCGAATTCTATGTTCAGAAAACCTATAACGACAACAAATTTGAAGCCCATCTTTATACCCCGGAAGAAACGGATACCTGGCGCCGGGGCGCAGACGGCGAGTGCGGCGGCTGCATCGAACGGGATGTAAGAACCAGCTTTGATTATGGGAATGCCCCCTATTCCAATATGGTGCTGGGTGAAGTGGTAAACCTTCCCGGCAAATGGTCCAGTTATCCCCCTCACTGGCATCCCCAGCCGGAAGTTTATTTCTATCGTTTTGACAAGCCTCAGGGATTCGGCGCAGGCTGGATTGACGGTGAAATCTGCGAACTTCATCACAACGGTCTGGCGGTTATCACCGAGGGAACCCATGCGCAGGTTATGGCTCCCGGATACCCCTGCTGCTACGCCTGGGGGATCCGCCACCTGGAAGGCAATCCCTGGGAAAAAACCAGAATTGATGATGAAGCACATACATGGATGCTGGACCCCGATGTTAAGATCTGGGGCGTAAAATAACAGATGCACATGAAAACAAACAGAATGTCACTGAAGGGGCAGACTGCAATCGTAACGGGGGGCGGATCAGGCATCGGCAGAGCCATCTCTGCCGCCCTTGCTGTACACGGCGCTTTCCTGCTGATAAGCGGCAGGAATACGGATCGTCTGAAAGAAACCGTTGAACAGATCCGCCATGCCGGAGGTTATGCTGATTATATACAAGCGGATGTTGCCATCGCCGCCGATGTAGATGCCATGATGAAAAAGGCGGAGGATCTGTATGGCCATATTGATTTGCTGTATAACAACGCCGGTCTTTGTACGATATGCGATATTGAAAATATGCCGGAAAACTGCTGGGATGATACTTTTTCCGTAAACTGCAAAGGAGTATTTCTCTGTTCCAGAGCTGCCATTCCTTTTATGAAGAAAACCGGCAGAGGCCGGATCATAAATATTGCTTCTCAGACAGGCAAAAATGCCTCACCCTGGCAGTCCGCCATTCCTCTGGGAAGGTGGGTGACTCCCCAGGATGTGGCGGACACAGCAGTACTGCTGGCCTCCGATTACACAGACTATATGACCGGACAAGCCATTAATATCAGCGGCGGACAGACGATGATCTGATCTTTACCTAATATTTAATGCGAAAAGCTGTAAGTTTCCGAAACAACTTACAGCTTTTTATTAATATTTTTAAAATCCTTCTTCTTTTCTCTGTTTACGCATTGCCCGTCTTCGCAGGCCCGCTTCCCATTCAGCCTTCTCCGACTCACTTTCCACAAGCAGATCCGGTACCTGAACTGGCTTATCATTTTCATCCACTGCCACCTGAACCAGATAAGCCCGGTTGACCGGACGCCGCATGCCATCCAGGGTCTCCACATAAGTATCTACTCTTACTTCCATGGATGTGTTTCCCACATAGGTCATTTTTCCGATTAAAACCAGAAGATCTCCCTGATATACGCCGCGGATAAATTTCAGATTGTCTACCGAAGCAGTAATCACATTATTCTGCGCATGGCGCATGGCCACCAGTCCGGCCACTTCATCAATCCACTCCATCAGTCGTCCGCCAAACAGTCGTCCGGAACCATTCAGATGTTCCGGTCGCACCTGATAAACCTGTTCGATCATAGTATCTGATACACGTTTGGGCTGCATGCCGATTCCCTCCTGTCTCTCTGTTCTTCTATTCTATCATACAGGAACCTCTGCACTCAACACTATTTCATCAACATGTTTTTGTTTCCTTTAACTGAATTACCTTTTCCGCAATAGATATGCCAAAATCTTCAAATGCTTTTTCTGAATCTTCCAGATTCTTTGCCAGGCCTACCGCACCGATCTGAAACATACCGTTTTTTCCGGAGCATACCAGCATTCCCTTTGCCAGCATATGTCTGATAATTTCCATAAGCGCCGTATCTGTTCCTCCGGTCGGTGACTGGGCAGTAACAAATGCAGCTCCCAGCTTATCCGAAAGAGGGATTCGAAAACTATTGTCAAACCATCGTTTCAGCTCCCAGCTCATACTGGTAAAATACACAGGAGAACCGAATATTACCGCATCACTGGCTTCCAGGAATTCCAGATCCACTTCGTTTTCCCCGATATCCATCTTTTTCACCTGAATAAAAGGATACCTGGACAATATTCCATCTTCAATAAAATCCGCCGCTGCTTCCGTATTTCCTGTCTGACTTACATAAATAATAGAAATCTTCATATCTGTTCCTCCTTCTTTTTCTGCTGTATTTCTTCTTTCAGCCGACTCACCAGATGGGACAGGGCAAACATTACCGTCTCATAATGCATATAATCCAGCATATTTTTATCCGTCAGAAGCTGCAGACTAGCAGGGAATTCCTCATCTGAATTCCAAAAACGCACCACGACTGGCAGGAAGGGAAACAGCGGCAGCTCATAAGCCACGTCGCCTTTTTCCCGTTTCTTACCTCCCAGTGCTTCACAGGCTTCAGCCAGTGCCTCCGTTTTCCCATCGAAATACTCTGCCGCATGCTGAAAAAAGTCACCGCCTCTTACCAGATTCCCTCCCAGAACAGCCGGCAGACTTTTCACATTCACCCATTCATGGGCAAGATGGCAGTTTTCAACAGAATTGCACAGCAGGTCATAGATCGTCATCGCTTCATTATAATCCGCGCTTTTCGCTGTTATAAAATCATCCTCTGACCATTCTACCTGCCCCGTGGAACGGCTGACACGGTATCTGCGGTTCAGACATTCCATATACAAATAATTTTTGTCAGATGCAAGAGCAAATTTGCGAATCATATTTTCTTGATTATACTGCAGAAAAACTGACGCCATATCATTTTTCATCTTGTCATAATTGGAAATTCCTGCTTTTTTTTTCATTACAATTCCTCCCCCGCAACGGACTTCATCTGATTTCTCATTCTCGCAAGCTGGCTCTGATCTCTGGAAATCCTGTAGAGCAGAAGATTTCCTTCATATACTGACAATGCAAATTCACCGACTGATTCCAGACGTTCTCCAGTGAGCCCGCTTTTTCTTAGTGTCTGTATAAATATCTCCTTCACTTGGTTCATTGCTTCTCTGTAATATCCTGCCAGAACCTCTTCCTGAAATGAAAGTTCCATTCCCAATACCGCCAGCGGGCATCCATAATACTGCCTGTCCTTTTTCTGATCGCAAAATGCGGAGAAAACTGTATCACAGAACATTCCCCATGAATCTGCCTGTTCCATTGCCTTATGCAAAAAACCTATGACCACTTGATTATAATATTCAATGACAGCTTTTGCCACATCAGATTTACTTTTAAAATAGAAATAAAAAGATCCCTTAGGGAGCCCGGCAATCCGAAGAATGTCACTGACTCCGGTAGCGCCGTAACCATACTTCCAGAACAATTCCCCCGCTGCCTTCACAATCCTCTTTTTCGATGCTTCGCCTTTTTTCATTTTCTGTCCCGCTTTTCTATCTGATCTGTAAAATATAATAGACCGATCAGTCTATTTTGTCAAATATATACAATCTTAACAGAAAAACCCCGGAAACCTTACGGTTCCGGGGTAAATTCTTACGTTTGGACACAATACACCTCTGAGGTGTTTTATATTTAATATTCAGCGGTTGATTACTCGATGATAGAAGCAACACGTCCTGATCCTACAGTACGTCCACCCTCACGGATAGCGAATGTAAGACCCTGATCCATAGCGATCGGGTGAATCAGTTCGATTGTCATTTCTACGTTATCACCAGGCATGCACATTTCTGTTCCTTCCGGCAGAGTAATAACACCTGTTACGTCTGTTGTACGGAAGTAGAACTGCGGTCTGTAGTTGTTGAAGAACGGAGTATGACGTCCACCTTCATCTTTTGTCAGAACGTATACCTGAGCTGTAAATTTTGTATGGCATGTGATTGTACCTGGTTTAGCGAGAACCTGTCCTCTTTCGATTTCGTTTCTCTGAACACCACGAAGCAGAGCACCAATGTTATCACCAGCCTGAGCCTCATCCAGAAGTTTACGGAACATTTCCACACCAGTTACAACGACCTTACGTGTTTCTTCTTTCAGACCAACGATTTCAACTTCGTCAGATACATGAAGAACACCAGCTTCTACTCTACCAGTAGCAACTGTACCACGGCCTGTGATAGAGAATACGTCCTCTACAGGCATGATAAACGGTTTATCTGTATCACGCTGGGGATCCGGAATCCAAGTATCTACTGCATCCATCAACTCAAGGATCTTGTCGCCCCATTCGCTGGATGTGTCTTCCAGAGCTTTCAGAGCAGAACCCTGGATGATCGGTGTGTCATCTCCCGGGAACTCATACTCATTCAGCAGCTCACGGATTTCCATGTCTACCAGTTCCAGAAGTTCTTCATCGTCTACCATATCACATTTGTTCATGAATACAACGATGTAGGGAACACCTACCTGACGGGACAGAAGGATATGCTCTTTTGTCTGAGCCATAACACCGTCAGTAGCAGCAACTACAAGGATAGCACCATCCATCTGAGCAGCACCTGTGATCATGTTCTTTACATAGTCAGCATGGCCTGGGCAGTCTACGTGTGCATAATGTCTTTTTTCTGTTTCGTATTCTACATGAGCTGTGGAAATTGTGACACCACGTTCTCTTTCTTCCGGAGCTTTATCGATGTTTTCAAATGCAACAGCTTCACCTGTACCAAGTCTGTCATGAAGTGTTTTTGTAATAGCAGCTGTCAGAGTTGTTTTACCATGGTCTACGTGGCCAATGGTACCAATGTTACAATGCGGTTTTGTTCTTTCAAATTTAGCTTTAGCCATTTTGAATGTCCTCCTTAATACAACATCTGCCCCCGCGGGGCTCTTCTTTTTTCGTTTCAAACAAAACTTGCTATCCTTGATTATATTGCAAATCAAGGATATTTGCAAGTTATTTTTCTTTATTTACCTTTTGCAGAAAGTACTTTTTCCTGAACGGACTTGGGTACCGGTTCATATCTGTCAAAGAACATGGAGTAGTTACCACGGCCCTGTGTTCTGGAACGCAGGTCTGTTGCATATCCGAACATCTCCGCCAACGGAACGTATCCGCGGATCATCTTTCCTCCGCCGATATCATCCATACCTTCGATGCGGCCACGGCGGGAGTTGATATCACCAATAACATCGCCCATGTAATCTTCCGGTGTGGTAACTTCCACTCTCATGATCGGCTCCAGAAGCACGGGAGCTGCCTTTGCCATAGCTTCCTTGAAAGCCAGAGATCCGGCAATATGGAATGCCATTTCTGAGGAATCGACTTCGTGATAGGAACCGTCATATACGTTGGCATGTACGCCTACTACCGGGAAACCACCCAGGATACCGGCTTTCATAGCTTCCTCGATACCTTCACCTACAGCAGGAATATATTCCTTCGGAATAGCTCCGCCGACAACAGTAGACTCAAATTTGAATGTCTCTTCTGCATTGGCATCCATAGGCTCAAATTTAACTTTACAGTGTCCGTACTGTCCACGTCCACCGGACTGTTTTGCGTATTTGCTGTCCACATCTGCCGGTTTGGTAATGGTTTCTTTATATGCAACCTGCGGCGCACCTACGTTTGCTTCTACCTTGAACTCACGCAGAAGTCTGTCTACGATGATTTCCAGATGAAGCTCACCCATACCGGCAATAATTGTCTGGCCTGTTTCCTGATTAGTATGAGCACGGAATGTGGGGTCTTCCTCAGCCAGTTTGGCAAGTGATTCACCCAGTTTGCCCTGTCCGGCTTTTGTCTTAGGCTCAATGGCCAGCTCGATAACTGGTTCCGGGAATTCCATGGATTCCAGGATAACCGGATGCTGCTCATCACAGATAGTATCACCTGTTGTAGTTACCTTAAATCCGATTGCTGCAGCAATATCTCCGGAATATACTTTATCCAGCTCTTCCCTCTTGTTGGCGTGCATCTGAAGAATACGGCCAACACGTTCTTTTTTATCTTTCGTAGAGTTATATACGTAAGAACCTGAATTCATGGTTCCTGAATAAACTCTGAAGTATGCCAGTTTTCCAACGAATGGATCCGTCATGATCTTGAATGCAAGTGCGGAGAAAGGTTCTTCATCGGAAGAATGTCTCACTACTTCATTTCCTTCCATATCCACACCCTGGATAGGCGGAATGTCTGTCGGCGCCGGCATGTATTCAAGGATTGCATCCAGAAGTTTCTGTACACCTTTGTTTCTGTAAGCACTTCCGCAGCAGACAGGAACAGCTGCACATTCACAGGTTCCTTTTCTCAGAGCGGCTTTCAGCGCATCAACAGAAGGTTCATCTCCTTCCAGATACTCCATCATCAGATCATCATCCAGCTCACAGATTTTCTCAATCAGTTCTGTATGATACAGTTCTGCATCATCTTTCATATCTTCTGGAATATCAACGATGGAAATGTCCTCACCTTTTTCATCATTATAGATGTAAGCTTTCATTTCGAACAGGTCGATAATTCCTTTGAATTCGTCTTCTTTACCGATAGGCAGCTGAAGACAGATTGCATTTTTACCCAATCTGGTTTTAATCTGATCTACTGCATTGTAGAAGTCTGCACCCAGAATATCCATTTTATTGATAAATGCCATTCTAGGTACGTTGTATGTGTCTGCCTGACGCCATACATTCTCAGACTGGGGTTCAACACCACCCTTTGCACAGAACACGCCTACGGCACCGTCCAGTACACGGAGTGAACGCTCAACCTCTACTGTAAAGTCCACGTGACCTGGGGTATCAATAATATTGATACGATGTTCCAATGCACCCGGCTTTGCCTTGCAGTTTTCCTGCAATGTCCAGTGGCAGGTCGTAGCGGCTGAAGTAATTGTGATACCACGTTCCTGCTCCTGTTCCATCCAGTCCATGGTAGCAGTACCTTCATGGGTATCGCCAATTTTATAGTTAAC
>JBMNRA010000002.1:0-94482 GCA_050944415.1 Ruminococcus sp.
TGGTAAATCTTGGATTTACTGTACTGGCAATGAATGCAGGACTGGACAGCGCGATTCTGGATCCGCTGAACAGAGATATGATAGGTCTTATCTATGCCACAGAAGCGCTTCTGGGCCTGGATGACTACTGCATGGAATACATCAGCGCCTACAGAGAAGGACTGATTGGACCGGTTAAAGAATAGGTCGGAGGAAGGCTTATTTTTTAATAATATTTAACAAAAAGAAGCGGAGGAATTAATTATGTCACCAAAAATTCAGGAAGTAGCAGATTTAGTAGCAAAAGGAAAAGCAAAACTGGTTGGACCGGCTGTACAGGCAGCTCTGGATGAAGGATGCGATCCCACAGAGATTCTGAACGGCGGTATGATCGACGCTATGGCAGTTGTTGGTGAAAAATTCAAAAACAATGAAATTTTCGTACCTGAGATGCTGGTAGCTGCAAGAGCAATGAAAAAAGGTGTTGAAGTTCTGAAACCCCACCTTTCTGCAGGAAGCACAGGCGCTATGGGTAAACTGATCATCGCAACAGTTGCAGGTGACCTTCATGATATCGGAAAGAACCTGGTAGCTATGATGATTGAAAGTGCTGGATTCGAAGTAATCGACCTGGGCGTTGACGTTCCGATCGAAAAAATTATTGAGTGCTACAAAGCTAATCCGGATACAAAAATTATCTGTCTGTCAGCTCTTCTGACAACTACTATGCCTTCTATGAGAGATACAGTTGCAGCTCTGAACGAATCTGACTTCAGAAGCAACATCAAGATCATGGTTGGTGGAGCTCCTATTACACAGGAATTCGCTGATGAAATCGGTGCAGATGGATATTCAGAGGATGCAGCAAGCGCAGCTACTCTGGCTAAAGAACTGGTTAGCAAATAATTTGTGTACATACAGAACTGCCGTGCCTTCAGGTACGGCAGTTTTTTTATTGCGCTGTACACGGTAAGCGGCCGCGTGCCTGTGTGAGAGGATATTTGTCGGATAGTGGGCAGCCGACGGCTGCTGTGAAAGGGAGAAATTATGCAGAGAATTATAGTAGTGGAAGATGACAGGGAGATGAACCAGAATATTACTTATGTGCTGGAAAAAGAAGGATATGAAGTGACGCCTGCCTGTTCCATCGCGGAAGCAAAAGGCGTCTGGAAAGCGGAAGATATATCGCTTGTTCTGCTGGATGTAAATCTTCCGGATGGAGAGGGATTTGAATTCTGCCGCTGGGTTCGGGCGCGATCCAGTATTCCGGTATTGTTTCTGACTGCCCGCGATCTGGAGGAGGATGCGCTGAAGGGGTATGAGATGGGGGCGGAGGATTATGTAACAAAGCCCTTTTCCATGAAAATTCTGCTGAAAAAAATCAGTGTGATTTTGAAGAGAAGCCAGGAAGAACAGGGTTCCGGTTTTGACGATGGTTTTTTGAAGATTGATTTGACGGAGGCCAGGGTACAGGTGAAGGGAAAAACATGTTCTGTAACTCCTACAGAATTTCGCATATTGAAGGAATTCCTTGCTCACAAAGGACAGCTTCTTACCTACAGCGTTCTTCTGGACCGAATGTGGGATGGAGGAAATCAGTTTGTGGACAGGCACGCTTTGGCAGTCAATATGAATCGCCTTAGAGGAAAAATTGAAAACGCTGATCATAAATATATTTCAAATGTGTATGGGATGGGATATCAATGGATTGGGAAATAATCATTATATGCTGTGCCATAGTGGCGGCAGGTATGATGGGATGGAAGATACGGCGGATGCAGCGGGATGTCTACGAATTTGCTGATGCCATGGAACAGAACCTGGATGCAGTGCTTCAGGGAAGAAAACCGGAGGAAGCCGGGGAAACCTGGGATACTCTTCTGGGGAAACTGAATGAAAAACTGTGCAGGGTGTATCATGTTCTTGAAAAAAAGGAAGAGGAGAATCTCCGGGGAAGACGGCAGATGAAAGAACTGATTTCAGATATCTCACATCAGACGAAAACGCCTGTGGCCAATCAGAAAATCTGTCTGGAAATTCTGAAGAATATGGCTTTGCCTGATGAAGCAAATGGTTTTCTGGTCAAGATGGAGCACCAGACGGACCGACTGGATTTTCTGTTTCAAAGTCTGGTAAAAATGTCGCGGCTGGAAACGGATATTATTCAGATAAGAAAAAAGAATACGGATCTTATGCAGACCTTGAGCAGCGCAGTGTCTGCGGTCGTTCCGGCGGCCGCGAAAAAAGGAATTGTCCTGGATGCAGCACAGGAAGGCATGGAGAAAGTCCCCCCGGAAGAAAGGCAGATGGAAAGTATACTGCTTCCTCATGACAGGAAATGGACAGAGGAAGCAGTATTTAATCTTTTGGATAATGCGGTGAAATATACGCCGAATGGCGGCAGGATACGAATACAGGTGCTGCGAAGAGAGATTTTCACAGAAATTCATGTAAAAGATACGGGAAAAGGAATACCCCTGGAAAGGCAAGCCCAGATTTTTACCAGATTCTATCGGGAACCGGAGGTGCATAATCAGGAAGGACTCGGCATCGGCCTGTATCTGACACGAAAAATTGTAGAAATGCAAGGCGGGTATGTGGAAGTGCGTTCAGAGGCAGGCCGCGGATCAGATTTCTGCATCTGTCTGCCCAATGTGCTGATGGATCGGCAGAGGGCTGTTTAAAGGCATGCGCGGGGAAAAGATCACAATTTTGTGATTGTCTGGAATTGAGACCGGTCTGTGATTTTTGCAGATTATGATGGAATCACAGAGGAGGTAGAAAAAACATGGGAGAATTTATCGTAAGAACGTCAGGACTGAAAAAATATTATCGTCTCGGTGAGAATACCGTAAAGGCACTGGACGGTGTGGATTTCTCCGTAAAGGAGAGAGAGTTTACCGCCATTGTGGGCAGATCGGGAAGCGGAAAGAGTACACTGCTTCATATGATTGGCGGACTTGATACGCCCACTGCCGGAGAAGTGTATGTGGACGGAAGAAAACTCTCGGATATGACAAGGGAGCAGCTGACGGTTTTTCGCAGAAGAAAAGTGGGATTTGTATTCCAGAGTTATAATCTTGTGCCGGATCTCAACGTGTATGAAAATGTAGTGCTGCCTGTTGAACTGGATGGAAAGAAGGTGGACCGTCAGTTTGTAAAAGAAATTCTGGAACTGCTGCAGATAGACGGGAAGACTGAGGCGCTGCCCGGAATGCTTTCGGGAGGACAGCAGCAGAGAGTGGCCATTGCCCGGGCAGTGGCAGCCAAACCCAGTATCATTCTGGCGGATGAACCTACGGGAAATCTGGATACCGCTTCCGGCCATGACGTGATGGGTCTTCTTAAAGTGGCGGCGAGGCAGTTTCAGCAGACCGTCATACTGATTACCCATGACAGTGATATCGCGCAGATGGCGGACCGTATTGTGCACATTGAAGACGGAAGAATCGTGGGAGGAGAAATTTCTGACGATCGTGTAAAGGCGGGTGATCTTAATGCTGACTAATAATAACCGGAAGATCATTAAGCGTATGGCAGTGAGCTCGCTGAAAAGCAACAAGGGAAGAAATCTGATTGTTTTTCTTTCTGTTGTGTTGGCTTCTTTTATGCTGTTTTCGATTTTTACTGTGGGAATCACCTATTTTAAAATGCTGAAGATTCAGAATATCCGCCTGAATGGCGGAGATTATGATGCGATCATGTATGGGGTTACACCGGAACAGATGGAAAAATGTGAGAGTAATCCGGATATCAGCAGGACAGGAGTCCTTGCCATGAGCGGTTATATCGAATCCACCCAGGGAGATAATACGGTGGAGGCTTCCTGTATCTGGGCAGATTCTGTATGCTGGGAAGAATTCATGGCACCGGCCCGGGAATGGGTCAGGGGAACTTATCCCAGGGAGGATAATGAAGTCATGGTAACGGAAGAAGGCTTGGAAAAGGCGGGGCTTGCAGGTTTGACAGTGGGCGACAGTTTCCAGGCCGAATATCGGGACGGAAAGGGAAATCTGTTGGAAAAAAAGTTTACCATATCCGGTATATGGGACGGGTACGGAACGAAAAGTGCTTTTTATGTTTCAGAAACTTTTTATCAGGAATCCGGATGTGACATTTCCGAGGCAATGTGCGGGAGATACCATATAGATTTTAACAGAAAGATTATGACGAACAAAGAGCAGCAGGCGTTTATCGCCAGCATGCATCTGGGAAAACAGCAGGCGCTGTTTTTTACCAGCGATCTGGGATACTCTCTGCCGATTTTTTTCGGGCTTTGCGGACTTGTACTGGTAACCTGCCTGTGCGCCTATCTTCTGATTTATAATATTCTCTATCTGTCTGTATCGGGAAATGTCAGATATTACGGTTTGCTTCAGACAGTGGGAATGACGGGAAGGCAGATTCGTTTTCTGATTCGGAGGCAAATGCTGATTCTGGGAGGATCCGGCGTGCTGTTCGGCTTGCTGGCAGGCAGCGCAGTTTCCTTCTTCTTGTTTCCATCTGTGATCCGGTTTCTGGGAATTCATACGGAAGAAATGGGTGAAATACACATTTCGATGAATCCGGCAGTTCTTCTTCTGACGATAGGGCTGACAGCAGTTACCGTTTATCTGGGCAGTAGAAAATCAGTAAAACTGGCCGTATCCATCTCTCCGCTGGAAGCGGTCGGATATCGTCCCGTCCGAAAAGAAAGAGGAAGTCGCAGAACGAAAAAAGGCGGACTGATCTTTCGTATGGCGTTAGATCAGATCTTAAAGGACAAAAAGAAGTCTCTGGTGGTCATGATTTCTCTTGCGGCGGGGTTGTCCGTATTCCTGTGCATAAGCACATTGCTGGAAAGTCAGGCGGCAAGAACGATTGTGGCCAATCATATGAATAATGACATGACAATTGTGAACGATACGCTGAAAAAGGAAGACGGTGAGGAGCACAGGGATCTCCTGACGGCGGATTTTCTGGAAAAACTCAAAACCACAGAGGGCGTTTCTGCGGTATATCCCATGGTATTCGGGCAGATTACAGTGCCCTGGGAGCCGGACTTTGCGGATCTGTGGATGAAGGAGTTCTATGCCAAATGGATGAGTATTCCCTATGAAGATGAAGTCGAAGAATACAGGGAACATCCGGAGAATTTCGGATCCGTCATACTGGGCATCAGCAAGGAGGAGCTGCCTTACCTTCAGGAGACTTTGGATACCGAGATTAATCAGGAAGATTTTCTTGCCGGAAAGACATGTGTGCTGTATCAAAACGGGTTGGATCTGACGATGGAAGATCTGAAGGGAAAAGAGGTAACCTGCGAGGAATACGGAAACAGTGAAAATACCAGAACGTTCCAGATCGCCGGTCTGACCGGAGAAGGTTACTACAGCGGGCCTGTTCTGGGTTACCCGCCAACCATCATCGTATATGCCGACACAGTAAAGAACTTTATCGGCAGTCCCCTGGTATCCAAGACCGGTGTGAAATATGCAAAGGAATTTGACGAGACGGCCGAAGAGAAAGTAATTGCTCTGATTCAGAGCAGTCCGGATGCGGCGGATTTTTCCTGGGAGTCAAAACTGGAGTCACTGCATGAGGTAAAACGGGCACAGGGGAATATGAAAGAAGTGGGACTGGGGATTGCACTGATTCTGGCCCTGATCGGAATTCTGAATTATGTGAATACAGTGACGGGAAATATCCAGAGCCGTCAAAGCGAGCTGGCGATTCTGGAAAGCGTAGGAATGACAGACCGCCAGAGGAACCGGATGTTGGTGATCGAAGGACTGCTTTTCGCCGCTGGGTCTCTTCTGCTGACAGCTACGGCAGGGCTGGGAATCACTTACGCGGTTTATCAGTCCATGAATTATATGCAGGTGCCCTTCGCGGTTCCGATGGGGCCGGCGGCGGTAATGGCGGCATTTATTATCGGGATATGTATGGCGATTCCCCTGGCCGCAGGAAGGCGGATGATAAAAAAAGGAAGTGTGGTGGAAAGAATAAGAGGGCTGTAAAAAGGAAGAGGTCCCGTGCAAATTCTCTTGATTGCGTTACCAAAAGATATTATAATAAAACAGGAGCATCACACAAGTGCTTGTGTGGTGCTTTTATCTTAAGTGACAGATCTGGAGGGCATAAATATGGAGCAAATGATAAAGATAACCGAATTCCAGAAAAAAATTGACAAAGAGACTGTGTTTCAGCTTTTAAACTGCAAAAAAGACAGTCCCACCTATCAGCAGATGGAGGAAGAATTCGAGGGCTTGCTGGAACCGGTAAAGGAAAAACTTTTTCCGGAAGCTGTAATTGGCTTTGGAAAAGTGCCGGAGGAACTGGTCTGTGACAAGCTTAAGCTGGGTGAAGAAGTTGTTTACGTGCTGGCGACTGTCGGAAAAGAAGTCAGCGGATACAGTTCTGAATTTTTTGACGAGGGTGATTTCCTAAAGGGAATGTTGATTGATGCCATGGCGGACGCCTGCCTTTTTGCCATGGACGATGAGATAGAAGATGTTCTGAAGCATGAGTGTGCCAAACGTCATATAGGGATTACCAGCAGGCTGGAAGCACCTCAGGATGTGCCCATGGCGGCACAGAAAGCGGCGTTTGATCAGCTGAACGCGGGGGAAAGTCTGGGGATTTCCATCAGTCCTTCCTATATGTATGATCCGGTGAAGACTTCATGCCAGGTGATGAAAGTGACGGAAGATGCCACGGTGTTCAAAGCGCAGCATAACTGCAGAAAATGTAAAGCAAAGGGGTGTACTATGAGAAACATACAGCCGATTACCATAACGGTGCAGAATAAGGATAAAACATTTCAGGTGGTTTCCAGGGAATATGAGACTATTCTGGATGCAATGAATAAGCAGGGCGCATATTTCAGCGCTGTCTGCGGCGGAAAGGGAAACTGCGGAAAATGTAAGATTCAGTTGATTTCCGGAGAATTGGATATTACGCCGGCGGACCGGAAGCATTTTACGGAAGAAGAACTGAAAAAGGGATATCGTCTGGCCTGCCGTGCATATCCTGCGGATGATATTACGATCCGCATGGCCACGCAGGACGAATCGGGATTTTCCATCCAGGTGGGCCATGGCACGGAAGAAGAGAAAAATGTCCAGGTGGAAGAGAGCGGATATGATATTGCCATTGATATTGGAACTACTACACTGGCTTTTCAGCTGGTGGGAAAAACCAGCAAAAAACCGGTGGCTTCCTATGCAACTCTGAACCGGCAGAGAGCTTTTGGCGCTGATGTTATTTCCAGGATTCAGGCCTCCTGTGACGGAAAGAAGGATGAACTGCAGAAAAGCATCCGTGAAGATCTGATGACCGGCATTCAGGCGTTGGTAAAGGAAAGAGGTATTGAACCGTCTCAGATTGATCGGATTGCCATTGGCGGCAATACGACCATGGGTCATCTGCTGATGGGATTTTCCTGTGAAGGTCTGGGCGTATATCCTTTTACCCCGGTGGATATCGGACTGATTGAGAAACCTTTTGCAGAGGTTCTGGGGAATACATATCTGGATGCAACTGTAATTCTTCTGCCGGGAATTTCCACATATGTGGGCGGTGATATCGTATCCGGTCTGTATGACTGTGATTTCGGCACCAATGAAAAAACTGCTCTTCTGGTAGACCTGGGAACCAACGGCGAAATGGCCATTGGAAACTGTGAGAGAATCATTACTACTTCCACTGCGGCGGGACCGGCTTTTGAAGGCGGCAATATTTCCTGGGGAATGGGAAGCGTTCAGGGCGCGATCTGCAATGTGAAGATTAAGGACGGCAAAGCAGAGGTGACAACCATAGGTGACAAGCCTCCGGTGGGACTTTGCGGAACCGGTGTTATTGAGACTATGGCAGAGCTGATTGAGCATGAGTACGTGGATGAAACGGGACGTCTGGAAGACGAGTACTTTGAAGAAGGTTTTGAACTGGCAAAGACCGCCGATGGGAAAAAGATTACTTTTACCCAGCAGGATGTCCGTGAGATTCAGCTGGCGAAATCTGCGGTACGGGCCGGTATTGAGGTGCTGCTGCGCCGGTTTGGCGTAACCTACGACCAGGTGGACGCCGTCTATCTGGCCGGAGGTTTCGGATATCACATTAATCAGGAGAAATCCATGGTGATCGGTCTGATTCCCCATGAGTTTGACGGAAAAATCAAAGCGGTTGGAAACAGTTCGCTGGGAGGCGCGCTGCGTTATCTGACGGAAGACAATGCCAGGGAGGAAATTCATACAATCCTGGAGCATTCCACAGAGATAGACCTGTCTACGGACCCGGATTTTAACGACCTGTATATGGAGCATATGTTTTTTGAGTAAACAGAGGAGTTATGGACTTATTTGATTATATGAAGGAAAAGACGCTGGAGAAAGAATCTCCATTGGCGTCACGGATGCGTCCGGCGCGTCTGGAAGAGGTGGTGGGACAGGAACATATTATCGGTCCGGGCAAGATGCTTTACCGGGCAATCAAGGCGGATAAGCTCAGTTCCATCATTTTCTACGGACCGCCGGGGACGGGAAAAACCACACTGGCAAAGGTAATTGCCAATACTACCAGCGCCCGGTTCGAGCAGCTGAATGCCACTACGGCGGGGAAAAAGGATATGGAAGCAGTGGTGGACAAGGCAAAGGACACGCTGGGGATGTATGGGAAAAAGACCATACTGTTTATTGATGAAATTCACAGATTTAACAAAGGGCAGCAGGATTACCTTCTGCCCTTTGTGGAAGACGGGACTGTCATCCTCATCGGCGCCACAACAGAAAATCCCTACTTTGAAGTAAACCGCGCTCTTTTGTCCCGCTCTGTAATTTTCGAGTTGAAACCGCTGAAAAAAGAGGAGATTGAAAAACTTTTGATAAAAGCGGTAACAGATACGGAAAAGGGGATGGGAAGTTACCATGCGGTTCTGGAAGACGACGCCAGAGAGTTTCTGGCGGATATTTCCGGCGGCGATGCCAGAACAGCACTGAATGCCATTGAACTGGCGATTCTGACCACACCGGCGTCGGATGACGGTAACATCCATATTGATCTTGACACTGCTTCCGAATGTATCCAGAAACGTGTGGTTCATTATGACAAGGACGGGGATCAGCATTATGATACGATTTCTGCGTTCATTAAAAGCATGAGGGGCTCTGATCCTGATGCGGCTGTATATTATCTGGCAAAGATGCTGTCAGCGGGTGAAGATATAAAATTTATCGCCAGAAGGATAATGATCTGCGCATCGGAGGATGTGGGAAATGCGGATCCCCAGGCTCTGGTGGTGGCGGTGGCGGCTGCTCAGGCAGTGGAAAGAATCGGTATGCCGGAGGCGCAGATTATCCTTTCTCAGGCGGTGACTTATATCGCCAGTGCACCTAAGAGTAATGCTGCCTGTGAGGCCATTGGCGCCGCGATGCAGTCGGTGCGGGAACGCAGGACTTCCGTTCCGCCTCACCTTCAGGATGCTCATTACGGCGGCGCTTCCAGTCTGGGAAGAGGTACCGGGTATCAGTATGCTCATAACTATCCGAATCACTATGTGAAGCAGCAGTATCTGCCTGATGAGCTGGAAGGAAGTGTGTTTTACAGACCCACCGGGATGGGGTATGAAAAAAGAATCAGAAACTGGCTGGAGCAGCTTAAGAACAGTCAGTAAAAAAATGAATGAATACTATTCATTGACAAAAAGGACTCTGTGTGATATACTTTCCTATGCGGCAGATGGGAAAGAGGTGAGATGAAATTATGACCAGGATCACGAAAGAACCGGAAGAAAGGCGTCAGGAGATCATTGATACTGCGGTGAGAGTGTTTTATGAGAAAGGTTATGAAAAAACTTCTATCTCAGATATTGCCAGAGAGATGAAGGTGGCTCAGGGGCTCTGTTACCGGTATTTTTCTTCAAAAGAAGAGCTGTTTGATACAGCGTTGGATCAGTATGCGCAAAAGCAGGTGGATCAGATCTGCGGCGCTCTGGATCCCCGAATGTCATTGACGGAGCTGATTGAAAATATGCCTGCGTTTCCGGAAACAGAAGATGATGGCAGTTATACTCAGAAGATATGCCATGCAAAAGGGAACATAAAATTTCACAATCAACTGTCTTTAAAGATATGCTCCAAACTGCAGCCGGTTGTCAAAAGACTGCTTGATGCGGCGGATAAAAAAGGAGAAATTCATGTAAAGGATACAGAAACCGTTTCTTCTTTCTGCGTATATGGACAGTTAGGCATGCTTTTGAATCAGGAAGTTCCCGCAAAAGAAAGGGTGGAACGAATCCGCCGTTTTCTGCTGGAATTGATAAAAAGCTTATCATAATATATAATATATTCAGTAGTTTTCCCTGCTGATACAGCAGGGAAATATTTAAGGAAAGATAATGAATGATATTCATTCAACAAGGAGGAAATTCTATGAACGCGAAGATAAATTTTATTGAGGGAAATACAAAAAAGTGTCTGGCATCAATGGTTCTTCCCATGATGGCGGCCATGATCCTGAATATGGCGTATAATCTTGTGGACAGCCTTTGGATCGGAAATTTACTGGGAGAAACGGCCTATGCGGCACTGACAAACGCAACCCCTGTGATTCTGATTCTCAGTTCCGTCGCCATGGGAGCAACCAATGGAGTGTCTATCATACTGTCACAGGCGGTCGGGGCAAATGAAAAAGAAAAAACGGATAAACTGATTATGACTTCTCTGACTGTCGCAGTTCTATTTTCGGCGGGGGTAACGGCAGTACTGGAAGCCGCGCTGAAACCGATTCTTATTTTACTGAACACACCGGAGGAGGTTCTGCAGCTGTCTTATCAGTATCTGTCTATATATATTCTTGGATATCTGGCCGTTTATTTATACTGTTACTTTACAGCGGTGTTAAGAAGCTTTGGAAACAGTGTTTTTCAGGTAATTGCAATGTTGATCTGTACTTTGTTAAACGCAGGGCTGGATCCGCTGTTTATTCATTTTATGGGATTTAACGGGGCTGCCGCTGCCACTGTTTTGTCTCAGACTTTATGCCTTGTTTTTATGCTCGCATATCTGCACAGAAAAAAGTATTTTAAGCTTCGGATGACCCTTTTTGACAAGGGGATGATTGTACCGTTTATTTTGAAGGGCATCCCTTCCGCTTTCCAGCAAAGTATACCTGCAGTCAGCACAAGTTTTCTTACCTCTCTTGTGACGGAATACGGCATTTCCGCATTGGCTGCTTACGGAATTGCCGGGAAACTGGAAACTGTTTTATTTTATCCGGCCATGGCTTTCAATATGACATTGACAAGCATAGTCGGACAGTGTGCAGGCGGCAGAAGATATGACCGGGCCGGGGAATATATAAAAACTTCTCTGATATACGGCGGGGCAGTGTTAATAATATTGTCTGCAGCGGTTGTTGGATTTTCCGTGCCACTATCACACTTGTTTGTGGACAGTGATGGGGCGGCGGCTATTGTCAGCGTTTATTTCAGAATTGTCAGTATAGGATACGTTTTAAATATGGTTTCCAACTGTCTGCTGGGAAGTTTGAACGGAATGGGAAAACCTTCAAAAAGTCTGTTTTGTATGGTGCTGTATTACCTGGTTGTGAGAATGCCGCTGGCCCGGATATTGTCAGAAGGAAATATGGGAATCAATGGAATCTGGACGGCAGTTCTGATCAGTCATATAATAGCAGCGGCTGCGGCAGCGTTGGCTGTGAAGTATGAATTTGCCCGCAGCGTCACAGAATAATCCGTATTTTGTATTTTTTCAGCCAGTAATTGACCTGCAGCATATAGGCCAGCATCTGTGGCCCAGCCATAAGCTGCCCGTACCAGGGTCGGCCATAATCGGAAGGAGTATTCAGAAAAACGGTCAGTTTTTCCTTGTCAAGCAGGCTGCGGATCGGAGCGGCAGGGTCTTCTATCACGGAAAGCAGCATTTCTCCAAGCTGTTTTTCATATTCCGGATGGTATGTTTTGGGATAAGGACTTTTTCTGCGAAAAAGAATCTCATCTGGAAGCTTTCCTCTTCCGGCGTACCGAAGAAGTCCTTTTACGAGACCGCCGGGACATTTCATCTTCCAGGGAACATTCCACACGTACTCCACAATGCGGTGATCCGCCAGAGGAACCCTTGCTTCCAGCCCTGAGTACATGCTTGTGCGGTCCATCCGGTCAAGCAGAGTTGCCATGAACCATTTCAGGTTCAGATAGGCGATTTCTCTGCGCCTTTTCTCCTCCGGAGTGTCTTCGTTGCAGACAGGGGTTTCGTTTACCGTTTTTTCATAGGCTTCCAGAGCATATTCTTTCATCGGAAGCTCCCGGATCAGTTCCTTTCGAAGCAGAGCCTGCCGTGCTTTCATATCGTCAGACCAGGGAAATGCCGCTGTCTCAAAGGCTTTTTTACTGTGAAACCAGGGATAACCGCCGAAAATTTCGTCTGCACATTCTCCGGTCAGTGTAACCTTATGATATCCGGCTACTTCTGAACAGAAGTAGAGCATGGAGGATTCAACATCCGCCATACATGGAAGATCTCTTGCCTTTACGGCCCGGAAAAGATTTTCAATCAGTTCATCATTGCTGCATTCCAGATGATGATGATTTGTGCCGCAGTATTCCGCCATTTTGTCTGCCCATGGTCTGTCCTGGCTTGGCTGGAAGGAATTGGCACGGAAATATTTCTGATTTTCTGTAAAGTCAAAAGAGAATGTATTGAGGATTTTTCCCTGTTTTTTCAGTTCAGCGGCGCAGATAGCCGTTACCAGACTGCTGTCCACGCCTCCGGACAGAAAGGTACTTATGGGAATATCTGACAGCATCTGTTTTTTTACAGAATCTTCTATAAGCCATGCGGTTTTCTCCACTGTTTTTTCAAAGGAATCTTCATGTGGAGAACTTTGAAGTTTCCAGTAACAGATATCTTTTATGGAGCCTTTGCGGCAGACAAGGTAATGCCCCGGAAGAACTTCTGATATGCCCCGGAAAACGCCTTTTCCATAGGTCTTTGCAGGACCGAGGGCAAAGATCTCACATAATCCGTCTCTGTCGATTACCGGCTCAATGCCGGGAAAGGCGAAGATACCTTTCAGTTCAGAAGCGAAGATCAGAGTATCATTCTGACAGGTATAGAACAGAGGCTTTACACCAACCCTGTCCCGGAACAGATACAATGTTTCTTCTGAAACGTCCCACAGTGCAATGGAAAAGATGCCGTTCAGTTCTTTCACATATTCTTTCCCATGCAGGAGGTATCCCTGAAGAATCACTTCTGTATCGCTGTCGGAGGTGAATACGGCGCCTTCCCGTTCCAGTTCCTGGCGCAGCTGAGGCATATTGTAAATCTCACCGTTGAACGAAACTGTGCAGGTTTTTCCCTGCACAGTTCTCGTCATGGGCTGTCTGCCCCGATTCAGATCAATAATGGAGAGCCGCACATGTGCAAGCCCGCAGTGATCATAAAGGCAGATTCCTTCTTCGTCCGGTCCACGGCGCTTCTGAGCCTGATTCATATGATCCAGGATTTTCCGCCACCGGACGTTCTCCTGTAAATATCTGTGTATGCTGCTGTAAAATCCCGCGATTCCGCACATATTTTCCTCTCTTTCTTCAAATCAGATTCAGGTTACTGAATGACCGGCTGATACTGTCTGCCTTCCAGCGCCGCCTCAGCAGCCGGGATCAGCAGTTGGGTTCTGGCTGTCATGGAATTCGGTTTTTTCTGCGGATTATCCTGTCCGAAGGGAACAAAATAAATATGCTTTGCATTAAGCAGAAGCCCGATGTTTTTCATGTTCATTCCGAGGGCGTCGTTGGTTGAGATAGAAATCAGCAGCGGTTTTTCGTTACGCAGATGAGCCTTTGCTGCCATAAGAACCGGTGAATCTGTGATGCCATTGGCCAGTTTAGCCGTAGTATTGCCGGTACACGGAAGAATAATCAGCAGATCCAGCAGATTTTTTGGCCCGATTGGTTCAGCCTGGCTGATTGTCAGCAGGGGACGGGAGCCGGTGATTTTCGTAACCTCCTTGATAAAATCTTCCGCTCTGCCGAAACGGCTGTCTGTAGTCTGAGAGATATCAGAAAAGATTGTCACAATTTCAGCACCCTCTTTTCTCAGTTCTTTGAGCTGGGCAAATACTTTCTCATAAGTGCAGAATGATCCTGTGAGCGCGACGCCAATGGTTTTTCCTTTCAGTTTCATAACAACAATTACTCCTTCTATTCGGTAACAGATTCAGAGCGCTTTGATCCGGCTTTCTATAAAATCAGCAAAAATTTCAGCAGAGGATTCAGGCGCATATCTGCCGGGAAGCCCGGGAAGCAGGACAGCATTTACGAACATGGATTCTGCCGCCTGATAATCCACACCGCCCGGCGGTGACGCCAGGTCAAGAATCCATGCTCTTTTTTTGACATGGCGGAGATACTCCGCTGTCAAAATGATTTCAGGCACTGTATTAAAGATGAAGTCAGCATCTGCAACTCCATCGGCTATCTCCTTTTCATTTATGATACCGTCCGCCAGAGTCGATGCTTCTGCGGCTTTCATTGGGTCTTTTTCAGAAACAAGCACATGGCAGGCGAAGGCCTTCAGGAGACGGACCAGTGCTTTTCCGCATCGTCCATATCCTAGGACAATACACCGGCTTCTGGACAGATTGACCGGACTTCTTGCGATTGCCTCCGCAGCTGCTCCTTCAGCAGCAGAGACAGCGTTTGCGGCGGCTGCGAATTCATCCAGCATCAGGTCATAAACCATGAATTTCTTTTTTTCTGCGTATTCTTTTATGCCGGCAGGAATGTTCCCAGCAAATAATTTGGCTGCCTTTGGCATTTTTTCCAGCAGCGTTTCCATGTTCATATCCGGCACTTCATATATACCCGTAATCCGCCCTGCACGTAAAAAAGGCACAGGGGCAGCCACAGCATCTGCTCCTTTTAAAGCTTCCGCTAGTACTGTTGCCGTCTGGATCCTTTCATCGTGCAGATTTTCACAAAGTCCGCATACGGTAACACGGTATCCGCGCATTGTGAGAATACGCGCCAGATACACCTGTCTGCGGTCACCAGCGATGACCGCGATTTTATAAGAGTCTGCTCTCAATCTGTTTGAGTCCTTTTTTCCATTGTATGCATAAAAAAGAATCTGGTGAAACTCCGGGGAGAAGATATTGGTTTCCCAAAACAGTGGGGAATATGATATGATTACATAAAAAGCACAGATACAGGAGGAGAAGCATGTCTGATGTAATCGTTACATTAAAAAAAGGGGCAGGACGCAGCTTTAAACAGGGAGGACCCTGGATATACGACAACGAAGTGGAAAGCATCACCGGCGGTTTTGAAGACGGTGATATTGTGATTATTCACGATTTTGACGGTTATCCGCTGGGCCGGGGATTTATTAATCGAAATTCCCGGTTGCTTATCCGTATGATGACCAGAGACTGCAGCCGTGAGATTGATGAGGCATTTCTGCGAATGCGAGTGAAAAATGCCTGGGAATACAGAAAACGCGTGCTGGATGATACGTCCAGCTGCCGGGTGATTTTTGGAGAGGCGGATTTTCTGCCGGGGCTTGTGGTGGACAAGTTTGCGGATGTGCTTGTGGTGGAATCGCTGGCTCTGGGCATTGACCGTTTCAAGGTAATGATTGTAGATATTTTAAAGGAACTGATGGAAGAAGAAGGCATCCATATAAAGGGAGTTTATGAACGGAGTGATGCAAAAGTCCGGGAGCAGGAGGGAATGGAGCGCCGCAAAGGTTTTATCGGCGAACCCTTTGATACGAAAGTTGAGATCATGGAAAATGGAGTGCGCTATTATGTGGACGTGAAAGACGGACAGAAAACAGGTTTTTTCCTTGACCAGAAATATAACCGGCGTGCGGTAGCAGGACTCTGCAAAGGTGCTCGTGTACTGGACTGTTTTACTCATACCGGTTCCTTTGCCCTGAATGCAGGTCTGGCAGGGGCTGCTCATGTGACGGGAGTGGATGCTTCTGAGCTTGGTGTGGAGCAGGCAAGGGAAAACGCAAAACTGAACGGACTTTCTGGCAGAGTGGAATTTATCTGTGAAGATGTTTTTGATCTGCTTCCAAGGCTGGAAAAGCAGGGAGAAAAGTATGACGTGGTTATTCTGGATCCTCCTGCATTCACCAAATCAAGAAACTCGGTGAAAAAAGCTGTGAAAGGTTATCGTGAGATTAATCTGCGGGGCATGAAGCTGGTAAAGGACGGAGGCTATCTGGCTACCTGCTCCTGCTCCCATTTCATGGATCCGGAACTTTTTGCAAAGACTATCAGCCAGGCGGCGTCGAACGTTCATAAGAGGCTGAGACAGGTGGAATTTAAGACACAGGCGCCGGATCATCCGATTTTGTGGGGAGCGGGAGATTCCTATTACTTAAAATTTTATATTTTTCAGGTGTGTGAGGAGAAGTAGAGCTTTCGGAACATGTCGGTATATGATATACTCCCATATGGCAGATCATGGAAATAAAACTTTCACAGGATCTGCCGTATTATTAAAAAGGAGTACTGCAAAAAAATGAGGAAAGAAATTAAGACGTTTTTCAAATATGTCATTCCCTCCATATTATCATTTGCTCTGTCTGGTGTATATGCAATTGTAGACGGATATTTTGTCGGAAACAGTATCGGAGATGCAGGGCTTTCGGCCATAAATGTTGCCTATCCTGTTGTTGCCCTGCTGCAGGCAGCCGGCACAGGAATCGGTATGGGTGGAGCGGTTTATTATTCCATCAGCAAAGCGGAGCGAAAGGAAGAAAGAGCCATGGAATTTATGGCCGGGTCTTTATGGCTTCTGATTCTTTCCAGCATTTTGTTAACGGCTGTGACGTATATTCTGACGACTCCGGTTCTCCAGCTGTTGGGTATGGAGGGAGAACTGCTTTCACTGGGGGAAGAATATATAAGGGTCATAGCTTTTGGCGCCGGTCTGCAGATTGTCGGCACAGGGCTTGTACCTTTTATCCGTAATCATGGCGGACCATTTTATGCAATGATCTCCATGATCGCCGGGTTTATTACGAATATTATACTGGATTACCTGTTTGTATGGGTACTGGCATGGGGCATGACAGGAGCAGCGCTGGCTACCATTATCGGGCAGGGCATTACTATGTTATCTGCACTGATTTTTTTATTGAGGCACAGACTTTTTACTCTGCGTATTTCATTTTCCAGGCTGGGAAGTGCGGTAAAATCTATAGTTAAAATTGGAATTGCTCCTTTCGGCCTTACTATGACGCCCAATATTTCTCTCATTATTATTAATCGGTTTTCTATTTTTTACGGAGGAGACAAGGCGGTTGCAACATACGCGTGCATCGCATATATAATTTGTATTGTGTATCTGATTCTTCAGGGAGTTGGGGATGGCAGCCAGCCGGTTATCAGTCGATATTACGGTGAAAAGAAAATTCGTCAGTTGAAGGAAATCAGAAAACTGGCGTATGGTTTTGGACTTTTTCTGGCGGTGGTAAGCTGTGTGATTATGTTTGCGGCAAGAGATTACGTGGGAGTATTATTTGGTTCATCGGCGGAGGTTAATGCTGAAATTTCAAGGATCATACCGATTTTTCTGTCTTCTGTTCCTTTTGTAGCGATCTGCCGTGTTACCACGGCCAGTTTCTACGCCACGGAGGAAAGTGTTTTCTCCTATCTTCTTACTTTTATAGAACCGGTTCTTATGCTGATTCTAATGTTGATTTTGCCGCCGATGCTGGGCGGGCAGATTATGATATGGTGGAGCACCGTCATTGCCAGAGTTTTATCAGCGGTTCTGGCACTGATTCTGAAGAACCGGGTGGACAGAAAAAAACTGAATGCATAGATAATGAAACTATACCGGGAAAGGGGATAAAATATTAAATAAAAATGTAAGGAGAATACAAAATGTGGATGTTATATGCAGCAGGATCTGCCTTTTTTGCAGGTATTACTTCCGTTCTGGCAAAGTGTGGGATCCGGAAAACGGATTCTACTGTGGCAACGGCGATAAGAACTGTAGTTGTTTTGATTTTTTCCTGGGTGATTGTGTGGATTGTCGGTTCGGAAAAACAGATTTCTGAGATCAGAACAGAAACGCTGCTGTTTCTGATTTTGTCCGGGGCAGCGACGGGAGCTTCCTGGCTGTGCTATTTCCGTGCTCTGCAGCTGGGGGATATCAATAAAGTAGTCCCTGTTGACAAATCCAGCACAGTACTGACGATTATTCTGGCACTGATTTTTCTGGGAGAGGGCATCAGCCTTCCAAAGGCTCTGGCGGTGGCCGCAATCACTGCAGGAATTTTTTTGATGATAGAAAAGAAGGATATAAAAGAAACGAGTAAGGCAGGTCACGGAAGCTGGATACTGTATGCGGCAGGTTCCGCCGTTTTTGCCAGTCTGACTGCCATTCTCGGAAAAATCGGGATTTCCCGGGTAGAGTCCAATCTGGGGACAGCTATCCGTACGGTTGTCGTGTTGATCATGGCATGGGTGATGGTACTGATAACCGGAAAACAGAATGAAGTGAAAAGTGTTGACCGAAAAGAGCTGTTTTTTATCTGCCTTTCCGGAATAGCCACAGGGGCTTCCTGGCTGTGTTATTACCGGGCTTTGCAGGAAGGGCCTGCCAGCGTAGTGGCGCCTGTCGATAAACTGAGTGTTCTGGTTACTGTGATTTTCTCATACCTTGTGTTTGGAGAGAAACTGAAGCGCCGGGCGGTGGCCGGACTGGTTTTGCTGACAGGGGGAACCGTGGCGATGGCTTTGTTATAAATTTGGAAACCTGTTGACACTTGTGACATACGGAAAAAGGAAAGGAGAAGAATGGAACATGGTATTTTATTTTACAGGTACCGGTAATAGCCTTTATATTGCCAAATGTCTGAGCAAAAACCCTGTCAGTATTCCTCAGGTTATACATCAGAAATGTCTGGAGTTTACCGCGGATGAAATTGGGATTGTTTCGCCTGTTTATGGACATGAAGTGTCAGTTTCTGGAAAGAATGGGTCAGATGCCGCCGGATGCATGGCAGCATCTTCTGCAGGTTACAGA
The DNA here is from genome assembly GCA_050944415.1 of Ruminococcus sp. Taxonomy (GTDB): domain Bacteria; phylum Bacillota; class Clostridia; order Lachnospirales; family Lachnospiraceae; genus Ruminococcus_G. Next base: position 19,028 of record JBMNRA010000002.1, read on the forward strand.
GAATTGTACCGGATGCGGTATATGCCGGAAAGTATGTCCCTCTGGCTCTATAAGTCTGACAGATAAAAAAGCAATTTATACGCCCGGGAACTGCCAGACGTGCCTGGCCTGTATCCATGCCTGTCCCCACCAGGCAATGAAACTTACTGTTCCGGAGAAAAATTCCCGGGCGCGTTACCGAAATGAGCATGTCACCCTGCAGGAAATCATAAAGGCAAATGAACAGTTTTCAGAATGAATGCAGATCTGAGTTTTTCAAAAATCTTACAGATATTTTCCGGTGCAGCTCTCCGCTGCATTTCTGATATCTTCTAAAGTTCCGGAGGCCACGATTCTGCCGCCCTGAGTACCGCCTCCGGGCCCCATATCAATAATATAATCAGCATTTCGTATTACATCCAGATCATGTTCGATAACGATGACTGTGGCTCCGTTTTCGATCAGCGTCTGGAATACGCCAAGGAGAGTCTGAACATCCAGAGGATGAAGTCCGATGGTTGGCTCATCGAAGACGAAGAGGGAATCGGACTGGCTTTTTCCCATTTCACTGGCCAGTTTCAGACGCTGGGCTTCTCCGCCGGAAAGACTTGGGGTTTCTTCGCCGAGCGTCAGATAGCCCAGCCCCAGATCCTGAAGAATCTGCAGCCTTTGATGAACATTCTTCAGATCGGTACAGATTTTCAGCGCGGAGGAAACATCCATAGCCATCAGTTCAGGAAGAGAGAAGTTCCGGCCATTTTTAGCAGAATATTTAATTAGACAGGCTTCTTTGGAGTATCTGGATCCGCGGCACTGAGGACATGGAATCTCCACATCCGGGAGGAACTGAACATCGAGACTGATAACACCGGTTCCGTCGCAGACGGGACAGCGCAGTTTTCCGGTGTTATAGGAAAAAGCCCCGGCTTTATATCCCAGCTCTCTGGCAGAGGGTGTCCTGGCAAATGTTTTGCGCAGTTCATCATGAACGTTGGCATAGGTGGCTACCGTGGACCGGATATTGATACCGATGGGAGTGGCGTCGATTAATTTTACCTGACGGATGCCGCCGGCATCCACAGCCCTTACATGATCGGGAAGTTTCCTGTTGTGAATGAATGCTTCCAGACCCGGAATCAGACTTTCCAGAATCAGGGTAGTTTTGCCGGAACCGGACACGCCGGTGACGGCAGTCAGTTTCCCCTTTGGAATCTTCGCTTCCAGCGGTTTTACCGTGTGGATCATATCTGTGGAAAGATGGATGGTTCCTTCGGAAAATATGTTGTCAGGAACGGTACGGTTTCGGATGCAGGTGCAGGCGGAACCGGAGAGAAAGGGGCCGATTTTCGAGCGGGGATTTCGGGAAATGGATGAAATGGTGCCTTCAGCAATGACACGGCCGCCTTCCGCACCGGCTCCCGGGCCCATTTCTATGATCCAGTCCGCTTCCGCCAGTATCTGCGTATCGTGATCGACCAGAATGACTGAGTTTCCGTCGGCAATCAGATCCTGCATAACGCCGGTTAAACCGGTGATGTTGGCCGGATGGAGGCCAATGGAGGGTTCATCCAGCACGTACAGCACTCCCGTGGTGCGGTTGCGGACGGCCCGGGCCAGCTGCATCCGCTGCCGTTCACCGGTAGAAAGCGTAGAGGAAGCACGGTCAAGAGTCAGATAACCCAATCCCAGGTCCATGAGGCGTTTTGCGGTACTCTGGAAGGACTCACAGATGCTTTCGGCCATGGGGCGCATTTCTTCCGGGAGAGAGGCAGGCACGCCTTTTACCCATCCGGTGAGGTCGGAAAGAGTCATCCGGCAGACCTCATCCAGAGAAATGCCCCGCAGTCTGGGAGCGCGTGCTTTTTCTGAGAGACGGCTTCCGCTGCAGTCCGGGCAGATATCCTGTTTCAGAAACTTTTCCACCCGTTTCATGCCTTTTTCGTCTTTGACCTTCGCCAGGGCGTTTTCCACTGTATAGACAGCGTTAAAGTAAGTAAAATCCAGTTCTCCGGCCTGATTGGAATTTTTCGGTTTATAAAAAATATGTTTTTTCTCGGCAGGTCCGTTGTAGACGATGTCTTTTTCACGTTCGGACAGCTGGCAGAATGGTATATCGGTGCGGACGCCCATGGCCCGGCAGACATCCGTCATCAGAGACCACATCAGAGAATTCCAGGGAGCGACGGCGCCTTCGTCGATGGTGAGGGATTCATCCGGCACCAGAGTAGAGCGGTCCACTGTCCGTACAATGCCGGTGCCGCCGCAGGTATGACAGGCTCCCTGACTGTTAAAGGCCAGTTCTTCCGCGGAAGGCGCATAGAAGCGGGCGCCGCATTGGGGACAGATCAGCCCCTGTTCCGCGGCCACCGCCAGCGTAGGCTCCAGATAATGTCCGTTGGGGCAGCGGTGCTGTGCCAGGCGGGAGAACATCAGGCGAAGGCTGTTTAAAAGCTCCGTTCCTGTACCGAAGGTGCTTCGGATTCCGGGAATTCCCGGACGCTGATGAAGGGCAAGGGCCGCGGGGACATACAGCACCTCATCCACATCTGCTTTGGCTGCCTGGGTCATTCTGCGTCTTGTATAAGTGGACAGTGCTTCCAGATAGCGCCGGGATCCTTCCGCGTACAGGACGCCCAGAGCAAGAGAAGATTTGCCGGAACCGGACACGCCTGCAATGCCCACGATCTGATTCAGCGGTACATCCACATTGATATGTTTCAGATTATGGACGTTTGCGCCTCGGATTTTCATTTTACTGATCATGAAAGTTTCCTCCTTGTCTATCAGTTATCAGTATAAAACGGCCGGCCGTTCTTGACAAGAAGGAGACTGATAATCAGCGTCGGGAGGCTTTTCTCATCTGTTCATACTCTTTCAGAGCGTTTATTGCCTGAGGAGCCATGGGAATCAGCGCAGTCATATTAAAGACTGTCATCAGGCCGACGCCAATGTCGCCCAGATCCCAGACGAACTGGTAAGCAGCCAGGCCGCCCACAAAAAGCATAATCAGCGCCAGAATTTTATAAGCGGTCTGGGAAAGCCAGTTATCGCCGAAAAGGTAGGCGATATTAGGACGGGCATAAAACAGAATTCCGATAAATGTGGAAAAACTGAATAGCCAGAGGATAAGGGCAATGAAAATAGTACCTGCCGATCCCATATGATATTCCATGGAAACCTGCAGAAGATCCATACCTTCCAGACCGTTTGTCAGTTTTGCAGGAGTCAGCAGCATAATCATGGCAGTACAGCTGCAGATTACCAGAGTATCGATAAAGACGCCGAGAGCCTGCAGAAGTCCGCTTTTGGCGGGATGACTGATATCGGCGGCAGCGGCGGCGCAGGGAGCGGAACCGGAGCCGGCTTCATTGGAAAACAGTCCGCGTTTTGCTCCGTTCATGATGACAGCGCCCAGGCCTCCGGCTGCCGCCTGGCGTAAACCGAAGGCTTCCTGAAAAATTCTCTGGAAAACCGCAGGAAGCTGTCCGATATTTGTAAAGATTACAAAAAGAGTAATCAGAAAATAGCAGACTGCCATGACAGGAACCATGACATCCAATACTTTTACTGTGGCGTTTTTGCGCAGTACGATAACGGCAGCCAGAGCTACCAGCAGGATGGTTGTATAAAGCGGAGGAATGCTGAAAGCGTTTTCAAAGGCAGAGGAAACGGAATTTCCAATTACCTGACTGACGCCGCACCAGCAGATCAGACCGGAAAGGGCGAAAAGCGATGCGAATGCCGAATGCCTGCGACCGCTGTTTTTCCTGAGAAAAAAATGATGGATGTAGTAGGCCGGACCGCCGCGAAATCCGCCGTAGAGCGGATCTTTTTCTTTATACAGCTGTGCCAGAGTGCTTTCTGCAAAAGCTGTGGAAGAGCCGATCAGAGCGATCAGCCACATCCAGAATACAGCGCCGGCGCCTCCGGCTGAAATAGCAGCCACAACGCCTACCAGATTCCCCATACCGACCCGGGTGGCGGTGGAGACAATCAGAGACTGCAGACCGGAGATGGATCCTTTTTGGGACTCTTTCTTTTTTTCTGCTGATATTCTCAGCATTTCCGGGAAAAGACGGAATGGAAGAAACCTGGTTCGGATGGTAAAATATATTCCGGAGGGAATCAGGATAAGAACCAGAAGTGAAATGCCCAGGGAATTGCCTCCCGGCAGGGGCAGGGTAATCAGATCGCCCCATAAAATGAAATATATTAAATGAAAAAGTCTGATAAAAAAATTCTGGAGTATCTCCATAATACAGTGTCCTCCTGTAAAAAATGAACTTGGGAGAATAAAAATGGATATTAAAAACTTAATTACATTTATTCATGTCGCGGAATTAAACAGTTTTACGAAAGCGGGGGAAACCTTGGGGTTTTCTCAGTCCACAGTTTCGTTTCAGATCAGGCAGCTGGAAGCGGAGCTGAAGGTGCGCTTGTTTGAGCGGATTAACCATACGGTTGTTCTGACAGAAAAAGGAAGAAAGGTGCTGAACTACGCCTATCAGATTGACAAAATGACGCAGGAGCTGAAAGGGAATATTCAGCACGAAGAGAATATCACAGGTCATGTCAGAATCGCCATGGCAGATTCACTGTGCGGTTTTATGGTTCAAGGGTTTCGTGATTTCCGGAGACAGTATCCCGGTATTTCCCTTAAAATAACGGCAGCCGGGACAGAAGAGATGCTCCGGCTGATGAACCATAATGAAGCGGATATGATCCTTACTCTGGATACCCATGTTTATCATGGAGAATATGTCATTGCCCGGGAGGAGAAAGTCGGGATGCATTTTCTGTCAGGACCAGGCTGTCCGTTGAAAGACAAATCTTCCGTTACAGTTTCCCAGCTGCTTTCCTGCCCGTTTATCCTGACGGAAAAAAGAATGAGCTACCGCCGTCTGCTGGATGAAGAGCTGGCCAGGAGATCTCTGGAAATTCAGCCCGTTCTGGAAATCGGCAGAACGGATCTGATCTGTACACTGGTGGCTCAGGATATCGGCATAACTTTTCTGCCGGATTACGTGACAGAAAAAGAGGTAAAAGAAGGAAAACTGTTCCGTCTGGCTGTCGATGATTTTGACATAGAAATATGGAAACAATTGCTGCACCATCGTGACAAGTGGGTATCTCCCCAGATGAAGGCTGTGACAGAGTATTGTATTGCACAGCAGTTCATGTAAAACGGTATTGTGTAACAGCGACATAGAACCAGTATAACTGCAATATAAACATTTGTAAAATGAATAGAATTGATGAATACAATTAAAAAATTAGATGTATGAAAATTTGCCTGCCTCCACTTGACAACATATACCCCTATAGGTATATTATACATATACCGATATGGGTATATAGAATGATAAGATGACTCGCAGGAGAGCTTTGATGAGGAGGCGCAATATGAATAAAGCAATGGAAAAACTGGAAGAATTTCTGGAACTGGGAGGAATAAGAAAAGATATAATCTTTCTTGGTATCTCAGGTATTGCTCTTCTGTGCAGTATTTTCGATATTCTGCCTCTGCCGTTTGATGCAGCATGGGCAGCGATTATACTGTGCGGTATTCCGATTATTCTGGAAGCAGTGATCGGTCTGGTGACAGAATTTGATATTAAAGCGGATGTTCTGGTATCATTGGCGCTGATTGCATCCGTTTTTATCGGAGAAGATTTTGCAGCCGGAGAAGTGGCGTTTATCATGCAGCTGGGAGGTCTGCTGGAAGAACTGACTGTGGCAAAGGCCAGGGCAGGCATCGAGAAACTGGTACATCTGACGCCCCAGACAGCGAGAATTGTAAATGGCGGAGCAGAAAAGACCGTTCCGGCAAAAGAAGTCGTTGTGGGCGATGTGCTCCGGGTACTTCCGGGTGAAACCGTACCGGTAGACGGAGTGATTCTGTCAGGTCAGACTTCTGTAAATCAGGCGGTTATGACGGGGGAATCCCTTCCAGTAGATAAAACGGAAGGAGATGAAGTTTCTTCGGGAACAGTGAATCAGTTCGGAGCTTTTGAGATGAAAGCGACGAAGGTGGGAGAGGACAGTTCCATTCAGCGTATGATCCGTCTGGTTCAGTCGGCGGACGCCGGAAAAGCGAAAATTGTGAGAATTGCGGATCGCTGGGCAACCTGGATCGTCGTGATTGCGCTGACAGCCGCGGCGCTGACCTGGCTGATTTCAGGAGAGATTATCCGGGCGGTAACCATACTGGTTGTATTTTGCCCCTGCGCGCTTGTTCTGGCAACGCCGACGGCTATCATGGCGGCTATTGGAAACGCAACCAGACATGGTTTTCTGGTCAGAGAGGGCGACGCGCTGGAACGGCTGGCGATGGTATCCAGGATTACCTTTGACAAAACGGGAACTCTGACTTACGGAGAATTAAATGTTGCCGCGGTAAAAAGCGTCCGGGAGGAATATACCGAGGAAGAGTTATACGCCTGGTGCGCCTCTGCGGAGCATCTGTCAGAACATCCCCTGGGGAAAGCGATCGTCAGCTGCTATAAAAAGGAGACGGGAAAAGATCCGGAAGCCTGCGGTCAGTTTACCATGATTCCGGGAAGAGGTGTTTCCTGTGTAACGAACGGGAAACGTATACTGGCCGGAAATAACCGGATGATGGAAGAGTATCGGATTGTTGTCTCCAAAGAAATAAAAGAGGAGGCCGGACAGTATCTGGAACAGGGATGTACACTGACATATCTGGCGATTGATGAGGTGCTTGCCGGGTATGTGGCGCTTTCCGACAGGATCCGGGAGGAAAGCGCAGGAATGATTGACAGACTGACAGGCCTGGGAGTGCAGCCGGTTCTGCTGACGGGGGATCATGAAAATGCCGCATTATCCATTGCTGATCAGCTTCATATCCGGGAAGTGCATGCAGACTGTCTCCCGGAAGATAAGCTGCAATGGATTGACAGTTATCAGAAAAAATCAGAGAAAGTCTGCATGATCGGAGACGGTGTGAACGATGCCCCTGCGTTGAAAAAAGCAGACGTGGGGATTGCCATGGGCGGCGTGGGAAGCGATATTGCGGTGGATGCTGCGGATATAGCGCTGGTGGATGATGAGGTAAAGGAGCTTCCTCATCTGATTGCGCTGTCCAGGCGGATGATGGCAACAATTAAATACAACATGAGTTTTTCCATGGCGCTTAACTTTCTGGCCATTGTTCTTGCGATTCTGGGAATTTTAAATCCTGTTGTTGGAGCGCTGGTGCATAACGCGGGCTCCGTAATCGTGATTATCAATTCAGCGCTGCTGCTGAACTGGAAGAAAAAATATTCAACCTAAATTCCGAAATATTTCTGAATGGTTTTCATGCGATCCATCTGAGCGACATGGAATGGACAGCGTTTGTCACAGTGACCGCACTGAATACAGTCGCCGGCATGAAGGGAAAGCTTCCGGTAATGGTCGGCGGCAAGAGCATCACCGGCGGCAGCCAGATCATAGTATTTGTTGATCATGGCAATATCCAGTCCCTTTGGACATGGATGACAGTGGCTGCAGTAAACGCATCTTCCGCGGGCCTCTGCCGGGGTGAAACTGCCCAGGATAGAGTAGTCTCTTTCTTCTTCCGGAGCATTCAGATATCCAAGTACATCGTTAAGATCGGCTTTGCCCCGATATCCGGGAAGCACGTTGAGAACCCCGGGTTTGTCCAGCGCGTACTGGATGCACTGATATCTGGTCAGAGCTTTCTTAAAGGGGGAAAGTTTCGCGTCCAGAAGCTGTCCGCCGGCGAAGGGTTTCATAACGGTGATTCCCACCTTTTCTTTTTCACAGCGCTGATACAGCGTGAGACGTTCATCGGCGCTGCCGATGGCGTAATCACCGTGACGGTAATCATAAGCCGGGTTGATACTGAACATGACCACATCCAGAAGTTCCGTATCCAGCATTTGGCTGACAATGGACGGGGTGTGGGAGGACAGGCCGATATGGCGAACCACGCCCTGGTCTTTTAATTGCTGAATATAAGAGAGTGCTCCGCTGGAGATGTAATGTTTCAGATCGGAAGGCTCATCAATGCAGTGGATAAATCCAAAATCAATATAATCGGTGTCCAGCTTTTCGAGCAGCCAGTGGATGCCTTTTTTTATCTGTTCCGTATCAGTGGTCCATCCGTATTTTCCGCTGGAGTAGTCGGCGCCGAAATGCATCTGCAGATAGATATCGCTGCGGACGTTCTGGAAGGATTCCCGGTAAATATCAAAAGCGCTGGCTTCGGAGACGGCAAGGTCGAAATAATTGATTCCCTTTTCCAGAGCAGTCCGTACAGTTTCGATTCCTTCTTCCAAACCGGCTTCATGGATACTGGAGCCTCCAAAGCCCAGAATACTGATCTTTTCATTTCCCTTTGGTAATTTTCTGTATTTCATAATAACCTCCTGTCAGATGGTATTTATAACACCATATACCATGAAGCTCACTTCAGGTCAAGAAAATTTTAGAAGTCTGTTGCATGTAAAGGCGGCAGCATCTATAATAAAAACAGAAACTTTTTGCGGAGGAGGGATGATATGTTAGCCTGTGTGTACGACAGTCCGGGAAAATTTGTGCTGCAGGAAAAATCCAGGCCACAGCTTCTGAATGCGAAAGATGCAATTGTAAAAGTGACGCTGGCCAGTATCTGTACCAGTGATCTGCATATAAAACACGGTTCTGTGCCTCAGGCAGTGCCGGGTATTGTTGTAGGCCACGAGATGGTGGGAATTGTGGAAAAAATCGGTTCCGATGTAAAGAACGTAAAACCGGGGGACCGGGTGACGGTAAATGTGGAAACCTTCTGCGGAGACTGCTATTTCTGCAGACATGGTTTTGTCAACAATTGTCAGGATGAAAACGGAGGCTGGGCTTTGGGATGCCGGATTGACGGCGGTCAGGCGGAGTACGTGAGAGTACCTTATGCACAGCAGGGCTTAAATAAAATCGATGATACAGTCACGGATGAGCAGGCTCTGTTTGTTGGGGATATACTGGCAACTGGTTTCTGGGCAGCGCGGATTGGCGGGATTAAAAAGGAAGATACGGTTCTGATTATAGGCGCCGGTCCTACAGGTATCTGCACTCTTCTGTGCGCCATGCTGAAGCATCCGGAAAAGATTATCGTCAGCGAAGTGGATGAAGAGAGGCTGCGTTTTATCCGGGAGCATTATCCGCAGGTATTGACGGTAAATCCAAAGGAGAAAGATATCGGGCAGTTTGTAAAAGAGCAGAGCAGCCATGGAGGAGCGGATGTGGTGCTGGAGGCAGGAGGGACAGAGGAGACTTTCGCAGATGCATGGAGATGTGCCAGACCCAATGGCACAGTGGTTATCATTGCACTTTATGATCAGCCCCAGACATTGCCGCTGCCGAATATGTACGGTAAGAATCTGACTTTTAAAACGGGAGGAGTAGATGGATGTGACTGTGATGAAATCCTCCGTTATATCAAAGAAGGCAAGATAGATACCACACCGCTGATTACTCACAGGATTCCTTTGAAAGATATTGAAAAAGCTTATGATATTTTTGAAAACAGAAGGGATCATGTGATTAAGATTGCTCTGGAAATATAGAAAGGACATGATATGGAAGGCATAAGTAAGAAAATTTATCTGGAACTGGAAGCTCCTTCCGAGGAGGATTCCCGTTCCAGTCAGATGCGGATTCTGGACGAATTAGAGAAACAGGGAATGAAAAGTGATATGACGGCGGATGCCATGCGCATGCTGTATCCGCTGTGTGAAGACAGTGACTGGAAGATAACAGTATCTCTGGCCTGGAACGGGTATCGGTGGATGGTTGTGAAGGTAGAAGCCGGTGACAGAAGGATGGAACATTACGGTCTGGCGGTAGACCTGGGGAGCACTACGGTTGTAGCGCGCCTGGTTAATTGTGAAACAGGAGAATCTCTGGGAGAGTCCAGCAGCTATAACCGGCAGATCGCTTTTGGTACGGATATCCTGACCAGAATCTTTTACTGCAAAGATGATCCCCGGAAACTGGAGGAACTTCGCCAGGCAACGCTTCAGTCCATAGTGGACAATCTGGAGAATCTGAAAAAACAGACGGGAATCTCCTGGGAGGACTGTATTCAGATGGTAATTGCCGGAAATATGACCATGATTCATTTTCTGATCGGAATGGATGCGTTTTGTGTATTTCATACCCCTTATGCAGTGCGTGCAGATCAGCCGGGATTTATCCGCGGCAGTGAATTGCTGGGAATTCCCCTGCCGGGATACGTATTCTGCTGCCCTGGGAAATCCAACTACCTGGGCGGAGATATCATAAGCGGCGTAGTGGCCACTCAGATCTACCGGGAAGAAGATATCACCGTTTTCTTTGACATCGGCACCAATGGAGAGCTGGTGGTGGGAAATAAGGAATTTCTTCTCTGCGGCGCCGGCGCAGCAGGTCCTGCTCTGGAAGGCGGTGTGGTGGAGACCGGCATGAGGGCCGCCGAAGGGGCGGTAGAGCGTGTCAGAATTCAGGACGGTAAATTCATCAACCAGGTAATCGGAGGAGGCAAGGCCAGGGGAATCTGCGGTTCCGGAATTATTGATCTGCTGGCAGAATTGTTTTTAAACGGCTGGATTGATATTCGGGGAAAACTGATTCCTGAAAAAAGTGACAGGATCCAGAGGAAGGATGGAATGTACGGTGTGGAGTATGCACCGGGTCTTATCTTCTGGCAGAATGATATTGACGAATTTATAAAGACCAAAGCGGCTGCTTATACCATGGTAGAATACGTGTTGAATGCTGCGGGGATTTCCATGGATGACATCGGAAAATTTTATGTGGCCGGTTCTTTTGGAAAACATGTATCAAAGGAATCAGCCGTTGCCATAGGTATGTATCCGGATCTGGACCGGGAACGTCTGATCAGCGCCGGAAACGCGTCGCTGGAAGGAGCTTCGATGATTCTGCTTCACAGAGAGTATCTGAATGATATCCAGGAGATTCTGAATAAAATGGTATACATTCAGTTCGGAGCAGTGGAAGATTTTCTTCATATGATGGTGGCTGCTCAGGCGCTTCCCCATACGGACATGAGACGGTATCCGTCGGTAATGGAAAAGCTGAAAGAAAGGGAGGACAGTATTTATGGATTATTTGGGAAAAGACATTAAAAAACTTGGATTTGGTCTGATGCGTCTTCCGCAGAAAGACAAGGTCATTGATGTGGAACAGGTAAAAAAGATGGTGGACCGTTTTATGGAAGAGGGCTTCACCTATTTTGATACGGCCTGGGCTTACGAAGGAAGCGAGGATGCCATCCGTCAGGCGCTGGTGGAACGTTATCCCAGAGAAAAGTTTCAGCTGGCGACCAAGAATGCGGCATGGATCAACTGTAAGACCAGGGAAGAGGCCATTGCCCAGTTTGAGACTTCTCTGAAACAGACGGGTGCGGGATATTTCGATTTTTATCTTCTTCACAATCTGGGAGAACACAGGACTAAACCTTTCGATGACTTTGATATGTGGAGTTTTGTGCAGGAAAAGAAAAAAGAAGGTCTGATCCGCCATGTGGGATTTTCTTTTCATTCCACACCGGAAGAGCTGGAAGAAATCCTGAAAAACCATCCGGAAATGGAATTCGTACAGCTTCAGATCAACTATGCGGACTGGGAGAATCCGGCCATTCAGTCCAGAGCCTGCTATGAGATGGCCAGAAAATACAATAAGCCGGTGATCATCATGGAACCGGTAAAAGGCGGAATGCTGGCCAATCCGCCGCAGCAGGTGAAAGATGTCTTTGAAAAAGCTGACGGGAAAGCTTCCTGCGCGTCCTGGGCGATCCGGTTCGCCGCCAGTCTGGAGGGTGTGATCACCGTTCTGTCCGGAATGAGCAGCATGGAACAGATGGAAGACAATCTGTCTTATATGAAGGACTTTAAAGGTTTGAATGAAGAGGAACAGGCGGTGATCCGGGAGGCACAGACAGCACTGAACAGTATACCGCTGATTCCCTGCACCTCCTGCAATTACTGTGCAAAAGTCTGTCCGGAAGGCATCGGTATCTCCGGATCATTTACAGCAATGAATTATCTGACGCTGTACCAGAATAAGGAGGCAGCGGCTAATCAGGAAAACTGGCTGGTAGGAGGCCATGGAAAGAAAAAAGCAGGCGAGTGCATCAAATGCGGCAAGTGTGAGGAGGTTTGTCCGCAGCATATTAAAATACGGGACGAACTGGAGAAAATTGCGAAGATATTCTGAAGGAGTTGAGACATATGGAATCCCATACCCGCTTTGAGGTGGCCGTTTACGGAAAGGGCGGCATTGGAAAATCTACGGTCAGCGCTAATCTGTCGGCAGCTCTGGCCATGACAGGAAGAAAGGTCATGCAGATCGGCTGTGATCCCAAGCATGATTCTACCAGGCTTTTGATGCACGGAGTCAGTATACCGACGGTTCTGGATTATCTGAAAGAGACTCCGAAAGAGCAGGCGGAACTCTCCGATGTCCTGAAGGAAGGGTGCCTGGGAATCGGCTGTATCGAAGCAGGAGGGCCTACTCCGGGAGTGGGATGCGCCGGAAGGGGAATCATCTCCGCCTTTGAGTTTTTAAAGGAGCAGAAGGCGAAAGAGCCGTATGATATTGTACTGTATGATGTCCTGGGAGATGTGGTCTGCGGCGGTTTCGCGGTTCCGGTTAGAAGAGAATATGCAGACGCGGTTTTTCTGGTAACCAGCGGAGAATATATGGCAATATACGCCGCCAATAATATCCTCAGGGGTATCCGCAGTTACGATCAGGATACTTATCGTAGAGTAGCGGGAATTATTTTTAATGAACGGAAAGTAACGGATGAAGAAGAACGTATCCGCCGTTTTGCAGAGGCAGTGGGACTGCCTGTCTGTGCGAGAATTCCACGAAGCGATCATTTCGCCAGTGCAGAGGCGGCCAACATGCCGCTGATGGAAATGGAAAACTGTCAGGAAGAGCAGGAGGTTTTCCTTCATCTGGCCGGTCGGATCAATGACCGGATGTCGCTGTATCGGGCCAGACCCCTGACGGATGAAATGCTGGAGCAGGTGGTCCTGGGAATGGAGAAAACAGTTTACATAAAGAAAGAAGAGGATCAAAAAACGGCCAAGGAGGATGAAAAAATCCCGGCGGCAGGAGCGGATCTTCTGCCGGAGGTTCCCCGTCCGGGGCGTCCTCCTCTTTACGGCTGCGCTTTTAACGGGGCGGCAACGGCCGCCATACATCTGACGGATGCCCTGATTCTTGCTCATTCTCCCAAATCCTGTGCCTTTTATACCTGGCAGAATATCAGTTCTCCCGGCAGAAAGAATCTGTTTAACCGGGGGATTCTGATGCCTTCGGCCATCAGTCCGAATTTTGAATGTACACAGATGGGGCAGACAGAGGCCGTTTTCGGAGGAATGGATCGGCTAAAAGAATGTGTGAGGGAAGCATTAAAGCGAAAACCGGGAGCGGTTGTCGTTATCAGTTCCTGTGTCAGCGGAATTATCGGAGATGATATCCGGGCAGTGGAAGAGATGTCCGTGCCGGGAATTCCTGTGATTGCCATTCATGCGGATGGCGATATTGCAGGAGATTACATGGAGGGGATCCGCATGTGCATGCGCACGCTGGCTGAAAAGCTGATTGACCCTGCCGTAAAACCGGAAGGCAGGACAGTGAATCTGATTAACGAAGCTGGAGTGTCCACAAACCGCGATATCAATTACCGGATTGTAAAGGAACTGCTGGATCAGATGAATATCGGCATAAACTGCCGGTTCCTGGGAGACGCCACCTGCAGAGAGATGAAAAATTTTCTGGCCGCTCCTTTGAATATCCTTGCGGCGGATCAGGCGGACGGACGTGAGATGAAAAAGTGGATGGAAGAAACATACGGCTGCCGTTTTATGGAAGGCGCTTTTCCCATTGGATTTCAGGCGGCAAAGAACTGGCTGAACAGTCTGGGAGAATACTTCTCCTGTCAGAAGCAGGCAGGAGAGATTATTGAACGTCAGGAGAAGATTTACCGTCAGGAAATTGAGAAATTAAAACCGTATCTTCAGGGGAAACGGGTGTTTTTGATGACGATCAACAGCAACCTGGACTGGATCCTGGATGCGGCGACAGCGGCTGGAATGAAATTTCTTAAGATCTGTGTTTTTAATTATCTGGGACAGGAAGTGAAAATTACTGATCATCCCCAGCGGTATGATATTGACGCGGATTTTGACTGGACAAAGATAAATGAGACGATAAGGCAGCTGAAGCCGGATCTGGTGCTGTCCAATTACACGGCCCAGATAAAGGAAGGGGATTACCTGACGGACGCCATGCCCATGAGTCCCGTGGTAGGATTCCATTCAGGAATCCACATTCTGAGAAGATGGGTGGAGCTGTTTCAAAACCGGAGGGAAGGAGACTGGAAAAATGACAGAGCATTGTTCGAAAAGTATTACGCCTGACAGCCTGACGGGAATGATCTTTGCCATGGAGGGAATGAAAAACACCGTAGTATTGCTGAACGGTCCCATGGGCTGCAAATTTTATCACAGCACGACTTCTCAGTTTCTGACCATTCATCCCAATCTTTATCTGCCGGCAGCGGAGGGGGGAGAAAAGGTTCCGGTCGACTATAATTATCTGAATCACTGGTTTTTCCGGCAGCCCAGAGTTCCCTGTACCTGGCTGGACGGATATGATTACGTTTACGGAACCGGTCAGCAAGTCAGGGAAGGTCTCCGCTATCTGAAAGATCATGTGAAATTTGAGCTTCTGGTTATAGTTAATTCACCGGGAGCCTCACTGATCGGCGATAACCTGGAGGAAATTGCGGGGGAAATCCTGCCGGAATATCCCCGGGTTATTCTGGAATCCCCGGGATATTCAAAAGAGTACCAGGACGGATATGAGACTGCCTCCGTGGAACTGCTGCGGCAGGCGGCTGTACCCCTTTGGAAAGGGGGTGGGGCGGCAGACTCCGGAGAAGGAAAGCAGGTAAAAAAGGTAAATATACTGGGTCTGTCCATATGGCAGCGATACTATGAAGGCACACGGGCCGAGATGGAGCGGCTGTTCCGGATGTGCGGTATTGAAGTCAACTGTTTTCTGTGTGCCGGCAGTTCCCTGGAAGAGCTGAAAAAGATCCCGGAGGCTGATCTGAATGTGGTGCTTTACCCGGAGCTGGGAACCAAAGGAGCAAAATTTTTACAAGAGATCCGCCAGATGCCCTGTTATATCAGCCCGGGTCTTCCCATCGGCTTTTCATCGGTGGAAACCATGTTTTCCCGGATCTGCGGTATCCTGCAGACAGACCCCGGGCCTCTGCTTGAGGAGTGTGAGAAAGCCCGGGCTCTGGCCTGGTATAAGATCAATCAGGTTTACCAGATGTGCGGCCTGCCCAAGGGAACCAGGTTTTTCGTGGAGGGCATGGAGTCGGAGGTGGAGGGCTACCGCCGGTTTCTGACAGAATATCTGGGAATGATCCCGGCGTCTGAGATGGAGGCGGAGCTGATCTTCGGAGACGCCAATACGATTGCGTCGCTGAAGACAAGAAGAACGCCATTCTGCGGGATTGAAATCAGTCTGCCCGGCATGGGCTATCTGGATGTGCTTGAGAAAACCCATATGGGAATACGGGGAACACTGTTTTTGATCGAACAGGTGCTGAACGGGCTTATGTCAAAATTGTGAAAGTTATATTAAAACGAAAAACCGGAGACCGATGTTGCAGGCCTCCGGTTTTTCATGCAAACTGACTGTAGTAAAGTTCGGCATACAGTCCCTTCTTTTCCAGCAATTCCCGGTGATTTCCCTGCTCCAGAATATTTCCATTCTGCATAAACAGGATCATATCCGCATCTACGATGGTAGACAGCCGGTGGGCGATGACAAAGCTGGTTCTGTTTTTCATCAGCGCTTTCATGGCTTTTCCGATCTCCATTTCCGTGCGGGTGTCCACACTGGAGGTGGCTTCATCCAGGATCAGAACCGCAGGGTCGCAGAGTACCACCCGGGCGATGGTCAGAAGCTGGCGCTGTCCCGCGGAGATATTTTCCGCGTCATTTTCCAGAAATGTATCGTAGCCTTGCGGCATGGTGCGGATGAAAAAGTCCGCCTGCGCCGTTTTGGCGGCGGCAACGATCTCCTCTCGGGTGGCGTCCGGTTTCCCGTAGGCGATGTTTTCCGCTATGGTTCCGGAAAACAGCCAGGTATCCTGGAGAACCATGCCGAAGTTACTGCGCAGGTTCTGCCGGGTCATGGCGCGGGTGTCGGTGCCGTCCAGCAAAATCTTGCCGTCCATCACTTCATAGAACCGCATCAGAAGATTGATCAGTGTGGTTTTTCCGGCTCCGGTGCTGCCGACGATGGCAATTTTCTGACCGGGAAGGGCGGAAAAACTGATATCTTTCATCAGAATCTGATCCGGAGAGTAGCCGAAGCGCACATGCCGGAATTCCACCAGTCCTTTTGCGCTGCGGATGAGAGCCGGGGCAGAGGGCTCCGGAGAAATTTCTTCCTCATCCAGCATTTCATAAATCCGTTCCACAGAGGCCAGGGCGGACTGCATGGTATTGATCATGTAGGCGGCTTCTGTCAAAGGTTCGGAAGCCTGGTTGACATACTGGAAGAAAGCCTGAAATATCCCTACGGTAAGGCCGCCTTCCAGCAGCATTTTTCCTGCGATGACAGCCAGCAGGATCTGACCGAAACGGTTGATCAGCCGGATGGCCGGATTAATGGCGTTGATCAGAAAATCAGCTCTGCAGGAAGCGTCTGCAAGTTCTTCCGTAGCTCTTTCCATATCCTGTAAACTTTGCGCTTCCCGGTTAAAGGCTTTAATGATAATGCGGCCGCTGTAGGACTCTTCCACATGGGCGGTGACATTGCTGACGCATTGCTGCCGCTTCATGGCGTACTTTAAGGTTTTATCCGAAAAAAGCTTTGTGGCAAACAGCGCCAGGAGTGTAAATATCAGAAAGATCACGGTCAGCCAGACACTGAAATAAAACATCATAATCAGTGAACCGACAACCATCCCGATGGCAGTGAACAGTTTTAAAAGTCCTGTCTGCAGCGCTTCCGCCATTTTGTCAAGGTCGTTTGTGGCCCGGCTTAAAACAGCTCCCGGTTTGTTCCGGTCAAAGAAGGATAATGGCAGTCGGTTTAATTTGGCGCTGATCTCTGTCCGCAGGCGAAGGCTCAGTTTTTCGGCAAAACTGGCCATTAGGAAGGACTGGAGAGCATAGAAGCCTGCCGCCCCCATATAAATCAGAAACAGAATAAAAATCTCACGGCCGCTTTTTCCCCAGGTAACGGTAAAGGCGGTTCCTTCACTTAAGGAGCGGCTGATGCCATTCCACAGAGTATCCACTACGGAGACGCTGTACAGAGGGGCCAGGATGGACAGTAAGGTGTAGAGAATAACGGAAATAAAAACGATAAACAGCCGGATATGCTGGTCGCTTACGGAATTCCAGAGCCGTTTTAAAGTTTTTCCGGTATGATTGGGAACGGCAAAGTCCATATCTTCTTCAAAATATTCCGTATGATTATTCTCCGCCACGGATATCATCTCCTTTCATCTGTGATCTGGCAATGTCCTGGTATACGGGGCAGGTTTTCATCAGAGATTCATGGGTTCCCACACCTGCAATTCTTCCGTTTTCCAGCACGATAATCTGATCTGCGTTTAAAATGGTGCTGACCCTCTGGGCGATGATAAACAGGGCGGCGTCCCTGGTTTTTTCCGCCAGCGCTTTTCTGAGAGCCGCATCGGTCTTAAAATCCAGAGCGGAAAAACTGTCGTCAAAAATATACAGATCCGCCGGCTTCATCAGAGCCCTTGCAATGGAAAGCCTTTGTTTCTGTCCGCCGGAGAAGTTGGTGCCGCCCTGGGATACAGGGGCATTGAGGCCATAGGGAAGATCCATGACAAAACCGGACTGGGCCGTGGCAAGGGCCCCTTCCATTTCCCTTCTGTTGGCATCTTCTTTTCCATAGCGGAGGTTATCGGCGATGGTTCCGGAAAACAGCCATGCTTTCTGCGGTACGTATGCAATACGGTTTCGCAGTGATTTCTGGGTCATCTTACAGATATCTGTACCGGAAAAAAGAATTGACCCGGACGTTACATCATGAAAACGGAGCATCAGCTTCGCAATGGTGGACTTTCCGCTTCCCGTACTTCCGATAACGGCAGTGGTCGTTCCTTTCCTGCAGCTGAACGTAAGATCGTGAAGGGTATCCTCATCGGCATCGGCGAACCGGAAGGTGACATTCTGAAACCGGAGAACTTCCGTCTGATCGGTCAGCGGCTCGGAAAGTGTTTTGGCAGGCTCGGAAATCTCAGGCCGGCATGCGAGCACTTCCCGGATACGGCAAAGACAGGTCCGGGCCCGGGGAAGCAGAATCAGCACCATCTGGGCCATGATGATATAAAAAAGAATCAGAATGGCGTACTGGGTCAGAGCGGTAATATCGCCGATTTCCATAAACCCGGCTCCGATCCGGTTGCCGCCGATCCATAGTATGGCAACCACACAGAGGTTGAGAACCAGCAGAGCAACACTTTCCAGACCGGCAAACAGCCGGTTGGCGCTGATGGCCGTCCTGGCATACTCTTCAAAGGATTTTCACATTCGCTTTTCTTCATACTTTTCTTTATAAAAGGCCCGGATCACCCGGACACCGGTCAGATTTTCCCGGAGGATTACATTCATGGTATCCAGCAGTTTCTGCAGCCTGTCAAAAATGTAAGAGGCTTTTCTGGTTACCAGAATGGCCAGCAGAATGATAACGGCCGTAGCGCCTATCATCAGAAAGCCCATCAGGGTATCCAGAGAAAAAGCCATGACGATTCCCAGAATACAGATGACCGGTACCGGCAGCACCATCTGAATGCACCAGACGAAGGACTGCTGTACCACATTGACGTCGTTTAAAGTACGGGTAATCATGGAACCGGTACCGAAGCTTTCAAAATCATGGGCGGAAAAGGCCAGGGAATGCTTATAGAGTGCATTGCGTATATCCCGGCCGATTCTGGCGGAAAGGCTGGCACAGCACCAGCTTCCCGCCAGTGCGCCTCCGCTGGTAATAATTGTGACGAGAAGCATGAATACTCCGTCCCGGATTATACGGTCGAGATCGCCGCCCGCCACGCCGGTATTGATCATGCCTGCTGTGATGGTGGGAATGAGCAGTCCTCCCGCCACATCCAGAATCATCACCAGCAGGGTGAATATGCAGAGCCGTTTATATGGTTTCAGAAAATAAAGGATCAGTTTCATACAGAACCTCCTGAATCAAAGACATGCTGATTTTCCAGGTTTCTCAGATTTTCCACGTATTTTTCTGTCAGGCGCAGCAGCTCCTTTCGTTCACCGGCGGTCAGTGCCTGAAAAGCTTCATGTTCCATCTGCTGTACAGGAAGAATATTCTTCTGTACAAACTCCTGGCCTTTCGGCGTCAGATGAATATGTTTGTCATGGCCTTTTCCCTGTTCCAGGTAAAGATATCCTTCCCGTTCCAGCTTGCGGATAGAGGAATTAATGGTCTGCTTGGTTACGTAATATGTCTGACAGATATCCTTCTGCAGGCATCCGTCCCCGAGTTCACAGATAATATAAAAGATCGTAAAGGCACTGTCGGAAATGCCGATATGGCGTGCGATATCGCTGTAGATATCGTCCATTTCTTTATATAGCCTGTTAAAGGCGACAATATTGTATTCTTTTTCCCTCATGTACTTCCTCCTTGAACAAGTATGATTTCGGACCTATATAAGGTATTATAGTCCGAAATCATACCAAAGTCAAGAGTTTGACATTTGTATAAAAGGAAGGTAGAATTGGACCATAAAAGAAAGAGTACAGGGAGGCATACGTATGTTGGAAAAAACAAATTTATGTTGTTTCAGTCCTACCGGAGGCACGAAGCATATGGGAGAGATTTTTTGCCGGGATATATCGCGGGAAGTTGTTGTCACAGACCTGATGAAGAAAGAAGAACCTGTTCAGCCGGACAGTGATCTTACTGTGCTTGCGGCGCCGGTATTCGGAGGAAGAATTCCTTCCACCGCGTCAGAACGGATCGGAAAACTGAAAGGCGAGGGGAAAAAAGCAGTGACACTGGTGGTTTACGGCGTGAGAGCCTACGAGGATGCACTGCTGGAGCTGAACCAGCTGGCAGAAAAGCAGGGATTTCAGGTGATTGCTTCCGCAGCTCTGGTAACCCGTCATTCTATCGTACCGGAGGTGGGAGCGGACCGCCCGGATCAGGAGGATCTTAAGCAGATCCAGGATTTTGCAAAGCAGGTGGAAGAAAAAATTTCCGGCGGCATATACGACAAAGTTTCGGTGCCGGGAAATTATCCTTATAAAGCGCCTATGCAGGTGGCGGCAGCGCCTATTTCTCTGGAGGGCTGTGTACAGTGCAAAAGCTGTGTCAACGTCTGTCCTACGGGCGCGGTGACTCTTGCGGATCAGCAGATTGTGACGGATCTGGGAAAATGTATTCTCTGCATGGCCTGTACGGCAGTCTGTCCGAAAAAAGTACGGGTTCTTCCGGCGCCTATGCAGGAGGGAATGAATGCCAAACTGGGACCATTGAAAGAAGTTCACAGAGAAAATGAATTTTTTATTTAATGTGGAGGAATGATGACAGAAAAGGAAAAAAGAGACGCGGGTATGATTTACGATGCCAATTATGATGAAGAACTGCAGAAGGAAATGCAGGAATGCCAGGATCAGTGCTTTTTATATAACCAGATCCTGCCTTCCAGAACCGGAGAGCGGGAGGAACAGATGAAGAAGATTCTGGGAAAAGTAAAGGGATCTTTTGAGATCCGCCCTCCCTTCTGGTGTGATTACGGCTATAACATTGAAATCGGAGAGAGGTTTTTTGCCAGTCACAACTGCGTGATTCTGGACGGAGCCAGGGTGACTTTTGGCGACGATGTGTTTATCGCTCCCGACTGCGGGTTTTATACGGCGGGTCATCCCGTTGACAGCGAACGCAGAAACAAAGGACTGGAATATGCCCGCCCCATCACGGTGGGAGACAGCGTATGGTTCGGAGCCGGCGTGAGAGTAATGCCCGGGGTAACCATCGGAAGCGATGTGGTGATTGGCGCAGGCAGCGTGGTAACCAGAGATATCCCCGATCATGTGGTTGCAGCGGGAAATCCCTGCCGGGTGATCCGGAATATTGAGGAAGCGTAAAAGGAGAGATTATGTATACTGTTGCAGTGATCGATGATGATGTTTACGTGGGGGATATGCTGGAAAGGGTATTGAAAAAAGAAGGGTATGAAGTTCTGCGTGCCTATTCCGGCACGGAAGCGCTGATGCTGCTTTCCAGGATAAAACCGGATCTTGTTCTGTTGGATCTTATGCTTCCGGGATGTTCCGGGGAAGAGGTACTTCCCGGTATATCAGATATTCCGGTCATTGTGATCAGCGCCCGGTCGGAAATTTCCGACCGGGTGGAGATGCTTCTGAAGGGGGCGGATGACTACCTGACCAAACCTTTTGATACGAAAGAACTTCTCGCCCGGATCACGGTACAGCTCAGGAAGAAGGAACACCTTGCCAGGAGGAAGCATTATGTGTTTCAGGAACTGGAAGTGGATGATGATCTTCATGAGGTGAAGGTGGACGGCTGCAGCGTGAGACTGACCAGAACGGAATACGCGATTTTGAAGCTCCTGATTCAGAATCCCCGGCAGGTCATTACGAAATCTGTAATGCTGGAGCGGATCAGCCAGGACACACCGGACTGTGTGGAAAGTTCTCTGAAAGTACATGTCAGCAATCTGCGCAGAAAGCTGCGGGAAATCAAAGGAAGGGATTATATTGAGTCTGTCTGGGGGATCGGATTTAAATTAAGAGAGGAGACATGTTAACTGTTTCTTTACGTTTTTCTTTACCGGTTTCTGTATGAAGAAGGCGTATGATACCGGTATCAAACGTAAGGAGGTCATTACATGGAATACGTGTTAAAAACGGAAGGCCTTTCCAAACAATACGGCTATTTCAAAGCACTGGATCATTTGTCTATGCAGGTTCCCAAAGGGGCTATTTACGGTCTGGTGGGAAAAAACGGCGCGGGGAAAACCACGCTGATCCGGTTGATCTGCGGTCTGCAGAAACCTTCAAAAGGCACCTACACTCTCTATGGTCAGCAGTACGATGAGCTGGGAATTTCCCGGATGCGCAGAAGAATGGGGGCAGTGGTGGAGACACCCTCCATTTATCAGGATATGACAGCCAGGGACAATCTCCGGCAGCAGTATATGATTCTGGGACGCCCTTCCTGCGAGGGGATAAATGAGCTTCTGGAACTGGTGGGCCTTTCTGATATCGGAAAGAAAAAGGTGAAAAATTTTTCACTGGGTATGCGTCAGCGGCTGGGAATTGCAGTAGCTCTGGCCGGAAGTCCGGACTTTCTGGTACTTGACGAACCGGTCAACGGACTGGATCCGGAAGGCATTATAGAAATCAGAGAGCTGATTTTAAAACTGAACCGGGAAAGGCAGATCACAGTATTGATTTCCAGTCATATTCTGGATGAATTGTCCAGGCTGGCCACCTGCTACGGATTTATCGATCAGGGAAGAATGGTAAAAGAGATCAGCGCCGGAGAGCTGGAGGAGCTTTGCCGGAAATGTATCCGGGTGGAGGTATCTGATACGGGAAGTCTTGCAAAAGTGCTGGAGCAAATGGGGCTCGCATACACCATTTTGTCAGAGACAGAAGGAGAAATCTATGGGAAGGTCAGCGTGACAAAGCTGGCGCTGGCCTGCAGCCAGGAAAACTGTGAAATCTTTTCTATGGCGGAACGGGATGAAAGTCTGGAAAGCTACTATATCCGTCTGATCGGAGGTGGTTCTCATGAGTAAACTGTTAAGAGCGAATCTGCTGCGGCTGTGGAAAAGCAAGGTGTTCTGGGGATGCATACTGATCCTGGCAGGATATGAACTGTTGACTGAGTTCACCACTTACCGGGGCATGGTCAAGTACAATGTGGAGATAACACTGGATCAGATGGTACTGAATTATCTTGCGATGGCGGGAATCGCTCTGTCGGTTTTTATCAGTCTCTTTCTGGGCACTGAGTATCACGACGGCACGATCCGCAATAAGATTATCGTGGGAAATTCCCGGACAGAAGTATATCTGGCCGGCTTTATCACCAGTATGCTGGGAAGCATTCTGACTTTCCTTTTGGCTTTGCTGCCTGGTATTCTGGCGGGTCTGCCTCTCTTCGGAAGAATTCAGAGTTCTCCGGAAGATTTTCTGCTGGCGGTTGCCGGAGGAGCGCTCCTTTGTATATCTTATGCGTCCATGTTTAATCTGGCCGGTTTCCTGATTACCAGCAAAGCGCACGGCGCTGTGGTGTGTATCCTGGCATCCTTTGCACTGCTGTTTGCGGCTGTTTATCTGGGAAACTCCCTCAGCCAGCCGGAAATGATCGAACAGCTGAAGATGGCGGCGGACGGCAGCCAGATAAGGGAACTGGTGAATAATCCCAATTATGTGGAAGGTACCAAACGGATCGTATATCAGTTTCTGATGGACTGGCTGCCCAGCGGCCAAAGCTTTCAGATCGGTTCTATGGAGGTACTTTACCCCTGGAGAATTCTGGCTTATTCTGCGGTCAACAGTGGGTTGTTTGGAATTTTCGGGTATGTTCTCTTTAACAGAAAGGATATGAAGTAGAAAAGTGATATTGGGAGTTATCTGCACTTTGCTGGCTGTGATTGTGGCGATACTGCTTCTGAAAATAAGATCTCTGCACCGGGCGGCAGAAGAAATCACAGCGCAGGCAAAAGAGCGCATGACCGGGGAAACCAATGTGGGAATTGATATTTCCATATCAGACAGAGCCATGCGGCGTCTGGCTGCCATCCTGGACCGTCAGCTGAAAATTATGCGGGAAAAGCAGATGCGGTATACCCGGGGAGACCGGGAACTGAAAGATGCAGTGGCCAACATTTCCCACGATCTGCGGACACCCCTGACGGCCATCCGGGGTTATCTGGACCTGCTGAAGGAGGAAGAGGTTTCCGGCGAGGTAAGGGAATATCTGGATATTATAGAAGACCGAACGGAAAGAATGCGGGAACTGACGGAGGAATTCTTTCGTTATTCTGTCCTCCGCTCTGTCAGTCTGCCGAAGGTGCAGGAGAAAATTTCTCTGAACCGTCTGTTGGAAGAAGCTGCGGCTGCCTATTACGGAGCTTTTACGGAAGCGGGAATCGTTCCGGAGATCCGGATGCCGGACTGTCAGGTAGTGCGCACGCTGAACCGGCAGACGGTGATGCGGATATTGGAAAATATCATCAGCAACGGGATAAAATACAGTGAAGGCGATTTCCAGATGATTCTGCGGGAGGATGGAAAACTGTATTTTAAAAACAAGACGGCCCGCCTGGACAAAGTGCAGGCAGGTCATCTTTTTGAACGGTTTTATACAGTGGAAGATGCCAGAAAGAGTACCGGCCTGGGCCTGTCCATTGCAAAAACACTGACGGAGGCTGTAGGCGGACGTATACAGGCGGAATATGAGGCTGGTGTGCTGAGTATTCTGGTTGAATTCCCCGCTTTATGAGCTTTGGACGGTTACCTCTCCCGCTTTTATGGAAAGATAGTCTGAACTGGCGCTTAAAAGATAAAGAAAATATTTACCGTCTTCCTCTGCCGTCAGAGTGTAAGTTCCGGTCATCATATCAAAGTGATCGCCCGGATACAGGGTTCCGTCTTTGATGTATCCAACGATCAGAAGCTGGTTGGAGACGGTTTCAGAGGGATATTTTTCAAAAGAGCAGGTAATGGAATCACCTTTGGAAAGCATCCAGCTGTCTCCATTTTCTTTCGTCAGGACGGCCACGGAAGCATTCGTAAGAATGACACCGGGAATGTCCCATGCACTTTTGGCTGTTTCCAAAGGAATTTCCACAACAGAGGAAGGAATGAAGGAGGAATCCTGGATATCTTCAATGATCCGGTTTTCAGGAATACCTTCCGCTTTTCTCTGCAATTCTTCCATATCAATGATTTCTCCCTGTTTGTTGCGGTAAGCGCCGTCTTTATAGATCAGGATGCCATCTCCTGGATCCTGTACTTCTGTACCGATCAGCGGTGAATTTTCTTCTGTGATCAGAGAAGAATGAAAAAGATATCCGGCCGCTGCAGCGCCGACCGCTATAGAAAATACGGCTACTTCACCGTTTTTAAGTGTAGTGCCAGGCCACGTATATCGAGTGTCTGAAGAGGGAATCTCACCTTTATCAACTATATTCTGCATGGTTTCATCAGAATAAACAGTATATTCCCAAGTAATAGATTTGGATAGATCTTGGGAATCTGCATATACGCTGGAGATCAGAGATAAAGATAAGATAAGATAATTCCCACTATAAAACATGTGATTTTTTTCATGGTAATTAGCTTCATCCTTTCTATTCCAGATTTCCCTTTCAATAATATATACGTATGAAACGATTGCAGGGTTGCAAAATATGGAAAACAAAAAGAATTAATTTATAGATTTTTGAAATGCGAGAAAAATGGTGCCGGAACAGAGTTTCAGCACCACTTGTATTATATCGGCTGAAGCCGATAATGAGTTTTAAATTTTTTATGACAGCTCCGTCATGCCGTGATAAAGCTGATAGTATACTCCTTTCTGAGCCAGAAGTTCTTCGTGATCGCCGCGTTCGATGATGCGGCCGTGATCCAGAACCATGATGGCGTTGGAATTTCGTACCGTGGAGAGCCGGTGGGCAATGACAAAGACCGTCCGACCTTCCATAAGACGGTCCATGCCTTTTTCGATGAGCCGTTCCGTCCGGGTGTCAATGCTGCTGGTGGCTTCATCCAGAATCAGAACCGGTGGATCGGCCACGGCTGCCCTGGCGATGGCCAGAAGCTGGCGCTGCCCCTGGGAGAGTCCCTGACCATCTCCGGTGATCCGGGTATCGTAGCCCTTTGGCATTCTGCGGATGAAGGAATCCGCATTGGCTAAAATGGCGGCTTTCCTGACTTCATCATCTGTGGCGTCCAGTTTTCCGAAACGGATGTTGTCGGCGATGGTTCCGGTAAAAAGGTGGGTATCCTGCAGAACAATGCCCAGGGAGCGGCGCAGAGAATCTTTTCGGATATCCCGGACGTCGATTCCGTCATAGGTGATGGATCCGCCGTCAATATCGTAAAAGCGGTTGATCAGATTGATAATAGTGGTTTTCCCGGCTCCGGTGGAACCCACAAAGGCAATCTTCTGGCCCGGTTTCGCGTAGAGGCTGATCCGGTCCAGAATTGTTTTATCTTTCTCATAGCCAAAGACCACATCGTGAAACCGCACATCTCCTCTAAGGGGCGTCAGAATATGGGTGCGTGTATCTTCCCAGGCCCAGTGTCCGGTACGCACCTGGCTTTTTTTTATATTTCCCTGTTCGTCCGTTGTAACGTCCGTGAGGATAACATATCCGTCATCTGTTTCCGGTTTTTCTTCCATGGTATCAAAGATCCGCTCGGCGCCGGCCAGAGCAGCCAGCATCATATTGGACTGCTGAGTGAACTGATTAACCGGCATGGCAGCCTGGCGGACAAAAATCAGATAGCTGGCGAGACTGCCGATATCAAGACTTCCGTAAATGGCCATCAGGGCGCCGACGACAGAAACAACGGCATAATTGATATAGGAAATGCTTACTACCATAGGAATCATAGTGCTGGCGTAGGCTGCAGCCTTTGTACCGGCTTCCTGAAGCAGATGATTTTTTCCGCGGAAAACTTTCATGCTCTCTTCTTCGTGGTTGAAGACTTTTACCACTTTCTGTCCCCTTGTCATTTCTTCTATATATCCGTTCAGTTCTCCCAGGTACTGCTGCTGGCGGTTAAAGTAGTAGGTGCTCTTCTTTCCGCTGTAACGGATATAGAGAAACATGGCAATATACCCCAGGATAACGATAAGACTCAGCTGCCAGCTGAGAATAAAAAGAAGAATCAGAGTTCCAGCCACCTGGATAAAACTCTGGATGATCATGGCAAAGCTGTTGTTGAGAGCATCGGAAATCGTGTCCACATCATTGGTGAAACGGCTCATGGTATCTCCGTCCGGATGCTGGTCGAAGTATTTCAGAGGAAGCTTTTCCACGGTATGAAACAGATCACGGCGGATATCGTAAATAATTTTCTGAGCTGCTTTTACCATAGTCTGCGTATAGCCCCAGGCGGACAGTGCGCCTGACAGGTAAATGGCGGCGGTAATCACTACCCCGAAGACGAGGCCCTGAATATCGCCGGGGACAATGTAACGGTTGACCAGAGGCTTGACCATGTAAGTTCCGAGAAGATTGGCCAGTGCGCTGATGGTAACCAGAATGGCCACCACAGCCAGCAGAAACTTATGCATGCCCATGTAGGCCAGCAGTTTCGCAAAAGTCCGTTTCAGATTTTTTGGTCGTTTTCTGTCCAGTGCCGGCATCTTACATACCTCCTTCCTGTATGCCTTTTACCTGGGATTCATAAATTTCCCGGTAGATGGGACTGGAAGCGAGAAGACTCTCATGAGTGCCCACTGCGTGAATCTTCCCGTCATCCAGGATAACAATTTTGTCTGCCTGCATGACAGAGGTGATCCGCTGGGCGATTATCAGCTTTGTCATTGACGGAATGCGGGCGAGAGCTTTTCTTATCTTAGTCTCCGTAGCGGTATCCACTGCGCTGGTGGAATCGTCAAAGATCAGAATCTTCGGATGTTTCAGAAGGGTGCGGGCGATACAGAGCCGCTGTCTCTGGCCGCCGGAAAGATTGACGCCTCCCTGATCCAGAAGAGTATCCAGGCCTTCCGGAAAAGTGGATATGAATTCATCGGCACAGGAGATGCGGCAGGCTTCCATCAGTTCTTCATCTGTGGCGGATTTGCTGCCCCATTGCAGATTTTCACGAATTGTACCGGAAAACAGCACGTTTTTCTGAAGAACGATTCCCACTGCATCCCGCAGCGCAGTCAGGCTGTAGGAGCGGACGTCCTCTCCACCGACTGAAACAGAACCGCGGGTCACATCGTACAGACGGGGAATCAGCTGTACCAGTGTGCTTTTGGAAGAACCGGTGCCGCCTATGATTCCCACAGTTTCTCCGGCGCCGATGTGCAGACTGATGTCAGAGAGTGTGCAGGCATCTGCATGTTCCTTATATTTGAAAAACACGTGATTGAAATCAATCCTTCCGTCCGGTATTTCGGTGAGCGGATGTTCAGGGTCTGCCAGTGAGCTCTTTTCGTCAAATACCTGGTTGATTCTGGCAGCGCTGGCCAGAGAACGGGTGAGCATGAGAAAAACGTTGGAGATCATCATAAGAGAATTGATGATCTGCAGTACATAGCTTAAAAACCCGGTTAATTCTCCCACCTGAAGGTTTCCTGTCTGGATCAGGCCGCCGCCGAACCAGAGGATCAGCACAATGGCCGTGTACATGGTAAGCTGGAAAGCGGGCAGATTCAGAACCGCAAAATGGAAAGTGGTGCGGCTGGTATCCGCCAGATCCCGGTTGGCTCCGTCAAAAACATTTTCTTCGTAATCCTCCCGTACAAAGGCTTTGACGGCACGGATTGCCGTCAGATTTTCCTGTATCACGGCGTTGACTTTGTCCATACAGACCTGCAGTCTGCCATACAAAGGCGCTACTTTGCGTACGATAAAGAAAAGAATGCAGGCAAGAACGGGAATGCAGACCACAAACACAAGTGCCAGGCGGGCGTTCATCCAGAAAGCCAGGAAAAGGCCGATGATTAACGCCACCGGTCCTCTTACCATGGGACGGATGCCGTTGGTAATGGCATTCTGCATAACCGTGATATCGGTAGTCATGCGGGTGATGAGAGAAGAGATTTCAAAATGATCCAGGTTGGCAAAAGAATAGGTCTGGATCCGGTTAAATTCCGCTTCCCTCACGCTGGCGCCGAAGCCCAGGGCTGCCCGGGCGGCATATCTGGCGTATAGAAGGCCGGTAATTAAGGATAAAAGAGCACAGACCGCCATCTCTATCCCTTTTACGAAAATGAGGTGGATATCACGGTTCTGAACGCCTACATCGATTATATCCGCCATGATAAGCGGTATGGACAGCTCGAAAGCTGTTTCGGCAATGATCAAGATGATGCTGAGAAAGAATTCTTTTTTAAAGGCTCCCAGATGTGTAAAAATACGTTTTAAATCCTGCAGGATAAACATCCCCTTTTTCTATAATATGGTATCAGTTCAGCCCGCGCCATTCGCAAAACCGTACTTCGTGTTTGCCATGGCTGAACTGATACCTAATATTATATAAAAGAAGTTTCAAATATCAATAGAAAAATTCAATATCTGTACCTTTACATAAGTTTATGGTATGATTGAAAAAGATTATTAGAATCGAGGACAGGGTATGGAAACGGAAAATGAAGGGAAAAAATTAAAAAAGAAACTGACGGTGGCTGTATTTCTGGAGATTATTGCTGTGTTGATTCTGGCGGTTCTTTTTATCCTGCTGAATATCAATCGTGCGGACCGCTATCAGGAACGGCTGTCCATGGGCAACAAATATCTGGCGGAGATGAATTATGAGGATGCCCGGATCTGTTACCGGAATGCTATCCGCATTGATCAGAAGAGGGCGGAGGCCTACGTAAGACTGTCGGATGTTTATATCAATCAAAATCAGTATGATACCGCCCGGGATATTCTGGAACTGGCTCAGAAAAGAGTCAGTACGGCAGAAAACCGCCAGACCATCGCAGTGCAGCTGACGGTAGTAGAGGACGCCCGGGAGGAATATGAGAGCAGTCGGGAGGATGCTGTGTCTGAAGAGAAAACCGAAGAAGCGGCTGACAGTGAAGAGGCGGAAGAACTGACGGACAGTCTTTATATCACCGGCTATCGTTTTGTAGCTAAAAACGGCTGGGCCTACGTTTCTGACCAGACAGGACTTTATATCTGCGAGAATAATGTTATTGATCCGGCCAAAAACATAATCGGAAATAATATCGCCAATCGCCTGATGGCGGTAGACAATGGTGTTTACTTTGGTCTGAACGGCGGTTCGCTGGTATTTTATAACAGGGAGACCAATGAGCAGACTGTCGTCTATGGGGGTAATCAGTACGTGGAGCCATTGGGTATCACGGAAAAGTATCTGTATTTTACAGAAATGCCCAGCGCTGATGGCGATATGCAGGATGTGCTTCAGATGAACAGAGAGAACGGAACCATCCGGAAATTCTCATTGCCGGATTTCTGCATTCATTCCAATGCCGCTTTCTGCGGCGAACGGTTTTTCTATACGAAGGGGGTAGCTGATGTGGGAACATCCAGTCTCTATGAGGTGGATCCGGAGACAGGAAATACATCAGAGCTGGAGCCAAACACCGGCAGTCAGATTCTGGCCAGCGGAGATACTCTGTATTATATCCGGGCAGCAGCTCAGGGAGATTTCAGCCAGCAGCAGGCGGAAATGATTGCATGGGATACTTCGTCAGATGAGAGAAACACGCTGCTGAGCGGAGCAGGAAGTCAGATGTATGACGTGATCTGTGTTTCAGGGCAGACAGTATATTACAGCGGTTCCGGAACGATTGGGGAAATATCTGACGGAAACGTTTCCACAGTTGCCTCGGGAACAGATATATACGTTTCCGGAAGTGATGAGGACAATTTTTATTACAGAGCCGGACAGGATGTCTATGCCTGCAGCAAAGAGACGGGTGAGACGAAAAAAGTCTGGACTCTTACGGAGGAGCGGCTGCTGGGAGCTGCTTATGGGAGAATTACCTATCAGACTTCCGCGGGATATTTCTGGGAAGATCTTCTGAATTAAAATGTACAGAGAAAAGGAACAGTCACAATGAGAATTACAATCAGGCAGATTGCTATGAAAGCCGGTGTTTCCAGGGGAACGGTGGACAGAGTATTGAATAACAGAGGAAAAGTCCGTCCGGAGGTAGAGGAAAAGGTCCGCAGGATTGCCAATGAACTGGGATATCGGCCGAATCTTCTGGGCAGAGCTCTGGGAATGAATAAGAATCATATAAAGATCGGCGTTATTGCGCAGGCAGCGGAGACCTCTTTTATGAAAGCGGTGCTGAAAGGAGTGGAGGCGGCCTCCCGGGAGGTGGAAGACTGCGGCGGAAATGTCATTGTGAAGAAGATTGCAGGAATCGATGCAGGCAGAACGGTTGAAGCCATGGAAAATATGAGGCGGCAGAATGTAAAGGCTATTGCCATGATGCCGGTGGATGATATCCTGGTGAAGGACAGGATCAACTGTTTTACGGAAGAATATAAAATTCCTGTTGTGACTTTTAATTCAGATATTGAGGGTACAGGAAGACTTTGCTTTGTAGGGCAGCACGCCCTGCGCTGCGGAAAGACAGCGGCCGGACTGATGGGGGAGTTTTTTCGTGACCGGGGTGGAAAAATTGCGGTAATTTCAGGCTTTGTATCCAATACATCTTTGAGCAATCGTGTCCGGGGGTTCCGTGAGGTAATGGCAGAACAGTTCCCGCAGATCCAGATTCTGGATACGGTTTACTGCGAAGAAAATGAGGAGAAGGCTGAGAGACAGACGAGTGAGATGCTGAAAGTTCATCCTGATCTGGGAGGTATTTATATGACCTGCTTCGGAGAAGAAGGGGTCTGCCGCGCGCTGAAAAAATACGGGAAAAATCAGGAGATGGTCATGGTGGCCAGTGATTTGATGGGAAAAAACTATGAACGGCTTTCAGAGGGCACCATAAATCTGCTGATTGGGCAGGAAGCGGCAGTGCAGGGGTATGAGCCGGTGATGATTCTGTACCGCCTGCTTTTCAACGGTGAGAAACCCCGGCAGGAACATCAGTATACCGATATTGTGATCAAAACGAAATATAATATCTGATTCCCAGCCGAGCGGCTGAATAGTTAAAAAAATGCACAAAAAATATGAGGGAATTTTATTATCTATTTCCTGTTGTGTGCTCGAACACATTATGATACAATAAATACATCAAAGAGATGTGCTCGGGCACGCAAGCATTTAACAAGAAAGGAAATGGGAAGATGAAAATTGGATTTAACGAAGCAACTGCTTTAAAATGTGAAGGTCAGTCTTTGATGGCGGATCTGGAAATGTGTGAAAAATACGGATTTGACTATTTTGAAATTCGTTATGACTGCATTGCGAAATATATTCAGGAGGGCCATACTCTGGAAGAACTGGGCGAGTGGTTTAAAAATCACAATATCAAACCCTGGGCTTACAATACCCTGGAATTTTTCAATCAGCTGGATCCCTTCCAGACTCTTGCAATGGACTGGCATCTGGACTGGATTAAACAAGTATGTGAAGCCATTGGTATGAAGATGCTGATCGCCGTTCCTTCTTTTAACGTAGGACTGGATAAGACAGTAGAAGAAATTAAAAAAGAAGCTGCAGCAAGACTGCGTTATATCGCTGAGAAAATGGGTCCGGATATCCGTGTTTCTCTGGAATTCTGCGGTGTTCCCACCTGCTCTATCAATCAGTTCCAGACAGCGTACGACGTAGTAGAAGAAGTCGGACTTCCCAATGTGGGCGTAACTCTGGACACCTTCCATTTCCATGAAATGGGATCCAGTCTGGAAGCGCTTAGAAAAGCAGACCCGAAGAAAATCTTTGTATATCACCTGAATGACTGTGAAGATCTGCCCATCGGTTCCTGCGGAGACGACAAACGTCTGTGGCCGGAAGAAGGTGTAGTAAATCATGCCGGCATTGCAGCAGCTCTCAATGAGATCGGATTTGACGGTGTCTGCACCATTGAAGAGTTCCGTCCGGAATACTATGCAATGAATCATGAAGAGAATATTAAAAAAGCAGCTGAAGTGACAAAAGCATTCGTTGCCAAATATTATCCCAATAAATAATACATTACTTGTTCCTGAATAAGGCATCTGTGCATAAGGCAAGCGCAGATGCCTTATTCTGTGAGTCAGTTTTTTATCATCTCTTCATCTGTGTAGGGAGCCAGAGGCAGCCGTACGAAATATCCCTGCTCTTCATGGCAGACGGGGCATTTTGGCGGGACCTCTGCGCCCACATAGATATGGCCGCAGTTCAGACACATCCATAAAGTTTCCGGTTGATCTTTGAAAAGACGTCCCTCTTCCAGCCATTTGGCATAGGCGCCGAACCGGTCGCCGTGCACTTTTTCAATTTTTGCGATAGAGTAAAAAGAATGAGCCACATCCTGAAAGCCTTCTTCTCTGGCGATATCTCCAAAAGATTTATATACGGGATCAAACTCTTCATATTCGTTGTGCTGTGCGCAGCGGAGCAAAGTGGCAAGATCATCGTATACTTCCACCGGATAGCCGCCGTCCACATGGATAGTTTCACCGGAAAGGCTTTTCAGATGATTGTAAAAAATTTCGGCATGTTCTTTTTCCTGATCGGCAGTAAACAAAAAGACTGCTTCTAGCAGAGGCATGCTCTGCTTCCTTGCGGTGGAAGCGGCAAAAGTGTAACGGTTTCGTGCCTGACTTTCTCCTGCAAAGGCCCGCATCAGGTTATCTTTGGTTCTGCTTGTCTCGAAATTCATATGGTTTACTCCTTTAAATTCGTATTTATGGAATAAGTATGGTGGATTTTCCCAGATTTTATGCATGAAGATATACTTGTTAGCTATAATTGTTTATTGAATTTAAGTATTTGATATTTTTATCCGGTGCGTTTATACTGGTAAGGAAAAATAATGAAGAGGTGTTTTCAGATGATTTATAAAGATTTTCAGGATGTGAAGCTTTCAGCTCTGGGGATGGGCGCTATGCGTCTTCCGGTGATCGGAGGCGATGATTCTGTCATTGATGTGAAAGCGGCGGAGGCGATGGTGGAATATGCTATGGAACACGGTATCAATTATTATGATACTGCATGGGCTTATCATGGCGGTAATTCTGAAACAGTTCTTGGAAATGCTTTGAAAAAATATCCACGGGAAAAGTTTTTTCTGGCCAATAAATTTCCCGGCTATGATTTGTCAAATATGGATAAAGTAGAAGAAATTTTTGAAGAGCAGCTGAAAAAATGCCAGGTATCCTACTTCGATTTTTATCTGTTCCATAATGTCTGTGAGATGAATATTGACAGCTATCTGGATCCGAAGTATGGAATCTTTGAGTATCTGATTCAGCAGAAGAAAGCAGGGCGAATCCGGCATTTGGGATTTTCCGCTCATGGCAGCTATGACGTTATCAGGAGATTTTTGGAGGCTTATGGAAGCGAGATGGAATTTTGCCAGATTCAGCTGAATTATCTGGACTGGAAATTCCAGGATGCATGTGAAAAAGTTCAGCTGCTGAGCGAATATCGTATACCGGTCTGGGTAATGGAACCGCTGCGGGGAGGCAAGCTTGCTTCACTTGCACCGGAATATGAAAGCAGACTGAAAGAACTGCGTCCTCAGGAAACGATACCTGCCTGGGCTTTCCGTTTCCTGCAGAGTGTTCCGGAAGTGACAGTGGTGCTTTCCGGTATGTCGGATATGAAACAGCTGCAGGCTAATATCAGAACCTTTGAAGAAAATAAGCCGTTAAATCATCAGGAGATGGAAACTCTGCTTTCAACCGCGGAGGAGATGGTAAAGAAAATTGCACTTCCCTGTACCGCCTGCCATTACTGTGTCAGTCACTGTCCAAAGGAACTGGACATACCATTTCTGTTGTCCCTGTACAATGAACATTGCTTTACGGAAGGCGGGTTTATTGCTCCAATGGCTCTTTCGTCGCTGCCGAAGGAAAAGCAGCCGGATGCCTGCATCGGATGCAGAAGTTGTGAGGCAGTCTGTCCGCAGCAGCTTAAAATATCAGAAGCCATGGCTGATTTTGCAAAGAAACTGGGAAGATAATCGGGAGGTGAAATGCTTTGAAAGAAAATAAAGATAAGATTTGCTCCTGGGATGATCCCCAGGAAATGAGGGCTAACAGCCAGCGGGCCATGAAGTTGACGGCCAGATTAAATGGAACGTATCATGAACCGGAGGAAGTAAGAAAACTTTTTTTTGAATTGATATGTCAGCCGGAAGATGATACTTTCTGTCTGTTTCCGCCGTTCCATACAGATTACGGGAAAAACATCAGAGTGGGTAAAGATGTGTTCATCAACAGCGGCTGCCATTTTCAGGATCAGGCCGGTATTTTTATCGGAGACGGGGCGCTGATCGGCCATAATGTGGTGATGGCGACGCTGAACCATGATGAAGATCCACGGAAACGTCATATACTTCACGGAGAACCCATTGTGTTAAAGGAGAATGTATGGATCGGTTCCAATGCGACCATCCTCTCAGGGGTGACCATCGGTGAAGGAGCTATTATCGCCGCGGGAAGCGTTGTGACGAAAGACGTGGAGCCCAATACGGTTGTGGGCGGTGTGCCGGCAAAATTAATAAAAAAGATCAATGTACAGGAGAAAGAATCAGTGTGAAATCATGCTGATTCTTTTTTGTGCTCTTTTTACGTTGAACAAACGGGAAATTCAGTATATAATGGGAACAGTACAGACAAAAGGAGGGCAGTATCTTGCGCAGAAGAGACAGAGAAATTACAGATTTAGAAGAAATGCGGTATGTGTTGGATGCCTGCAAGGTGATTCATATTGGTCTTCATGATGAAGATGATATTTATATTCTTCCCATGAATTATGGCTATATACTGGAAGACGGCCGTCTGACTTTTTATCTTCACGGCGGTAAGGAAGGAAAGAAACTGGATCTGATCCGCAGGTGTTCCAATGCGGCTTTTGAAATGGATTGTGATCATCAGCTGATCGAGGGAAGAATTGCCTGTCAGTATGGTTACGGTTATGCCAGTATTATGGGCAAAGGAACGATAGAAATTGTGGAAGATCCTGAGGAAAAGATAAAAGCCCTGTCCAATCTGATGGCCTGTCAGACAGGAAAAGAATTTGAGTTTAATGAACGTCTGGTATCCATTGTAACTGTGATAAAACTGACTGTGTCAGAATTTACCGGCAAAAGGAGACCGACAGGAAAGGATAAAGTGATGAAACCAGGAATTAAAGGAGTACAGACGCTGCAGGTGACACCGGAAAATACGGCGAAAGCCATGGGAAGCGGACAGATGGATGTACTGGCTACACCGGCTATGGTGGCGCTGATGGAACAGACCGCATGGATGAGTGTGGAAGATTATATGGAAGAAGGCTGTCAGACGGTGGGAACCATGCTGCAGATTAAACATATGGCCCCGACGGTAATCGGTGGCACTGTTACCTGTGAAAGTGAACTGACGACGGTGGATAAGCGGCGTCTGGTATTTCATGTGACAGTAAAGGAAGGCGACCGGGTAATCGGCGAAGGCGAACATGAGCGGTTTATCGTAAATACGGAAAAATTCATGGCGAAAGCCGGCGGCAAATGAGTTGAGAGACGGATATAGTATGGATGAAAGTATTGTAAAAGAGCTGCAGCAGGAAATTGCGGGCGTCTTAAAAGTGAAAAACAAGCCGGAAGAAAAGCTGGTGTCACTTAGAAAAATCGAAGAGAAATGCAAAGAAAGGATTCCGGCTGAAGAACCTTCCGGCGAAAGACTGCAGATGGTGCTCTGTGAGATGATGGGGAACCTTTATGTTACGTTGAAGAATCCCGCGGAAGCGGAAAAAAGATACCGTACCATGCTGCAGAAAGGGGCAGCTCTGTATCAGAAAGATAAAAAAGCGTATGATATTCTGTTTGCTCAGGCTAATCTGAGGATGGGAGTTTTTTATAAGGGACTGATTAAGATTCAGGTGGTGGATGCAAGGCCGAGAAAACTTAACGAAACACAGAAAAAGGTGTACGATATCAGCGATAAGTTTTTCCGAAATGCCGTTGGCGTCTGCCTGGACAAGATAAAAGCCGGACAGCTTCATGCAGTGGAGCTTCAGGGGAAATGCATGGAAAATCTTATGGTTTTGAAAGGCGCAGTGGGAGATTATGAAGAGGCGGTGAAAATAGGTGAACAGCTGATTAAGCTGGGAAAATCTATTTTTCAGGCAACAGATGATGGCCCCCATGCCTTTGAGCTGGCTCAGTGGATGAGTATTCTGGCAAACATATATATGTTCCAGCGGGAATATGTCAAAGCGCTGGAAATGCTGGAGGATTGCATCTATGTGCTGGAGGACAAGGAAAGTACTTCTCCGACAGCTTTTGGTCTGCGTCTGGCCAGCTGTAATATTAACCTGGGAAATGCCCGTTATCTGATACCGGAAGAAGAACAGAGTGCGGAAGAAGCCTATCTGAAAGGTATTGAGATCTATGAAAAGATAAGCCGTGAGAACCCGGGAAGGTTTGAAAAGGATTTAAAACAGGCCTGCATGATTGTGGGCAATTATTACCAGAAAAAAGGCGACAGGGAAAAAGCGGAGAAATACCTGAGCCGTGCAAAAGACTGATGGATAAAAAATGGAGGTGGATTATGAAGTATTCAATGTATTATGCGTCTGTGACAGGAAATACAAAAATGCTGGCTGAAACGGTGGAAAAGGTGTTGGAGAATGAGACAAAGACTGAGAAACCGGAAGATGCAGATCTGGTTTTTGTGGGATTCTGGACTAACGAAGGTACCGCCAGCGAGGAAGTAAGAAAATATCTGAAAACATTGTACAATCGGAAAGTATTTCTTTTCGGAACGGCGGGCTTCGGTGACAGCAAAACTTATCTGGATGGAATTCTGGAGCATGTGGAGGATAATCTGAACGATACCAATGAAGTGGTGGGAACCTTCATGTGTCAGGGGAAAATGCCTCAGGCTGTCCGGGACAAATATAATAAACTGAAAGAGGAAGTGCCGAATCAGGGAGCTCATTATGATCTGATGATCTCCAACTTTGACAAAGCGCTTTCCCATCCTGATGAGAACGATCTGGAACAGCTGAAAGCCGCTGTTTGTGATACCGTGAAGAAAATAGGATAACAAATGAGAAATGCCGTTGTACAGAAAATATGTACAGCGGTATTTTTATATCCTAATCTGGAAAACTTTTTATCCAGCCATTCACTGCAGAGACTTACCCAGGTGTTGAGATGATGACTGGAGTATTGCAATATTATCTTTTGGATATCCATAGGAAGGGGCGAGAGATTTCAGAAGCCGGACAGCCCGTCTGACGTCATTGAGTATAAGGGCGAACACGGTAATCCAGTACGGCGCCAAGATAACCGTCCTGCGCGAAGCGTGCGGCGACACACATTAACTATACGATCACAGGCAGGATCTTAAAAAACGATTTGCTGTTCTGCAGCTTTATTGGAAACATACCATGAATACAGGATATGTCCGTTTGGTAAGAAGCACGCTGCAGTTGATTTATGGAGAATCCGATTTAACGGACGAAAATATAATGAGAATATCCGCAGCTTACCGCTCACATATGGAAGATCTGGCTTTTTTGAACATATTTTGTGTCAGGTGTGTCATATCAGAAAAATAATATCTGATAACAGAGGTATCATATCAGTGGAAATGGTGGATTTTTGCTTGTGATTAAGGCGGATGCGACTATTAAGCTTGCAACAGTAATGGCTCTTTTCACCATGTGCTTGGCATTCGGCGGAATTCTGAGCTTGAGGTCTATGTTGATTAAAAAAAAGTGATGTCAACAATTCGAACTAATCGCTATGCCGGGTTGAATATAAATAACAGTATTCGCCTTGCGGTTGGATTTACCGATCAGATTCAGGACGAATGGGAGAATACAGATTATGTTGCAATCTACAGATCTACAGATCGTCCCATGTACGAACTTGACTGCCCTGCGGCTTAACGGTAAAATGGATGCATAACAGGTGGATGATACCCTGTAGCGGTATTGTGGAGAAACTTAGAAGATTACCATAGGTATAGAGACGCGGTTTTGAAAACTGCTCCATGCCACCGATGATGGAAACCCTCTGCGAGGATCCCTTTATGGCCATGTGGACAAAATCAAGGAAAGGAGCGTGGGGAAGGTGAAGAAGAAACTTCCCATTGGCATCGATGGATTTGAAAAAATCAGGACGAATGTTTTTTACTATGTAGATAAAACGTTGTTCATAAAGGAACTGTTACAGAACTGGGGAGAGGTAAACCTGTTTACCCGCCCCAGACGTTTTGGAAAGACCCTGAATATGAGTATGTTGAAATGCTTTTTTGAGATAGGGAGTGAACCGGCGCTGTTCGAAGGACTGAAGATCATGCGGGAAAGAGAACTGTGTGAAAAATATATGGGGAAGTTTCCGGTGATCTCCATCAGCCTGAAAAGCGTAGGCGGTTTAAAATATGAAACCGCAGTTACCGCCTTGCGTTGGGTCATTGCGAACGAAGCATGCCGTTTTGGTTTCTTGAATGAGAGTGAACGGCTGGGCCAGAATGATAAAGAATTATATTCGGGGTTAACAGCAGTCAAAGACGGAAAATATACCATGCCCGATGATGCGCTGCTTGACAGTCTTAAGACCCTCTCCCGGTTACTTGAAAAGCATTACGGGCAGAAAGCCATCTTGCTGATTGATGAGTATGACGTGCCGCTGGATAAGGCATTTCAGGGAGGATACTATGAGGAGATGGTAAATCTTATTCGAAGTCTATTTGATAATGGGCTGAAGACTAACGACAGCTTGTATTTTGCTGTACTGACGGGATGTCTGCGGATCTCGAAAGAGAGCATTTTCACAGGGCTGAACAATCCGAAAGTACACACGATCGCTGATGTCCGGTATGATGAGTACTTTGGTTTTACCAATGCGGATGTAGATGAACTGCTGGAATTCTATGGCCTGTCAGCTTACAAAGATACGATTAAGGACTGGTACGATGGGTATCGCTTTGGAGATACAGACGTATATTGCCCCTGGGATGTGATCAATTACTGCGATGAACTGCTGGCAGATCCCGGTGCGGAGCCGGAAAACTACTGGGCGAATACCAGCGGGAACGACCTGATCCGGCGTTTGCTGAAGAAGGCGAACCAAAGTACGAGAAACGATGTCGAACAGCTGATCAACGGCGGAACCATAATCAAACCCATCCGTCAGGAACTGACCTACCGGGAGGTGGAGGATTCCATTGATAATATCTGGAGTGTGCTATATTCTACCGGTTACCTGGCCTGCCGCAGGAGAGTTCCGGGGAAGAGAATGAAACTGGCATTGCCGAACGGGGAGGTCAGGGAACTGTTCATTGAACTGGTAAAAGATTGGTTTGAAGAAACGACCCAGGCAGACTCTGGAAGAGTCAGCCGTTTCTGTGAGGCGTTTCCGGCCGGAGATGCGGATACGATCCAGGAGATGTTGGGTGATTACCTGTGGGATTCCATCAGTGTGCGAGATACAGCTGTCCGGAGGAACATGAAGGAAAACTTCTACCATGGGATGCTGCTGGGGCTTTTGCAGAACCAGGACAGTTGGCTGGTAAAATCCAACGCAGAGACGGGGGAAGGATATAGTGATATTTCTATCCAGACGCCGGATAGGGTTGGAATCGTGATCGAACTGAAATATGCGGATGACGGAAATCTGGAGAAAGCATGCAGGGAAGCATTAAAGCAGATAGAAGAAAAGAAGTATACACAGGGGCTGAAACGCCGGAGTATGAAAAAGATTATCAAGTATGGAATCGCTTTTTGTGAAAAAGAGTGTATGGTGGCGATGAAAATTGGCAAGACCGAAGAAGAGACCGAATTATGATCCGGAGCAGGTTATGTATAGCAGGTCAACAATATCCAACGCAGGACACGTTGCAATTATATGCGCAGGATGCGCTGCATCCGATGCAGCAAACACGAAAAAGGGGTGTAAACAGCGGTTAAAATGCGGTAAAATATATATTGACAAATACCCGTTATGTATCTTGTTATAACAAATAGGGGAGATGCTCTCAATTTTTATTACTGTTTTTGCTACATGCATATGAACAAAAACTGATCATCTCAGACGGGAGGGAACGCCAATGAAAAAGAATATTGGTTATTTGCCTTTAATGGGGCAGGCAAAGGAAACGATTATTCGAATTTTAACATTTTATATGAAGCCCAGAAGTAAAATAGAGTTTAATAAATTTTTCGATCAATATTTTCCAAAGAAAAGTGAGGCTACAAAAAGACTAACCCAAAATACATTGGTTAACTACGGGCTCATTGAAGAGATTGAAGACTTTGTATTTGTTACATCAAATTTGGGAAAAAAGTGGCTGCAGAGTAAATCGGATTTGGAACTTATTCTGATTCTGAATGAACGTATAGAATTTATAGGAGAATTTATTTATGAATTAAGTGAGCATGGAAGGTTAACAGGCGCTGAATTGATTCAATTGGCAAATGTAAACTATGGAATAAAGTTGCACGATTCTGATTTAACCAGAAGAGCGCAGATTCTTAGAAATACGAACATGATAAGTATAAATCGCCGCAAACAATATAAGATAGAAGAAAATGGACGGTTTTTTTTAAGTAAAACAGGTATGCATGATAGGCAGCAAGACGAGGGGGTTGGGCTAATACAAAAGAATAACTTAGAACAAGACCTCTCTTTTCAGAAAAGTGATGGTATAGAAAAAACAGAAGTTAAGCGTGAAAAAAAGAACAGAGTAGATGATGAAAAAGAACCAAAAAGAGAATATAAATTTCTATGGAAAAAGATTATGCAGTGTTTGGAAGAAGAATTATACGATTGTAACACAGAATCATCACTTAAAATCCTGGATATTTATAGGATGATACGTTCTGGCAATGAGAAATTACAAATCGATCAGAAGGACATAAAAAAAGTTTTGGATTTTTTGGCCTCTCCTCTTATACAAGGAGTAGAATGTGTAAATCAGGACGAATACTGTGCAATAAGAACAGTAGAGAATATAAAGAAAACAATGCAGTTTTATAGCAATTAAGAGGAAAAAACTTCTCAGCGGGATTGAAAATTTTGCGGAATTCTCTACAGAGGATTTTTATTATGTAGATAAAACGCTGTTTATAAAAGAACTTTTGCAGAATTGGGGCAAGGTAAACCTGTTTTCACAACCTTGACTGCCGTATTTCCAGATACATGCAAGGTACTGGCAATGTGTCGTTGGCTATGGCCATCTAACAGTATCTGTAAAATTTGTTTTTCTTTGGACAAGTACCAACCGGACGATTCTGAACCGCCATTCCGGAAGCACCGTAATATTCGACATTCCTGTTATATCCCCTCTTTATGGGTTGTTTTAACACAGTGAATAATGGGTACAATGCGTATTTCAGCTGCAAACAATGGCTAACAAATAGCTAAAACAAATAGTTTTTGGAAAGCAGCAGAAAGGTAGGGTAGATGTATTGACAGAAACTCTTTTTTTGTGTTAAATTGTAGGTGCTGAGGAAAGCATAAGATTATTTTGTTTTCAAGCAAATATAGGATCCAATTTCAAAAGCCCATACGGACAGGCGGGATCGGTTGCCGAGCGTGGCATATGGCCACATTATTGATTGAGTTAAAAGCTCAAATTTTATAAGTTGATTACTTTATAATCAGCGTGAAATACGCATCATCTTGTGAAACGGTCAATAAGAGTACGTAACATATATTTGCAATATACTCTGAAAACGAAAATAATCTGTATTGATATATGGATTTGGAATGATTGAAAGCAGATGATTTTTTTCATCTGCTTTTTTCTTAAATAATTCTGCAGAGAATATACGGGAGTAATGC
Source organism: Ruminococcus sp. (assembly GCA_050944415.1). Taxonomy (GTDB): domain Bacteria; phylum Bacillota; class Clostridia; order Lachnospirales; family Lachnospiraceae; genus Ruminococcus_G. The sequence continues at coordinate 61,700 of JBMNRA010000002.1, forward strand.
TATGGACAACAGAGATCAGAACAGAGCGCCGATCTGCGAGGCGCTGGAACGGTTAAGAAAAAAAAGGGTGGTACCTTTTGATGTACCCGGTCATAAGAGAGGAAGGGGAAATCCAGAGCTGGAGCAGCTTCTGGGAGAGCGGTGTGTCAGTCTGGATGTAAATTCCATGAAGCCGCTGGATAACCTGTGTCATCCGGTATCGGTTATTCGGGAGGCGGAAGAGCTGACGGCAGATGCATTTGGTGCAGATCATGCCTTTCTCATGGTAGGAGGTACCACATCTGCTGTTCAGAGTATGATACTTTCTGTGTGTAAGGCCGGAGATAAAATTATTCTTCCCAGGAATGTGCATAAAAGCGCCATCAACGCTCTTGTACTGTGCGGAGCTATTCCGGTTTATGTGGATATGGAAGTGGATGAGAGAATCGGAATTGCACTGGGCATGGAGAAAGAAAAGCTTGAAAAGGCCATTGCACTTCATCCTGACGCGGTGGCGGTGCTGGTGAACAATCCCACTTATTACGGCATTTGTTCCGATCTGGTATCCATTGTGGCGATTGCCCATGAGCACGGTATGAAGGTGCTGGTAGATGAGGCCCACGGAACCCACCTGTATTTTGGAAAGAACCTTCCGATTGCCGGTATCGCGGCGGGGGCGGATATGGCTGCCATATCTATGCATAAGTCCGGCGGCAGTCTGACTCAGAGTTCTGTGCTTCTGACGAATCAAACCATGAATCCGGAGTATGTGCGGCAGATTATCAATCTGACTCAGACTACCAGCGCGTCCTATCTTCTGCTGTCCAGTCTGGATATTTCCAGAAGAAATCTGGCTCTGCGGGGCGAAGCTTCCTTTGCCAGGGTGGTGGATATGGCGGAATATGCCAGAACGGAGATCAATGCCATCGGCGGATATTATGCTTACGGAAAGGAATTGATCAACGGCAGCAGCGTGTATGATTTTGATGTGACAAAGCTGTGCGTTTATACCCAGGATATCGGTCTTACGGGGATTGAGGTTTATGATCTGCTTCGGGATGAATACGATATTCAGGTAGAGTTTGGCGATATAGGAAATATGATGGCATATATTTCCATTGGGGACAGAATACGGGACATTGAACGGCTGGTGGGAGCGTTGGCAGATATCAAAAGGCTGTATGAAAGAGACGGCAGCGGTCTGATCAGCTGCGAATACATTCAGCCGGAAGTGGTAGTGTCACCCCAGAGAGCTTTCTATGCGGAAAGAAAGTCTCTGCCTATTGAAGCGACGGAGCATTGCGTCTGCGGAGAATTTGTCATGTGTTATCCGCCGGGAATCCCCATTCTGGCGCCGGGAGAGAGAATTACCCGGGAGATTATCGATTATATACTTTTTGCCAGGGAAAAGGGATGTTCGCTTCAGGGAACGGAAAATCCCAGAGTAGAATTCTTAAATGTGATACAGGAGCAGTGAAATTATGGAGATGTGGTTTTCGGAAATACATACCCAGAATATCAAGCTGACCATACGTACGGATAAGCAGCTGTTCAGCGGGGAAAGTGAATACCAGCGCATTGACGTTTTTGATTCCCCGGAGCTGGGTAAATTTGTGACATTAAACGGCGATATTATTTTTTCAGATGCGGATGAATTCGTGTATGACGAGATGGTTACTCATGTGCCTATGGCGGTTCATCCTAATGTAAAAAAAGTATTGATTATCGGCGGTGGAGATGGAGGAGTGGCCAAGGAATTATCCTACTATCCGGAGATTGAGGAAATCGAAGTGGTAGAGCAAGATGAGATGTTCATGGAGGTCTGTCAGAAGTTTTTTCCCGATATGGCGGAGGGATTGAAGGATCCCAGAGTAAAAATTTACCATGAGGACGGTCTGCGGTTCCTGCGCAGAAAAATTAATGAATATGATCTGATTATCAATGATTCCACCAATCCCTTCGGTTATACGGAAGGACTCTTTACAAAAGAGTTTTACGGAAGCTGCTACAAAGCTCTGAAAGAGGACGGAATTATGGTTTATCAGCACGGCAGTCCATTTTACGATGAGGATGAAGCGGCCTGCAGAAGCATGCACCGGAAGGTATTCCGCAGTTTTCCCATCAGCCGGGTATATCAGGCACATATTACCACCTGCCCGGCGGGATACTGGCTGTTTGGATTTGCTTCAAAAAAATATCACCCCATACGGGATTTCGACGGCGCCCGCTGGAAAAAGAGAAACATAAAAACATGGTACTATACAGCCAACCTTCATATCGGAGCGTTTATGCTGCCCAGATATGTGGAAGACTTACTGGAAGAGGAGGAAGATAAATTATGAGCAGACTGATGATTATCGGATGCGGAGGTGTAGCTTCCGTTGCCATTCGCAAATGCTGTCAGAACAGTGAAGTATTTGAAGAAATTATGATTGCCAGCAGAACAAAGTCAAAATGTGATGCCCTGAAGGAAAAGCTGGAGTCTAAAACGAAAACCAGAATCTTTACGGCCCAGGTAGATGCGGATAACGTGCAGGAGCTGGTCAGCCTTATGAAATCCTGGAAGCCGGACGCCGTCCTGAATGTGGCCCTGCCCTATCAGGATCTAACCATTATGGATGCCTGCCTGGAGGCGGGAGTGGATTATATTGATACGGCCAACTATGAGCCGGAGGATACGGAAGACCCCGGATGGCGGAAGATCTATGAAGAGAGATGTAAGCGGCTGGGCTTTACCGCCTATTTTGATTATTCCTGGCAGTGGGCATATCAGGACAGATTTAAAGAGGCCGGGCTTACCGCTCTTCTGGGCAGCGGATTTGATCCCGGCGTTACCAGCGTATACGCGGCCTATGCTCTGAAACATTATTTTGATGAGATTCATACCATTGATATTCTGGACTGCAACGGCGGGGATCACGGCTATCCATTTGCTACCAATTTCAATCCGGAAGTGAATTTAAGAGAAGTTTCCGCGCCGGGCTCTTACTGGGAGGAGGGCAAATGGGTGGAAATTCCTGCCATGAGCGTTAAACGGGAGTATGATTTTCCGCAGGTGGGGATGAAAGATATGTATTTACTTCACCATGAAGAGATTGAGTCACTGGCGAAAAATATCCCGGGAGTGAAAAGAATCCGTTTCTTCATGACTTTTGGACAAAGTTATCTGACTCATATGAAATGTCTGGAAAATGTGGGAATGCTGCGGACGGATCCCGTCAATTTCAAAGGCCAGGAGATTGTGCCGATTCAGTTTTTAAAAGAACTGCTTCCCGATCCGGCGTCTCTGGGACCCAGAACAGTGGGGAAAACCAATATCGGCTGTATCTTTTCCGGCATCAAGGCTGGAAAAGAAAAGACGCTTTATATCTATAATGTCTGCGACCATCAGGAATGCTACAGGGAAGTGGAATCCCAGGCCGTATCCTATACTACCGGAGTGCCCGCCATGATCGGCTCCATGCTGGTACTAAACGGGCAGTGGAAGAAACCGGGAGTATACAATGTGGAAGAATTTGATCCCGATCCCTACATGGAAGCGCTGAATAAATGGGGACTGCCCTGGGTGGTATGCGAAGACCCGAAACTGGTGGACTGATGAGAATTCAGGAAGTACCCACCCCGTGTTATGTGGTGGATGAAAAAAAACTGAGAGAAAATCTGGAGATCCTGAACCGGGTGCAGCAGGAAACGGGATGTAAAATCCTGTTGGCCCAGAAGGCGTTCTCCATGTTTTATGAATATCCTCTGATTGGACAGTATTTAAGCGGGACCACGGCCAGCGGCCTGTTTGAGGCCCGTCTGGGAAAAGAGGAAATGGGCAAGGAGAATCATATTTTTTCACCGGCTTATCCGGAAAAAGATTTTGACGAGATTGCATCCATCTGCGATCATATTATTTTTAATTCCTTTTCCCAGCTGATGAAATATAAGGACCGCTGTCCGAAAGGCGGCGTTGGCATCCGGATTAACCCGGAGTGTTCTACCCAGGGAGATCATGCTATCTATGATCCCTGTGCGCCCGCATCCCGGCTTGGCGTAACGAAGGCTGCATTCCGGGAAGACCTGCTGGAGTACGTGGACGGTATTCACTTCCATACTCTGTGTGAACAGAATTCTGATGATCTGGAAAAAACACTGGATGCGGTGGAGAAAAAGTTCGGAAGATATCTGCATCGTGTGAAATGGCTGAATATGGGCGGAGGCCATCATATTACCAGAGCCGATTACGACGTGGAGCTTCTGGTTAACTGTATCCGCAGGATGAAGACAAAGTATGATCTGGAAATTTATCTGGAACCGGGAGAGGCGGTAGCTTTAAATGCCGGATATCTGGTGACGGAAGTGCTGGATATTGTGGAAAACGGAATCAGCACGCTGATACTGGATGCATCAGCGGCCTGTCATATGCCGGATGTACTGGAAATGCCTTACCGGCCTCCTCTGAAAGACGGATATGAACCGGGGGAAAAGCCATATACTTACCGGCTGTCTTCCAACACTTGTCTGGCCGGCGATGTGACGGGAGATTATTCCTTTGAACAGCCGGTTAACGTGGGCGACAGACTGTATTTTCAGGATATGGCCATTTATTCCATGGTAAAAAACAATACCTTTAATGGAATGGCGCTGCCTTCTATTGCCGTTCAGAAAGAAGACGGCAGGTGTGAAATTATAAAAACCTTTGGATATGAAGATTTTAAAGGAAGATTGTCGTGAAAATGAACAGTAATATTATTTATGGAAAGCCGTCCCTGGACGGCTTTTATATGCCAGGGGAATTTGAACATCATCAGGGTTGTCTGATGATCTGGCCGGTACGGCCCGGTTCCTGGCCATTCGGCGGCACAGCCGCCCGTAAGGTTTTCTCCCGGGTGGCGGAGGCCATTGCGGAAAGTGAAACACTCTATATGATGGTGGATCCGGATTATCTGGAAGAGGCGAAGAGGATGCTGTCTGAAAAAATACATCTGATTCCCTTTCGGACAGATGATGCCTGGGCCAGGGATGTGGGACCTACGTTTCTGGTAAATGATTCCGGAGAAATGAGAGGAGTGGACTGGGCCTTTAATGCCTGGGGCGGCAGGGTGGACGGGCTGTATCAGAACTGGCAGCAGGATGATCAGGCGGCCGCTTACTTCTGCCGGTACCTGGGAGCGGACCGGTATGACGCCCATCCTTTTGTGCTGGAGGGAGGATCTATTCACAGTGACGGAGAAGGGACGGTTATCGTAACAGAGGCCTGTCTTCTGAGTGAAGGGCGGAATCCGGGACTGTCAAAAGAGGAAATTGAACAGAAGCTGAAAGATTATCTGGGAGCCGAAAAGGTGATCTGGCTGCCCCGGGGAATCTGGCAGGATGAGACCAATGAGCATGTGGATAATGTATGTGCTTTCACAAAGCCGGGGGAGGTGGTACTGGCCTGGACGGATGATGAGAATGATCCTCAGTATGCCGGCAGCCTGGCGGATCTGGAAGTACTGGAAAAGGAGAGGGATGCGAAGGGACGCAGGCTGACGGTTCATAAGCTTCCCATTCCCGCATGCCCGGTATGCATTACGGCCGAAGATCTTCCCGGCTTTGTCTATGAGGAAGGGGAAGAAAAACGGGAGGAAGGAGAACGGCTGGCGGCAAGTTATGTGAATTTTTACATCTCCAATGGGGGAGTAATCGTTCCTCAGTTTGGAGACGTCAATGATCAGAAAGCGGCAGCCATACTGGAGCAATTGTTTCCGGAGCGAAAAATTGTTCCCGTTTACGCCAGAGATATTCTGGTAGGCGGAGGAAATATTCACTGCATTACGCAGCAGATTCCGGGAAAGGCAGGTAAAAAAACATGAGAAAGACTACTCTTGCGGCACTGCAGTTTTGCTGTGAGAAAGAAGTGGAAAAGAATATGGAAAAGGCGGACTGCATGGTCCGGGAAGCGGCAGGGCAGGGAGCTCAGGTGATTTTGCTTCCGGAACTGTTTGAGCGTCCTTATTTTTGTCAGGAGCGAAGATACCGTTATTATCACTATGCGAAACCGGTGATGGAAAATGATGCGGTGCTCCATTTTCAGAAAGTATCCGAAGAGCTGGGGCTGGTAATCCCGGTCAGCTTTTATGAAAGAGAGGGAAACAGCCTTTACAATACCGTAGCCATGATAGACGGAGGCAGTGTTCTGGGCATCTACCGGAAGACCCATATTCCGGACGACCATTATTATCAGGAGAAGTTCTATTTTTCACCCGGCAATACGGGATTTAAAGTCTGGGATACCAGATATGGCAGGATTGGCGTGGGGATCTGCTGGGATCAGTGGTTCCCGGAAACCGCCAGATGTATGGCTCTGATGGGAGCGGAAATGCTTCTCTATCCCACAGCCATCGGCAGCGAGCCGATTCTGGAGTGTGACAGCATGCCCCACTGGCGGCGAACTATGCAGGGCCACGCGGCGGCTAATATTGTACCGGTGGCGGCAGCCAACAGGATCGGTCTGGAACATGTGGAGCCGGATGCGGAAAACGGGGGTCAGAAGTCTTCCCTTCAGTTCTACGGCTCTTCTTTTATTACCGATGAACTGGGTGAGATCAGGGCGCAGGCTTCCCGTGACCGGGAGGAGATCATCATGAGTGAAATTGATCTGGAAAAAGGAAGGGACAGCCGACTGGAGTGGGGGCTTTATCGTGACCGGCGTCCGGAATGTTACCGGGAAATTGTACGGTAAAACAGGAGAGTAAAGATGTATACAAAGGATTTCAGAGGACAGAAAATATCGGCTCTGGGATTGGGAGGGCTGCGTTTTCCGACAGATAAGGACAATCCCAACCATATCAGACGCGAGGAAAGCCGGAAGATCGTGGATGAGGCCATTGCCTGCGGTATTAATTATTTCGATACTGCTTATACGTATCAGAATGGGGATTCTGAGAAATTTCTGGGAGAGGCTCTGGCCGGATATCCCCGGGAAAGTTTTTACTTTGCGACGAAATACTATGCATCGCCGGGAAAGAAAATAGAAACTGTTTTCGAAGAGCAGCTGCGAAGATGCGGGATGGAGTATTTTGATTTTTATCTGCTTCACAGCCTGGATGAAAATCATATCGATGATTATATGGATCCTCAAAAAGATTATCTGGGATATCTTCTGAAACAGAAAGAGAGAGGACGTATCCGGTATCTGGGTTTTTCCTCCCATGCTGCTCCTGGGACGCTGAAACGATTCCTGGACTGGTATGATGGCTTTGATATGGCGCTGATCCAGCTTAACTACCTGGACTGGACGCTGTTAAAAGCAAAAGAGCAGTATGAGATTCTTACCAGCCGGAATATACCCGTCTGGGTAATGGAGCCTTTAAAAGGAGGCCGTCTGTGCAGACTGAATCAGGAAGCCCGGGAAATTTTAAAAGAGGCTGCTTCGGAGCGTTCCATGGAATCCTGGGGGTTTCGTTTCCTTATGGGACTCCCCAACGTGCAGACTGTGTTAAGCGGTATGGCGTCAGAAGAGCAGGTCAGAGATAACGCAGGCATATTTGCGAGGCCCGATCCGCTGAATCGGCAGGAAACGGAAGCGCTCAGGAAAGCAGAAGCAGCCTTTGTCAAAGACCTGGGTGTACCCTGTTCCGGCTGCCGTTACTGCTGTGATACCTGTCCCGCCGGACTCGACATACCCCTTCTTATGCAGTATTACAATGAAAAAAATATCAGCGGGGAAGTCTGGCGTCTGGAAGGGATCTCCCGTGGGGGAAATGCGGATCAGTGTCTGCAGTGCGGCACATGTCTTTCTCATTGCCCACAGAAAATAGACATTCCCGCGGTGATGAAAAAGCTGCGCGGATAAATTATTCGCTTTTTACCGTGGAGACAGTCATGCCGTTTACTTCAATATGCTCATCTACGGGAATGACAAGGCAGGGACGGCCGTCTATGATTCTGGTTTCCACCAGATCCATCCGTTCCGGCTTTACTTTAATGACCACATCGGGGGTTTCAATCTGAAACTGGCGGGTATTGACGATATTGGAAACCAGAAGGGGCGCTTCGGTGGGGATATTGTCATCGAACTCTTTTTCAAAAGCTTCAATTTTTTCTTCAGGGATGCCGCTGTCTTCCAGAATGACGCGGACATCCCTTTTTGAAATGGTTAAAGGCTCCGGATTGTCTTTGCCCGCCTCCGCCATTTCGTTCAGATTTTCATGAAGATCTCTGACCAGTTCATATCCGCAGTCGTCTCCCAGAGATTCTTCGATGATGGTCTGAAAAGTTTCTTTCTGTGAGGAAGCGGGGAGAGGAGGCGTACATCCCAGCAGCTGGTCTACCAGATTCTGGCATATTTTTTCAGCGTTTTTGGAGTAATAAAGGATCCCGTGAATATCCGTATTCCGGTCGTTAAAAGCAGGGAAAAGGAAGCCGTTGGCGGGAGCTGCCACAATCCAGTCCCGTATCCTGTCCTCAATGCTGTTTTTTTCCATGTTGTAGTACAGGCCGGCCTTGGAGAGATTGACGGGACAGATGCTGCACAGTATGTAGTCATATACATTGTCGGAGGCGTCGAACATTTCCAGGTTGTCGCTGGATTTGCCGGGAATATCGTAAACGGCATGAATCAGTATGATATAATAGTTCATATCGTAATCGTAATGTTCAATGACTTTCCGGTAAAATTCTTCCAGCAGCATATCATCTTCCAGATGGCTGTCCCTTAAACGCAGCAGAAAGTCCTGTGTGCCGCCGGGAGCTTCCGTTTCCAGAGGAAACTCCATATTCATCATGTTTTTTCCAAGAGTGCCGGACAGAGTATGTTTGAAAATATCGAAATACTTGAAAGCCTCTTCCTCAGGAAGGGAACCGAAAGCATCCTTGTGTTCCATTTTTATGTTTTTTTCACCGTCTACGTAGCATCCGCAGATGCGGGAGATGGTGCAGTTGTCAGGTGTGAACTGTTTCCGTATTTCCAGAATTTCTTTTTTATTCATAAAATAAATTACCTCATCTGATTTTTTACTGTTTTACCAATATACTTTTTTTAAGACAGAATGTCAAGAATAGAAAAGGGGGCAGAAAGCCTATGAAAATTGTGACGGCAATCGATTCTTTCAAGGGAAGTCTTTCATCCCTGGAGGTAGGAAGAGCCTTTGCACGGGGAGTCAAAAAAGTGTTTCCGGATGCAGAAATCGCCGTTATTCCCATGGCGGACGGAGGAGAAGGAACTGCCAGAGTGATCACGGAGGGACTGAATGGAGAATGGGTGGAAATTTCGGCTGAAGATCCCATGCATCGGCCCAGAACGGCAGGATACGGTTTGCTTCGGGATGGAAAAACAGCAGTGATGGAGATGGCGGAGGCAGCGGGGCTTACTTTAATAGAGGAAGAAGAGAGGAATATTTTAAAGGCCAGCACCTGGGGCGTGGGCCGGATGATCCGTGACGCCATCGAAAGAGGATGCCGGAACTTTATCATCGGGATCGGCGGAAGCGCTACCAATGACTGTGGAATCGGCATGCTGCAGGCTTTGGGCATCCGATTTTATGACAAAGACGGGTGTGAAATCGGCCGATATGGGGAAGACTGTGGAAAGGTGGAGAAAATCTGTCTGGAGGGACAGATGAGTGAACTGAAAGACTGTCGTTTTCGGGTTGCCTGCGATGTGACGAATCCGCTGCTGGGCGAACAGGGAGCGTCTTATATATATGGCCCCCAAAAGGGCGGAAATCCGGATCAGGTGAAAGCTATGGAGAGGATGCATCGTCATTTTGCCGCAAAAACCGTGGAGATACGGGGACGGGATTACTCCGGATGTCCCGGCGCCGGAGCGGCCGGCGGTCTTGGCTTTGCTTTTCTTGCGTATCTGAATGCTGTTCTGGAACCGGGAGTGGATCTGGTGATGAAAGCGGTCAGTCTGGAATCCAGGATAAAAGATGCGGATTATGTGATTACGGGGGAAGGCTGCCTGGATGGACAGTCTGCCATGGGAAAAGTACCGGCAGGAGTCTCTCGGATTGCAAAAAAATATGGAATACCCGTTATTGCTGTGGCGGGGAATGTGCTGCCGGAAGCCCAAAAATGTCACAGCGGAGGAATGGATGCGTTTTTTTCCATACTGCCGGCGGCCATGGATCTGAAAAAAGCGATGGAGCCCGGTGTGGCAGAAAGCAATGTGGAATGGACGGCAGAAGAAATTATGCGGCTGATAAAGGCAGCAGAAAATCGAAAGAATCGCAGGTAAGAGTGCAAGTTTTATATTGCATTAAAAAAGGGAATAAGATATGCTAGATGAAAAGAGAAAAGGATGAGTTAAACTATGATACAGGATATAACGCCGCACAGATTTGCCAATGAATACCGGCCCCAGCCGCCCAGCGAGGATTCCTATATTCTTTACTATCTGAATAAGAGGGTGCTGATTCGATGGAATAAGAACCGTCTTTCTTTTCCGAAGTTCAGAGATCTGGAAGCCTATAATGAAGAGTTGTATGATTTCTATATTTACCTGTTTTCTATAGATGGAAAGAGATATTATCTTCTGGATAATGTCAGCTATCCCATGGATGAAAATTATTCTATGGAGCACGTGGAAATTTTCAGGAAAGACAGGCCGGATTATCTGGATTTTGCCGGAATTACCGGATATCAGCTTCACAGCTGGTACAGAAGCCGCCGTTTCTGCGGCGTCTGCGGGAAGCCCATGGTACACAGCGATAAAGAGAGAATGGTGTACTGTGTCAGCTGCAAGCAGATGGAGTATCCCAAAATCTGTCCTGCTGTTATAGTCGGAATTCTTAATGGGGACAAAATTCTGATGTCTACCTACGCCAAAAGTTCCAAGACAAGTTATGCTCTGATTGCGGGATTCGCGGAGATCGGGGAGACGATCGAGAATACAGTAAGACGGGAAGTGATGGAAGAGGTCGGACTGAAGGTGAAAAATATCCGGTTTTATAAAAGTCAGCCCTGGTCCTTTACGGACACGCTTCTGATGGGATTTTTCGTGGATCTGGACGGTGATGAAACCATTACCCTGGACTACAATGAATTATCATCCGCCCGCTGGTTCACACAGGATGAGATACCGGTGGAGGCAAATAACTTAAGTCTTACCAATGAAATGATCATGTATTTTAAAAAGAATGGAAATGTCTGGAAGAAGGAGACGAACTAGTCTCCTTTTTTCTTACCCAATTTTTACACTACTTTTATTTTATCTGGATATTTCAACGGATTAAAGTGTGATATGTTAATACCAGAGATACAAAGACGCGGGAGGAATGTAAATGTCAAAAACGTATGTACTTGATACTAATGTGCTGATTCAGGCCCCCTATGCACTTTATTGCTTTGAGGATAATCATCTTGTCATACCGTTGGTAGTTCTGGAAGAGCTGGATGGACTGAAAAAAGGAGAAGGTGAGACAGGGGCCAATGCCAGGGAAGCGATCCGCAGTTTGGAAAAGCTCAGAAGGCAGGGAGATCTTCTTGCGGGAGTATCTCTGGAAAACGGCGGCAGTGTACGTGTGGAAGCAAATTGTGTGGATGTTGAACTGCCGGAGCACCTCCCGGAGGACAAAATGGATAATCGGATTCTGAAAGTGTGCAGAGCGCTGAAAGACAGAGATCAGGCGGTAACACTGGTGACAAAAGATATTCTGCTTCGCGTAAAAGCTCAGATGATCGGTGTTGCGGCGGAAGATTTTATTACGGAGCAGGTCAGTTTTGAGGAATCTCAGTATACGGGACGCATAGAATGTTATGTGGATGAAGAAAAATTTAAAGACTTCAAGAAAAAAGGAGTGTCCTGTGAAGCTCTGTATCAGACAGATGATGAGGGAGAACGGACGGAACTTCATCTGGAGGAAAATCAGTTTGTTATTTTAAAGGCTGATCAGTCACGCAAGAAAACACAGCTGGGAAGAGTGGAAGGACAGAAAGTGGTTCCGCTGGAATATAAAAAGAGTAAGCCTTATGGGGTAACTCCGAGAAATGTGGGACAGTATTTTCTGCAGGAAGCGCTGATGCTCCCCAGTGAAAAGATCCCTCTCGTCATTGTAAAAGGAATGGCGGGAACTGCAAAGACCTTTTATTCTCTGGCGGTTGGCCTGGAAAAGATTTTAAATAATCCTAAGGGGGAGTACAGGAGAATTCTGATCAGCAGACCCAATGCGCAGTTTGATCATGATATCGGTTATCTCCCTGGAGATGAACAGGAAAAGATCGCTCCGCTGATGCGGCCGGTTCTGGACAATCTGGAACAGCTTCTGGATTCCGATGAGGAAGAACGGTATAAAAATGAGAATGAACTAAGGGGGAAGATTGAGGAAGTTTTCGACCGGGGGATTATTCAGGCGGAGGCGCTGAATTTTATCCGGGGAAGATCTTTCGTACAGACTTATCTGATTATCGATGAAGCCCAGAATATGACGCCTAAACAGGTGAAGGGAATCATTACCAGGGCAGGAAAGGGAACAAAGGTTATTCTGCTGGGAGATCCCAATCAGATTGATCAGCCTTTTCTGGATGAAAGGACCAACGGACTGTCATACGCGGCAGAACATATGAAGGGAAGCCCTCTGTGCTGCCAGATTACGCTGACGGCTCAGGAATGCGAGCGTTCCCAACTGGCATCGGACGCAATTGTAAGATTATAAATTAAAAAGAAAGGATGAGAAGCTATGGAAGTTATGAAAATCATGCTGGACACTCTGGAGAAGGTTAAGAGTTTCACGGAAGACGCGGAAAAATGCAATGCGGACATGGATCTGATCAGCGGCAGATCTTATGCGGATGCCAGATCAATACTGGGCGTCTGCAGCCTGATCAGAAACCGGCCGCTGACATTGAAAATTTATGCAGACTATCCGGAATTTTTGCAGGTGAAAAAAAGAATGGAAAAATATCAGGTGGAATAGAAACGACTGCGGACTGCTTCGGCAGTCTTTTTTGTTTTATAAGGCAAGAAAGGGAGAAAACAAAGCAAGATAATTTATTGACAGGCATAAGCTATTCTTTATATATTAGAAGAATAAAATACGAGATACAGACCATAAAATCGGAGGGAAGACATTGAAGGTAACTTTACAGCAGGTTGCAGAGTATGCAAAAGTATCAAGACGGACAGTTGACCGTGTGGTAAACAACCGGGGCAATGTCAGACCGGAAGTAGAACAAAGGGTAAGACAGGCCCTGAAAGAATTGAATTACCAGCCTAATAAACTGGCAAGTGCCCTTGCATACAGTAAAAATGAGAAAAAAGTTTGTATTATTTATCAAAAAGAAGGATTTACAGATTTTGATGCCGGAGCGGATACGGAGCGGGGAATTCGTGATGCAATTGAAGAATTAAAAGATTTTGGAATTTCTGTGGAAGTAATCTGCAAGAATATGAAAGAAGCTTCCGAATATGTGGAAGAAATTGAGAAAATGGTAGAAAAGGGCGTCTGCGGTTTTGCACTCCGCGGCCCCAACAAACCGGAATTGGTAGAAAAGATTGATGAACTGGCCAAGAAAGAAATTCCTGTTGTGACTTTTAATTCGGATATTCCGAAAAGTAAACGGGTCAGTTTCATCGGACAGGATCTGTACCAGAGCGGACGTGCAGCAGGAAATATTATGGCTAAAATCGTTCGTCCGGAAGATAAAATTGTAATAGGATGCGGTGTTGCAAAATATGATGCTCATCAGCAGCGGGTAAACGGTTTTGTATATGAGCTGAAAAGACTCGGGTTTGATGAAGAACAATGGATTATGTTTCAAAGTGGAACCTTAAATAATATCACATATGACTTTCAGTATAGAAAAGCATATCAGAGTCTGGAAAATATTTTTCAAAGTGAGAAGGAAATTCATGGTATCTATATGTCTGTGGAACCCAATCGGGCTGTTGGAGATTTTCTTCGGAATACACGTCCGTCTCCAAAACCATACGTAATCTGTCATGATTCAACAGCTGAAAATATTGAAGCATTGAAAACGGAAATTTTTGATTTTATTATTGATCAGAATCTTTATATGCAGGGTTATCAATCTTTGATTACACTGAAAGATATTATTCGATTGGGATATGGGAAAATAGAAGAAAATTATCTTTCAAATCTGATTATCTATAATGCAGCGTGCTTTGAATAATATACAATTTGCATAAAAACAGACAAAAAAAATATTTAAAATGTACAAAATGAATAATGCCTATTGACAATTGGATGTCAGAGATGTACAATGCGTATAACGAAGTTGCCCACGCGAGCAAAAAATAAAATGTGGCTTTGTTTCAGAAGCCGCATTTAAAAAGCACCAAGTTGCCCACGCGAGCAAATGACCGAATAACTGGACAGGGAGGAAATGAAAAAGGAGAGGAAGTGATTATTTAAAAACGGTGAAGCAGAAAAAACAAAAAGTGAGTGAACGAGGAGGCGATTAAAGCGTATGAGTGATTCCAAATATCTCGTTGAGATGAAGGACATTTCAGTTGAATTCCCGGGCGTAAAGGCTTTGGACCATGTACAGTTTAATGCCGTTCCGGGAGAGGTGCATGTATTACTGGGGGAGAACGGCGCCGGAAAAAGTACAATTATGAAGGTGCTTGCCGGAGTTAACACCAATTATACCGGTACGATTATATGGAAAGGCGAGGAAATTGTGGCCCGCAGCGTAGAGGAACAACGTGCCCGTGGCGTAAGTATTATTTTCCAGGAAATGAACCTGTTAAAGAATCTTACAGTGGCTGAAAATATTTTCATGGGACGGCAGCCAACGACAAAATCGGGCAATGTTGACTGGAAGAAGATGAATATGGAAGCCCGTAAACTTCTGGATTCCATTAATTCCGATATTTCTGAGACAACACAGGTTTCTAACCTGAGTGTGGGGCAGATGCAGATGGTAGAGATTGCCAAGGCGCTTTCCTTCCATTGCGATATTCTGATCATGGATGAGCCTACTTCAGCTTTGACAGAAAAGGAAGTGGACAGTCTGTTTGCCATTATTCATAAGCTGAAAAGCGAAGGAGTAGCCATTGTTTATATTTCCCACCGGCTTCAGGAAATTATGCAGATTGGTGATCGACTGACAGTGTTCCGTGACGGACAGTATATTGATACCGTAAATGTTAAAGATATTACGATGGATCAGATGGTGGCCATGATGGTTGGCAGGGAAATGACGGATTACTATCCCAAGGTAGATGTAACTCCCGGCGAAAAAATGCTGGAAGTAAAAAATATCAGACAGGGTAATACAATAAAAGATGCGTCATTTTATGCTCGCGCGGGCGAAATAACAGGATTTTATGGATTGATGGGAGCAGGACGAACAGAACTGATGCGTGCAATCTTCGGGGCAGATCCCATTGACAGCGGTAAAATTATTGTAAAAGGAAAACAGGCGCATATTAAAAGTTGCGAGCAGGCAAAAAAACTGGGGATTGCGTTGCTGACGGAAGACAGAAAAAATCAGGGGCTGATTCTCGAGTTCGATTTGAATCAGAATATTTCTCTTCCAAATCTTAATACGGCAATGGGAAAATTTGGTCTGAGTAAAGCGAAAGAGACAGCCAATAATCAGAAGCTGGCAGATGCGATTCACGTAAAAACACCTTCTTTAATGCAGAAAGCGAAGAATCTTTCCGGCGGAAATCAGCAGAAAGTAGTTATCTGTAAATGGCTGAACAGTGATGCGGATATTATTATTTTTGATGAACCCACCCGTGGAATTGATGTGGGTGCCAAGGCGGAAATTTATGGCATTATGAATAACCTGAAACAGGAAGGAAAAGCCGTTATTATGGTTTCTTCTGAGCTGGCTGAGTGTATGGGTGTCAGTGACAGGATTTACGTTATGCATGAGGGCCAGATCACAGGCTTGATTGAAGGCGAAGATATGAAACATATAACAGAAGAAATGGTTGTCGGCTATGCGACAGGTGTGAAATAAAGGAGAGTGGGGGATAAAAGATGAAAGAAAACAAGAAAAAAATTGATTTGTCAAATATGTCTGCACTGATCGTATTGATCATACTGTGCGTATTTCTATCTATTATACAGCCGGCGTTCCGAACCTTCGGCAATGTCATCAATATTTTGCAGCAGGTAACCGTTTATGCAGTGCTGGCATTGGGTGTTAACGTTGTAATCTTCACCGGTGGTATTGATATTTCCGTGGGATCAGTGGTTGCTTTTACCGGTATTGTTATGGGTAAACTGGTAGTGGAAGGAGGTATGCCTTCTATTGTAGGTATCATCGCAGCTCTTGCGGTAGGCGCAGCCTGCGGAGCATTTAATGGTTTTATGATTTCAAAATTCAAGCTTCAGCCGATGATTGCAACGCTGGCGATGATGTCCATGGCCAGAGGAGCAGCTTACACGATTGCAGATGGTGAGACAATCACAGGATATTCAAAGGGCTTTCGATGGATAGGTACCGGAACGATTCCGGGAACAGATATACCGGTACAGATTATCTTCATGATTGTACTGTACATAGTATTTTATTACGTAATGAAATATCGGAAGTTTGGACGGTATATCTACGCTATCGGCGGTAATGAAGAGGCGACACGTCTTTCCGGTATCAATGTTTCAAAATATAAGATCATTGCATATACCTTATCTGGTTTATGTGCAGGTATTGCATCCGTTATTCTGGTTGCAAAATTGAATTCTGCTCAATCAACAGCCGGTCTGGATTATGAAATGGATGCTATTGCTTCCTGCGTTATCGGTGGTACGTCCCTTTTGGGAGGATTCGGAAGTGTTTGGGGAACATTTGTCGGCGCCATTATTATGCTGGTTATCCGTAATGGGCTGAATCTGATGAATGTATCTTCCAACCTGCAGAAACTGGTCATTGGTGTTGTCATTCTGCTGGCAGTTCTGGTAGATGCCGTCCGCCACGGAAAAGAGAACAGCAATAAATAAAAGCAAAAAGAAAGAGAGGAATTAAGTATGAAATTCAGGAAAATTGCAGCATTATTGATGGCAGTGGTAATGGTGTTTGGTGTAACAGCATGTGGCGGCGGATCGTCTTCCGAGTCTGAATCAGCATCCGCATCAGAAGCAGAAAGTTCTTCAGACGGCAGCAGTGCGGAAGATTCCGGCAGCGGAGACCTGGATATTGCGTATATTGTAAAAGCCAAAACGGATGAGTTCTGGACCAGTATGGAAAAGGGTGCAGAAGCATACGCAAAAGAAGTAGGTGTCAACCTGGAATTCCAGGCGCCGGAAAAAGAGACAGATATTGAAAAACAGGTACAGATGGTTGAAAATGCCGTTATAAAAGGTGTGGATGGAATTGTACTGTCTGTAGCAGATTCTCAGGCGCTGATTCCTTCGATTATTAAAGCCAATGAAGCAGATATTCCGGTTGTACTGGTAAATGATACCATTGATGAGGAGGCACTGGAAGCAGATGGCGGATATGTAGAAACCTATGTAGGTATTAACCAATATGATGCAGCAAAACTGGCTGGTGATTATGCAGCAGAAAACATTCAGGATGGAAAGATCTGTTATCTGGAAGGCATTTCAGGGGTAAAAGCTCATGAAGACCGTCTGTCTGGTTTTGCCGATGCTGTTGATTTTGATGTTTTAGCTTCTCAGACAGCAAAATGTGATCGTAACGAAGCATTCAACGTTATGCAGAATGTTTTATCAGCTACGCCTGATGTGAATGTGGTATGGGCTATTAATGCCGAGATGGGACAGGGAGCTATCCAGGCGATTGAACAGGGTGGATTTGAAGGAAAAATCCAGGTATTTGACTTTGATGCATCCAGTGATGACCTGGCAGCCATTGAAGCAGGTACATTGACAGGAACTGTTGCTCAGTATCCGGAAATCCAGGCATCCACAGCAATTCAGTGCTGTATTGACGCTATTAACGGAGAGGAACTGGAAGATCATACAGAAACAAAAGCTCAGTTGATCACAAAAGATAATCTGGAAGATTATAAAGCAGAAATCGCAGAACTTACAGAGTAACAGATATCTGAAAAGGGGAGCGAATCCGGAATATTCCGGTTCGTTCCCGGAGCGGAAAAAGATGAAAGTGACATTGGAACAGGTAGCACAGGAGGCAAGCGTTTCGCGGCGTACGGTGGATCGCGTGATTAATCATCGTGGCAATGTACGGCCAGAGGTGGAACAAAGGGTCCGCAGAGCGTTGGAGAGGCTGGATTATCAGCCAAATAAACTGGCAAGTGCGCTGGCCTATAGTAAAATGCCGAAAAAAATAGGGGTAATCTATCAGAAGGACGGTTTCCAAAACTTCGATGATAATGTGGAGCGCGGAATTAAAGATGCTTCAGATGAATTGAGAGATTTTGGCATTTCTGTTGAAATAGCATATGGAGATGTACACAGGACAGAAACGTATTTGCAAACCATAGACCGGATGGTAAAGGATGGAATCTGTGGATTTGTTTTACGTGGAGCTGATATTCAGAAACTTAGGGAAAAGATTGATGAATTATATTTCTGTGATATACCGGTGGTAACTTTCAATTCTGATATTCCCAAAAGCAAAAGAATCTGCTTTATTGGTCAGGATGCTTATCAAAGCGGAAAAGCAGCAGGTAATATTATGGCAAAACTGCTGAGGGAAAAAGAAAAGATCATAATCTGTTGCGGTGTTCCAGAGTATGATGCCCACCATAAAAGAGTGGATGGCTTTGTCTATGAGATGAAAAAACACGGATTTGATGAAGAGCAGTGGAAAATTATCCATACAGGCGGAAGTTATGAAACAACCTATCAAAATCTGGAAAGCATCTTCGGAGAAGGAGACGAAATCCGGGGAATATATATGTCGGTAGAACCCAACAAAGCCTGCGGTGACTTTCTGGCTGAACGCAAACATGACAAAAAACCATTTGTTATTTGTCATGATGCATCGGAAGAAAGCATAAAGTATTTAAAAAATGAGATATTTGATTTTATTATCGACCAGAATATTTACATGCAAAGTTACCGTGCGCTGATTACAATGAAAGATATTTTAAGATTTGGAAAAAAGACAGATATTAAGGATAAGGTTTCGGATCTGATTATTTACAACTCCGTCAGTTTTGTATAGAAGTAACAAATATTTGCTCGCGCGAGCATCAATTACAAAAAATAATAACAGGAGGAATTTATGACTTCAAGAGAGAGAGTAAAAGCTTCGTTTGCGCATAAACAGCCGGATCAGATGGCTGTGGATTTCGGAGGATTTTGTTGTTCACAGATGAATGCTCTGGTAGTAGGGGAGCTGAGAGAATACTATGGATTAAGTACGGAACCAGTAAAGATCATTGATATGTCCACCATGACAGGTATGGTGGATCCGGATCTGAAGGATGTTCTGGGAAGTGATGTACAGATGCTGGATCCTAGATACGATACGTTTGGCCATACGAATGACAATTGGAAAGAATGGGAATATCACGGAAAAACAGTACTGATTCCCGGAAACTGTACCGTAGATGATGATGGAAACGGCGGATATTATGTGTATCCTATGGGAGATACTTCTGTAAAACCCAGCGGACATATGCCTGCGGGAGGATTTTATTTTGATAATATCATGCGTTCTCCAGAGTTTGATGAGGATGAGGCAGATCCGGCAGATAACCTGGAGGACTGTCAGGTTATTTCCGATGAAGATCTGGCCTATTACAGAAAAGTTGCTGACAAATATAAAGACAGCGGCAGAGCGCTGACCCTTTCACCGGGTTATTTTGCACTGGGAGACGCTGCGAATATTCCCGGTCCTAATATCAGGAATCCGAAAGGAATCCGCAGCCTGGAAGAATGGTATATGGCACCGCTTCTTTATCCGGATTACGTTCACGCAATTTTCGAGGAGCAATCTAACCGGGCAATTAAGACCTTTGAAAAATGTTATGAAGTCCTTGGAAACGACATTGATGTAATGTACATTTGCGGAACAGATTTTGGAACACAGAGAGGACCTTTTGTAAATCCTGATGTGTTTAAAGAGTTTTATCTGCCGTATTATAAAAAAATGAATGGCTGGATTCATCAGCATACAGAGTGGAAGACACTGAAACATTGCTGCGGAGGTATTTTCCCGATTCTCCCGTTACTGATTGAAGGAGAATTTGATGCGGTCAATCCTGTTCAGTGTTCAGCCGCCGGAATGGATCCTCAGACACTGAAGGATACGTACGGCAAAGACATTCTGTTCTGGGGCGGCGGTGTAGATACCCAGAAAGTTCTGCCATTCGGAACACCGGAAGAAGTGAAGGATCAGGTAAAAGAGAGATGTGAAATTTTCTCAAAAGACGGCGGATACATATTCAATACGATTCATATTATTCAGGCGAATACACCGGTAAAGAATATAGCTGCAATGATTGAAGCGGTAAAAGAATTCAATGGGTGTAAATAATAGAATGTAAGCAGCAGGGTACGCAGTGACAAAATATTCACTGCGTATCTTTTTTTGTATGTTTTTTTATGTATAATTATGATTAGAATATTTTAGGAGGATAAAGAAATATGAAAGTCACAGCGTTGATTGAAAATAAAGAAACGCAGGGCCTGTCCTGTGAACACGGCCTGGCGGTATATATTGAATATAATGGTAAAAAGTATCTTCTGGATGCGGGACAGACCGGCGTCTGCTTTGAAAACGCGGATAAGCTGGGCATACCGGTTGAAGAAATTGATACGGCTTTTCTGTCCCATGCCCATTACGATCATTCCGGTGGGCTGGGAGAGTTTTTCAGAAGAAATCAGAGGGCAAAACTGTATTTACGCCGGGCTGCCGTTGACAACAGATATTATAAAATTACGGATAAAGTGAAAAAGGACAACAGTTTCTCCACAGAAATTATTGAAAAGTACCGCAGCCGTTTTGTTTTTGTCCGGGGGGATTTAGAAGTGGAACAGGGAGTATATCTGCTGGAATACCATCTCCCGGGCCTGGAAGAGCGTTCCAAGCGGGCATGCATGTATCAGGAAAAGGACGGGATCCTTCAGCCGGATCGGCTGGACCATGAACAGACACTGGTATTTGAAAGTAAACGGGGTCTTGTAATTCTAAACAGTTGCTGCCACGGCGGTGTGGAAGATGTCGTCCGTACTGTGCAGGACTTTTTCCCTGGTAAAAATGTTGCGGCAGTAATCGGTGGTTTTCATCTGATGGGTGTGGACGGAGTCGGGACTATGGCAGGAAGCCGGGAAGATATTCTGAAACTTGCGGATAAATTGAAAGAACTGGGAGATTTTAAATTATATACGGGACACTGTACCGGTATTCCAGCCTACCGGATTTTAAAAGAAGCGCTGGGGGATCGGATTTCCTATTTTTCAGCAGGTACAGTTTTGGAGTTTTAGGCAACATGGAAAAAAATACATTTCAGAAAATCTACGACGTAGTAAGGGAAATTCCGAAGGGCTGCGTGGCTTCCTACGGGCAGGTAGCCGCCCTGGCAGGGAACCGGAGATGGGCCAGAGTGGTGGGATATGCGTTAAATGTCAGCCAGGATCCCGCGCTGCCCTGCCACCGGGTAGTAAACCGGGAGGGACGGGTATCGGAGGCTTTTGTGGAAAACGGAAGAAACCGCCAGGTGATTCTGCTGGAGCAGGAGGGAGTGAAATGCAGGGACGGAAAAGTTGATATGAGCATGTACCAGTGGAAAAAAATGATATTCTAGTAAAAAATAAATAATTGACTATGAAAATATTTTTACTTATTATTAAAGACAGAGATGTCAATTGTTCTGTGAATGATAAGCAGTGATGAAAGGAAATGGCGTATGAAAAGAAAACTATGCGGTGTTGTATTGGCGGGGATTCTGGCAGTCGGAAGTGTATTTCCGGGCGGAAGCGTATTTGCAGAATCTCCGTCTTCACAGGAAATAACCGTGAATGAAGAAGGTGAGATACAGACAGAAGGTGAAGACGGGGAACAGGATTCTTCGGCTCAGACAGAAGAAGAAACACTGACGCAAGGGCAGGAACCGGTACAGAAAGAAGCGGAAAATGCGGAAAGTACTGTCCGGGATGATCAGATAAAAACAGTGACTGAAGATTCATCCGGGGAGACGGATCAGGTTGTGATCTATCATACCAATGATGTCCACGGCGCTTTTGAAGCCGCCGAGGGAGGAAGCGTAGGGCTGGCAAAAGCCGCAACGCTGAAAGATGAAACAGAAAATGCATTGCTGGTGGATGCCGGTGATGCCACGCAGGGACTCCCTCTGGTATCCTTGAGTCAGGGAAAGTCAGCTATTGATCTGATGAATGCGGCAGGATATGACCTGATGACGGCAGGAAACCATGAGTTCGATTATGGATTGGACCAGCTTTTTGCAAATGCATCGCAGGCTCGGTTTCCCATCCTGGCGGCCAATGTTTATCAGAATGGCAGCCCTGTGATGGCGGGAAAAACCGCGGCGGAAAATAACGGTGAGAACACAGTTCTCACGGTAGGCGGCAAAAAGATCGGATTTTTCGGAATTTTGACCTGCGATACACAAAATTCCACCAGTCCGGGGGCTGTCAGCCAGCTGGAATTCAGAGATGAAGTGGAGACGGCCAAAGAGCAGATCGACTTTCTGGAGGATCAGGATGTGGATGCCATCGTAGCGGTCTGTCATATGGGAGACCAGGCAGTGGTGGACTGCACCAGTGTACAGCTGGCGGAGGCGTTGACCGGCGAATATCAGGATAAAGTGGATGTGATCATTGACGGGCACAGCCATACCCAGGAGAGCAGGGAGGAAAATGGTGTCCTGATCGTTCAGACGGGAACAGGAATGACTCAGCTTGGAAAAGTGACGCTGACCTTTGACGGAGAGGATGATCCGGAAACAGCGGGAGAATTTCTGACGGAAGCGGATCTGGCAGACGTGACGCCTGATCCTGAGGTTACCGCAAAGATAGCGGCAATCCAGGCGGATGAGGACGGCGGAGATTCTTCCGCCGAGCATACGATTACTTACGTTCTGGACGGAGGAACCAATCACAGGGATAACCCGGACAGTTTTCGGGAAGATCAGGAGACTATCCGCCTGAAAGATCCCGCCAGAGCCGGATACCGGTTCCTGGGATGGTACCTGGATGAGGATTTCAGGGAAGAATGTACAGAAATTGTTTCCGGAACCACTGAAGATATCACGCTGTACGCGAAATGGAAAAAGGATGGGCTGGAGCCCAATGATTCCTGGAATACAGCAGTAAACTTAAGAGTTCCGTCAAAAACAGAGAGCTATATCTCCGGTGCGGAAGACGTGGATTATTATCGTTTTACTCTGAGGGGGGAAGACAGGATTTCCATTCGTCTGACTCAGCCGGAGGATGAAAACGTATATTATGATATCGTTCTGTACAACGGAGACAAGGATACAGTTAAAAAGTCTCAGATGAGTATGGACCAGTCCATTGTTCAGACGCTGCAGAAAGGAACTTATTACATTAAAGTAGCCTCTTTAAACGGCGAATCTTCCAGTCAGCCCTACGTACTCAGACTCAGCAGAATTGCCGGTACCGGGCTGGATTTTTCAGAACAGAATCTGTTGACCCAGTCTCTGCATCCCGATTCCGCTACCGCTTTTGACCTGGGGGCAGGGCTGAACAGCGGCGGTCATTATCTGATGTCAACGGCTTATTTTGCCCGCTGGAGCGGTCCCCTGCTGGAAGAGCAGGATCCCTATCCGGAGTATTCTGTTACGGGAATCAGCGGAGGCAGCCCGGTGTTTGATCCTTCGGAAGATGAGATAGAGGTTGTGACCGATGAATCTCCGGTGTATCATATGCAGAATGCCATATGGCTTCCCATGAGAGCGGATCCGCTTGATAATGATTATATCAAATCCGCTATTTATACATATGGCGGCGTAGACGCCTACTATCTGGATGCGTCGCAGTTCAGAAATGAAGAGACAGCGGCTGTTTATGTTCCGGAGCTTTCCAGCGAGGAGATCAGTCAGTACAGCGCCGGCGGCCATTATATTACTCTGGTAGGCTGGGATGATAATTATTCGAAAGAAAACTTTGCCCCTGCCGTACCGCCGGGAGACGGCGCTTTTATCTTCAAAAACAGCTGGGGAGAGGATATGGGAGAAGAAGGATATTATTATATCTCCTATTATTCCTATAACCTGCTGCAGAATCCGGGAGCGCTGTATTTCATGGAAGAGGGAACGGATAACTACAATACGATTTACCAGTATGATCCCTTCGGCTACGTGGGCAGTATAAGCAGTCAGGGAGACGTATACGCAGCCAACGTATTTACGGCGAATTCACAGGAAAAATTAAGAGCCGTATCCTTTATGACCAAGGAAGAAAATACGGATTATGAGATCTATGTGGAAATAGAGGGAAACCGTCAGAAAGTGGCGGACGGAAGTATGCGGTATGCCGGATACAAGACGGTGCGTCTCCAGAATGAGATTGCCCTTCAGGCAGGAGAAGAGTTTAAAGTCATTGTCAAATTCAGCAGTGATTCCGGTCAGACTTCTGTGGCTCTTGAGTATCCGATAAACGGATACAGTCAGAAGGCTGACAGCCAGGCAGGTATCAGTTATATATCCAGAGATGGGAAAAACTGGCAGGATCTGTACGCATATAAGGCGAATCCCTGTATTAAAGCTTTTACCTACAATGATGCAACCGGAGAAACACTGACTGCGGGAGTGGGTTCGGAGACCAACATTAATGAGCAGGGCAGCGGAGTGGATGTTTCTTCAGGTAAAATCAGCGGATATGTACTGGAAAATCCGGAAGGACTGACAGATTCAGGTGTCCAGCTGTCAGAAGACGGGAAGGCGCTGGGTGCACAGGTAGCAGGGATCCAGACTGATGTATCAGAAGAGGAGGCGCCTATCACAGATTTGCCCGAGCAGTATGATTTGAGGCAAATCGGAGCGGTTACATCCGTAAAGAATCAGTATGGTATGGGTTCCTGCTGGACTTTCGGAGCTATGGGCTCAGCGGAAAGTATTCTTCTCAGAAATGAAAACGCCTCCTACAGCTATCCCATGGATATACAGATTCAGGGCGAAAAAACGATTACTCTGACAGAAGAGAATCCGGAAGCGGTTTATGAAGCCATGGCTGAACTTTCCACCGATGTAGCGGCTACAGATGTCATTATCTGGGAGCTGACGGGAGATCTGGACAGTATTGAAATGGCGGAAGGTCCCATAAGGAGCGCCAGCGGAGAAACGATTCCTCTGTTTACAGCGAAAGAGGAAGGAACCATTACGCTGACAGCGGTCAGCGCTGCGGATGAAACCAGAAGCGATACGATCATGATTAATATTCAGACAGAGAAAGAACAGGAGACAGGGCCTTCCGGTGAACCCTCTGTTACTCCCTCTGCTACAGTGTCTCCATCGCCGTCCGCACAGCCGACAAAAGCAGCTTCTGATGTCAGAACGCCTACCCGTCCGGCATCAAAAAGCTCAAAAAATAAAAAATCCGATTCTGTCAGCACAGGTGATACTGCATCACCGGAACAGTGGCTGATACTGGCAGTATTGGGAGGAGGCGCGGTTTCCGCGATGGTGCTCAGAAAACGTATAAAAAATAAATAATGTGCTGGAAAATCCTTCGGGTGCTGTTCAGGCTCCGAAGGATTTTTCTGCCTGTTTGTCAAAGAGGGCAAGGCGTGGTAAAATACATGGTGCAAGCGTCGGAAACTATACGCTGAGAAAGTGGAGAATAAAGACATGAAGAGAAAGACCAGAGCGGTTCTGCTGGCAGTATTGCTGATATTTTTGTCTGCATTTCCCGGATGCCGGGAACAGATTCCGCAGACAGCGCAGACGGAAAATGATGATGCGATTTTATCAGAGGAAGAGATCCCGGAGTTTGAGGGAGAGTCCTACGTGGTGCTGAACGATAATCAGCCGGAGTTTGAGGAGGAAGACTTTACGGAAGAATCTTATGAACATTACAGCGAGCTGGATGCGCTGGGGAGATGCCAGGTGGCAGAGGCTAATATTGGCTCAGATCTGATGCCGCATGACGAAAGGGAGCCTATCGGACAGATTAAACCCAGTGGATGGCATACGGTGAAATATGACTGTGTGGATGGAAAATATCTGTATAACCGCTGCCATTTGATCGGTTATCAGCTGACGGCGGAGAATGCCAATGAAAAGAATCTGATTACAGGCACCAGATATATGAATACGGAAGGAATGCTGCCCTTTGAGAATATGGTGGCAGAGTATGTCAGGGAAACGGATAACCATGTGCTGTACCGGGTTACGCCGGTGTATGAAGGGGACAACCTGGTGGCCAGCGGCGTTCAGATGGAAGCGGAATCGGTGGAAGATCACGGAGAAGGAATCTGTTTCAATATATATGCCTATAACAGTCAGCCGAACATTGAAATTGATTATGAGACCGGAGCAAGCTGGGAAGACGAAGGTGAAGAAAAAAGTACAGAGGGAATTTACATTTTAAATACCAACTCCCATAAATTCCATCTCCCGGAATGTTCCGGGGCGGCCGACATAAAAGAGAAAAACCGGGAAGAATATGAAGGATCACGGAAATGGCTGCTCAGTCAAGGGTATGAGCCCTGTAAAAGATGTAATCCATGAGAAATGATGAGGGGTGATGCGGATGCAGAATAAAAATCTGAGAATGGCAGAGAAAATCGCTGCCTGCGTGGCACAGAAAGGAGGAAGAACCTTTTTTGTGGGCGGCTGTGTCAGAGACAGAATTGCGGGGATAGAGAATAAAGATATTGATATCGAAATTCACGGAATATCTCCGGAGGATCTGGCGTCTGTTCTGGATCAACTGGGGAAAAGGACGGAAATGGGAGCCAGTTTTGGAATTTTCGGATTGAAAGGATATGACCTGGATATCGCAATGCCCCGGAAAGAAGAGGCTACCGGACGGGGCCATAAAGACTTCAATGTTTTTGTGGATCCCTTTCTGGGAACCAGGAAAGCCGCCATGAGGCGCGACTTTACCATGAATGCCCTGATGGAGGATGTGCTGACGGGAGAGGTACTGGATCATTTCGGAGGAATTGAGGATTTGAAAAACAAGGTGCTGCGCCATGTAAATGACGATACTTTTGCGGAAGATCCGCTGAGAGTTCTGCGGGCCGCCCAGTTTGCCGCCAGATTTGAGTTCACCGTTGCGCCGGAAACAGTGAGTCTGGCAAAAACCATGGATCTGACGGCGTTGGCGAGAGAACGGGTGTTTGAGGAACTGAAAAAGGCTTTGCTTAAAGCGGACAAACCTTCGATTTTCTTTGAAGTAATGAAGGAAATGGAACAACTCTCCTGCTGGTTTCCGGAAGTGGAGCAGCTGGAAGGCGTTAGGCAGAACTCCCAATGCCATCCGGAAGGAGATGTATGGAATCATACAATGCTGGTACTGGATCAGGCTGCAAAACTGAAAAAGGGAGCGGAAAATCCTGTCGGATTTATGCTGGCGGCTCTCAGTCACGATTTTGACAAAGTTATGGCAGAGAAAGAAATTCGTATATTCTTGAAAAGGCTCACCAATGAGACAAAACTGATCAAATATGTGGTGAATATGGATGAACTGCACAGAGAACCCAATATGATGTTTTGTCAGAAGGGGAAAAAGGAAGCTACAAATAAAATGTTTGACCGGTCAGTGGATCCGCAGGGACTTCTGCTGCTGGCACGTGCGGATTATCTGGGGAGAGAAAATGTTTCCTCCTATGATGAGACAGAAAGCTTTCTTCAGGAGCGGCTGGCATATTTTTACCGGACGATGGAAAAACCCTGTGTTATGGGAGCTGACCTTGTAAAAGCGGGGCTGCAACCCGGGCCGGATTTTTCAGAATATCTGAATTATGCCCATAGCCTGCATCTGGCGGGAGTAGAGAAAGAAGAGGCTCTGACACAGACCATGGCCTATGTCAGGAGAAGAAAAAAGGAGAAAAAAGAACAAGATGAGTGTTAATTATCATGCGTTTCAAAGCAGGGGAGTAGTATTTGCTGACTCAGAAGCATTGAGTCAGCAGTGGTGGGATAAGTTTTCAGATTATGATCCTTCACGGATTGCCGGCATTCTGAATCTTGTGACAGATGAACAATATCTGTATCTGACATATTTTCAGGTGCCCTACAGGCTTAACTTATCCAATGGACATCTAGAAAAACAGAAAGGGGGAGAATGGGATACTCATCTTTTCTTTAATGAGACGATGGCGGTTTATCATCTTCTCTGGTACACGGCGGATCATCCGGTACTTTCCGGAGAATGGGTGCCGGGTCATGCTCTGGATGGAGTTGTCAGCCGGAATGGAAATCTTCCGGATCCGCTGCTGACGCCCTTTGCAAAAAAGTTTGAGGGCAAAGCCGAAAAACTGGATGAGATCTGCCGGATGGCAGGAGGAACAAAACTGGAAAAAGGAGATGTCGCCTATGAGTTTGAAGCTTTTCCTCAGATAAAACTGCGTATGGTTTTCTGGGACGCGGATGAAGATTTCCCGGCGCAGGTGCAGGTGCTTGTGGATAAAAGAATTACGGACTATATTCATTTTGAAACTGTCGGATGCCTGATTTCTGATCTGTTTGAGAAACTTGAGGAACAATTGTGAGGCCGGGGACGCGCATGCGCATGCGGGTACGCTGGATGGTTTCCTTGTGTCCTGCGACGTTGAAAACTGGAAAAAGGATCAAGTCAGCTGGAATCCTGTCGCTCCCTCTGTCCGTGAAATCGAGCTGTGTCCGGACTAACTATCCTGAATTTCGGATCCGGCCATTCTTACGGAGAAAAATCTGAAACGTCTTGTTTATTCTGCGTCGGGCAGTTTTAAATATCCTGCTGTAGAAAATCTTATACCTAGATCAGGGTAAATTTTACGATATATACAAGAAGGCTGGTTTCGTTATGTTGTTATGGAACCGGTCTTTTTGTGTATAAAATAAAGAAAAATGGTGCATAACAGGAGATAATACAGCGTGTTATGTATTTTTTCATATCGTTTCACTTTTGAAATAAGAGATTTAAAATAACATCAGGTGATGTATATGGGTAAAACAGAAGGATACTATGACTTTAAAGCCATGGGTCAGGCGATAAAACGTGAACGTAAAGCCAGAGGGTGGACAAGGGAGCAGCTGGGAGAAAAAATAGATCTGGCGCCCCGGTACATTATGTCAATTGAAAATGAAGGGCAGCATCCCAGCCTTCAGAAATTTTATGAATTTGTAACGATGTTTCAGTTGTCAGTAGATGAGTTTTTCTTCCCAAAGCAGACAGCAGAAAGAAGCAGTAAAAGACTTCAGCTGGATGCGATTCTTGATCAAATGAGTGAACAGGAACTGATTATAATTTCTGCCGTAGCCAGGGAAGTAAAAAATGCTGTTGCTTTTTATAGGGAAGAAGAGAGGAAAGGGGCCATGGCTGAGACTCTTTTGAATTTTCTCAGGGAATATGGAACGGTGCCGGAAAAACTGGAAGAAAAGATTAAATCGCAGACGGAAGAAGCTGTATTGCACAAGTGGATCAGATATGCGGCGGGCGCCGGAGATATAGAAAAATTCGTGACAAAAATTATGTCAGAGGAATAATTATGCAGGATGAAAGGGTGAGAGACAGTTATGGCAACCATTAAAGATGTGGCAAAAAAAGCAGGGGTATCTATTGCCACAGTGTCAAATGTAATGAACGGAAAAGTATCGAGCGAGAGTGAAACTTTCCATCTGGTACATGAGGCGGCCAGAGAACTGAATTACCGTCCCAACTATAATGCAAAAAATCTGAAAAAAGGGAAAACGCGGCTGATAGGCGTGCTTCTCCCGCATCTGAGTTGTCCATATCCGGATATATACCGGGGCATCAGTAAGGTACTGGAAGGAAAGGAATACTATCCGGTTCTGAAACTGACAGAAAATAACCGTTTGCTGGAAAAAGATATACTGGAATCTTTTTTTGACCTGGGGGTTTCCGGAATTATTGCAGTACCGGCGGAAACAGAAAGAGGAGGAATATACGATCAGGTAGAAGAGAAAAAGATTCCTTTTGTAGCGGTAGAACGCAGACTGGAAGGAATAGACTGTAATTATGTGGTGTTCGATAATGCGGCGCTGATTGAGCGGTACGCACGCCGCCTGAAAGAAATATACGGAGAGAATCAGATTTTTCTGTTTCATCAGAAGGGATATTACAGTGCGGATGAGGATTGCCGTACCGGGTTTATGCGGGCCAAAGCCGGTACGGAAGAACATATGATTGCGGTCAGTCCGGGAAGAGATGAGGCATTTAACAAAATCTATGATCTGTTTATTCAGAAAAAAGGACAGATACAATGTGTGATTGCTTCAACGATGAATCTGGCCAAGGCCGTGTGTGAAGTTGTGTTCATGTTGAAGGAGAATATTGTGATTTATGCTCTGGCAGGAAGCGAATGGAATCTTCACGGAATATATCGAAATATTCACCTGATTACAAGAGATATGGTCATGGCCGGAATGAAAGCAGCGCAGATGCTGGTAGAGCAGGAGAAGGGCGATAAAGATATCGGCACATTTTATCTGAAGCAGCGGGATTTCTGGCAGGAACAGGAATTAACCTGTTATACTCCCAGTCGTCAGCTGCATGTTTTGGCGCTGGAAAGTGAGGCGACTGATGTGATGGAAAAACTGTCAGAATCAGTCCGGGCGAGATACAATCTGCAGGTGATTTATCATAAAAAGTCTTATGAAGAGTTAAAAAAGGAGTTAGACCGTGAAATGAAAAGTCCGGTGTGCAGCTATGATATTGTCATGATGGACAAGACGTGGCTGCCATACTATACGGGTCAGGATTTTCTGTATGAACTGCGAAAAGAACTGGGTCAGGAGATGTTAAGACAGTATCCGGACGTGATACGCAAAAGTTTTGCGCCGTACGATAAACGGAGGTGTGTGCTGCCGGTAATTTCCAGTATTCAGACAATTTATTACCGGAAGGATTGTTTTGAAGATCTGGAACTGAAAGCTGACTTTTTAAGTCAGTTTGGTATTCCGCTTACACCGCCCAGAAATTGGAAAGAGTATAATATGATCAGCCGCTTTTTTACCCGCGAATTTAATCCGAATTCACCATTTATCTGGGGAACGGCTATGGCATGCAGCGACAGGATTAATCTCTTGTCTGAGTTCTATCCCCGTCAGTGGGCGTTTGACGGAACGATTGTGGACAGATGGGGTGATGTGGTGCTGGAACAGGATGGAAATGTGCGGGCTCTCAATAATCTGCGTGAGACATATTGTTACAGTAAAAAAGAAATGCCATATGAAACTAAGGATGATGAATTGTTTCTGCCAATTCTGAAAGGAGAAGTTCCGATGGTGATGGGGTTTGCTTCTCATTATAATCCGCAGAAGTATAAAGAACAGACATATGAGCACAGATTAAGCGTGGTGCCCGTTCCCAGGGGAAAGTCCATGCTGGGGGGATATTGTGTGGGGATCAACAATAAATCGAAATATATCAGTGAAGCCTGTGCATACCTTCGATGGTTGATCAGTGATAAAGTCAGTATTGCCAATATGCGGATGCACGGCTATATTCCCACTGCGGCGGTATACGGTCATACTGGGCTTCGCATGAAGTATCCCTGGATGAATCTGGTCAGCCAGTCTTTTGCCGGCGGCGGAAACAGGGAAAAGATTATTGCAGCCGATGGAAAACAGATTTTGCCGGAGGCTGTGGATGAGGTGATGGGCGATATGCTGATAAAAGCCCTGAAAACAGACAGAAAATCCATTGATTTGCTGAATGAAGCCAGAGAAAAGATCATTGATATGATTAAAAAGTGTGATAAAACGTTTTAGTAAAACAATTTGTTATTTATTGTGCCAAAATGAATTAAAAAAGATCTGAAAGCCTGTTATGATTGCGTCAGAAACAATCATAACAGGCTTTTGTCATATAAAAAGCGAGGAGAGATCAAGACATGAATAAAATTCGTTGGGGGTTGGCGGGACCCGGATGGGTGGCGGAGAGATTCGCGGAAGGTCTGACGTATACAAAGGATGCGGTTCTGGAAGCGGTGGTATGAAGATGATGCGCTGACCCGTCCGGTTACAGAGGTGACGTTGGACAATACAAAGACGATCCATGCGGGTTGGAAAGAAATCGAAACAGATACCCGTCGGCAGCAGGAAATCTTTATGACAGTGGAGGCACAGGAGCGTGATCTGAAGAACGGTTCCAGAAATACCATGAGCAAAGTCTGCACCTTGAAACTGGGCTTCGCGGTTGATGATCCGGACTTAAGTCTTTCCTATGAAACCAGTGATCCGGAGGTTGCGACGGTGGAAGACGGGAAGATCACTTATCAGGGCATGGGTACCTGTACTGTTACTGTAACGGCGGCTGCTACCGATCTGTGTAAAGCGACATCTCTTGAGATCCCAGTGACTGTGGGAAGTCTTGGAACACCCACCTTTACGCCGACAGTTACAACTAGAACAGCGCAGAAAACCTTTGTGGTGACCTCCAGCACTGTCCGGGGTGTGGACGGTTATGAGGTACAGTATTCCATCCGTGATGATTTCTGGAGGGCAACGACGAAAGATTTCCTTGACACGGGAGCAAAGTTATATCGGGAGACCTGCACTACGGTGCATTCCAATATGACCTACTATATCCATGTAAGAGGATACCAGATCATA
The DNA here is from genome assembly GCA_050944415.1 of Ruminococcus sp. Classification (GTDB taxonomy): domain Bacteria; phylum Bacillota; class Clostridia; order Lachnospirales; family Lachnospiraceae; genus Ruminococcus_G. Next base: position 94,266 of record JBMNRA010000002.1, read on the forward strand.
GGCGGAGAGAAAGTCTACAGTGAATGGTCACCGGTGAAGACGATCCGAACGAAATAAGAAAACGGATAGAGATTTTTGTGAATCTGATTTAATAGCGTAAAATTACTTTAAGTTAAAAGCAAAAAAATAAATGTAGAGAATATCACTTTGTGTTATCATTAAGTTGATGAGACAAAAAAATAAACAAAGGAGGATATTCTCTATGAATAATAGTATA
>JBMNRA010000003.1:0-68328 GCA_050944415.1 Ruminococcus sp.
ATTTTTTTGTCTCATCAACTTAATGATAACACAAAGTGATATTCTCTACATTTATTTTTTTGCTTTTAACTTAAAGTAATTTTACGCTATTTTTACTCCTATACCCTGGCCGGATAGAAAGAAAGGAAATGACACTATGCCAGTATTTAAAGACGAACAGCGGGGAACGTATTATGTAAAGTGCTATTACACAGACTATACCGGAATTCGGAAACAGAAGATGAAGCGCGGATTTGCGCTGCAGCGTGAGGCAAAAGAGTGGGAACGGGACTTTTTATTACGACAGGCCGCGCAGCCTTCTATGCCGTTCCACACCCTTGCAGAGCTCTATCTGGAGGATAAGGCTGCTCATACAAAGCGGATCACTTACGAGACAAAGAAGAACCGTATTGATAAATGGATTCTTCCATACTTCTCTGAACGCCCGGTAGACGCGATTTCAGCAGCAAACGTAAGGAAGTGGCAGGCTGATCTGAAAGAGGCTCAAAATAACAATAATAAGCCGTTGTCACCGGGATATATGCAGAACCTTGTGACAGAGCTGTCCAGTATGTTCAATTTTGCCGTGCGCCTGTATGGCCTGACGGTAAACCCCTGCCGGATTGCCGGCAATACTGTGGGAAAGAAAACAAAAAGTCTAAATTTCTGGACAAAAGAAGAGTATGATCGTTTCATAGCAACGTTCAGTAAAACGGATCCATATTACACGGCTTTTCAAATTCTGTATTACACCGGTATCCGGATCGGAGAGCTGGAAGCGCTCACCGTGGGAGATATTGACCAGAACGAACACACACTTACGATTAACAAAACTTATCATCTAATCAATGGTGAAGGAATTATAACACCGCCAAAGACAGAGAAAGCCAATCGGGTGATTACGCTGCCCTCTTTCCTTTTGGAAGCCATTCAGCAGCACATAAAGCGCCTGTATGGGGCAAGGGCAACCACTCGGCTATTCCTGGTGTCTCATTCATCCTACGCCCGGCAAATGGAGACACACACGAAAAAGGCCGGAGTACACCGAATCCGCTTGCATGATCTTCGGCATTCTCACGCTTCACTGCTGATTGAGCTGGGTTTCTCAGCTCTTCTGGTGTCGGAGAGACTGGGGCATGAAAGCGTATCTACCACCTTAAATATTTATTCGCACCTGTTTCCATCCAAACAGTCAGAGGTGGCAGAAAAACTTGAACAACTGTATCAAGGAACGCTTCCTGAACGATACTAAAATGATACTAAAAAACAAAACAAGGGAAAGGAATCAGCAGATTTTTCTAAAATGTGCAATGAAAAATAAAGAAATGGGACTCTTTACAGGCACGAGAAATGCCCGGAGCGACTCCCGTTATCTGCTGTTCTCTTTGTCTTGATCAGAAAGAATTATAACGGAGGTTGAAGCCATGTTCCGCATGTGGTGCAAACAATGGAAAAATAATCAGATGATCAGAGACACTGTTATTGAAAATGATACCAGTGCTACCAGAACACACAAAATTCTGGACGGTGTTGTCGATGCCTGTGATCAATGGGATCTGAGCAAACCCATTTGGCTGGATTCCAATATTCAGGAATTTCAGAACCTGGGAAAAACCCGTTTTAATCAGGATAATTTCATAGAAGAAATCCCTTTTGATTATCTGGAAATTCAGATTATTGATGAATAGCTTTTATGCAGAAAACCCGGCGTGATGTTCACGCCGGGTTTATTATTATCCGGATTAAACGCATTGCCATCTGCGTGTGCAAAATTACTTTACTGGCCATAACACGCTATTTATATTAACCGTCTGTCGGCTGTCCAGCCGCACAGGTCTGCCGGATTTTCCTTTATCTCATTTTTTCAACAGAAGGTAAAACCGTAACAGGAGATATTGCATTCAGATACCGTTTTCCGCCTACTTTAATATAACTTTCATTCCCTTTCGAAGGAGGATGTCGCGGACTGCTGCAGTATCAATATCTCAATATTTTCAAACGGCATTTCCGCCCATCTGCCTTCCGAACTCCAGATATTCAGGGGCCCTCTGGATCTGGAAACAGATATATTGCTTTTACCGCCGTTTTCTCCCTGCCGTACTTGTCTTCAAAAATTCACGGACCTCTTTCGTCAATTCGGGGCTGCGCTTTATACAGACAATATCAAGTCAAATATTCTTTTATCACCTCCCGCATAATATCTTCCTCTTCCGGGGTCAGAAACTGAGAAAATTTTGTGGAACTGGCCGCTGTCTGACGGATTCCTTCCGTTACCTGAGCCGCCAGTGAATCCCTATCTTCCTTCTCTACTGGAACCACTTCCGGCTTTTCCGCAGATACAGTTCTATTTTCAATATAATCAGTCAGGCCATCCAGAATCATATCCTCCTTCTGCCCAAAACACAGAAATGGCCGAAGCAACAGCAAAACAAGGGCCGACAATGCTCCAGCCATTAAATACTGATACCTGGCTGTCTCACTATAAGCGTATATATATGTCCCGTACAAACCAAGTCCCATCAGTATTATGGAGGCAAGTCCGCAATATCCGCTCCAGCGTCTCAGCCGATAAACAAAAACGCCGAAGCTTTTACCCTTTATCATCTGTGTACGGATAAACGCTTCTGCGTTCTGTATCTTTTCGTTTTTTATAGTTTTCATCTGATATGTCTTTATAAATTCTTTCATCCATTTACTTTTAGGCGTATCCATCCGCCCCATATCACGGATTGTTCTGTCATAAAAAGCATTTACCATCAACAGCCAGACGGCTCCAATGCCAGTGAGCAGTGCTATGGTATAGAACAAGGCGTGACTTTCCAAGATACTGTTCAACATATCATTTCCCCCTTTTCTTTCCGGAAATTCTGTCCCGGTATGGTCATTATATAGCACAAGGGGCTTTTTGAAAACAAAAATCGTTCGACAGATTCCCGGAAAAAATGAGGATGAATCCCTTACAATTGGGATACCATATGGCTTACCAGCCTGACTCCATTTTCAATGGCTTTCTTCTCGAAAGTAGGATAATCCACAGACGCACTGTTATCCGCTTTATCGGAAATAGAACGAATAACAACAAAAGGAACTTTATTCAGATAAGCGGCCTGGGCAATAGCTGCACCTTCCATTTCCGTACAGTAACCCTGGAATTTTTCTATGATTCCATCTTTCACTTTCTGATCTGCAATAAACTGATCACCACTGACTACCCGTCCTTTAAATACTCCAACTTCAGGATTAACCTCATGGCTGGATTTTTCCGCCTGATCAATCATCCTGTCATCAGCTTTAAAAGCCAGTACATCCATTCTCGGAATCTGTCCCGGTTCATATCCGAATTCTCGGGCATCCATATCATGCTGGAGGGCATCCGTTGAAATCACAATATCTCCGATATTAATTTCATTTTTCAGGGAGCCTGCAATTCCGGTATTGATGATGCCTTCAACCTGAAAGTCATCCACAAGTATCTGTGTACAGATACCCGCATTTACTTTACCGATTCCTGAACGTACTACTACTACTTCTTTTCCATTTAATATGCCCACATTAAATTCCATGGAAGCTTTTTCCTTGATCTTCACATCCTGCATCATCTCTTTCAGTTTGCTGACTTCCTCTTCCATGGCGCCGATAATTCCGATTCGTTTCATGAGGTCACTCTCCTTTTTCTGTTTTTCCCGTCTATTATAACAGAGATTCTTTACCCGTGGAATATTTCCTATAGAAACTTTCCTTCAATTTTGCTATAATACGTGGTGATGAACAGAATCAGAAATTCATTCAGGGAGGTTTTTCACATGGTATATAAAACAAAGGGCGTCTGTTCTTCTGCAATCCAGTTTGAAATTACAGACGGAAAAGTACACAATGTAGTATTCCAGGGCGGCTGCAACGGCAATACCAAAGGCATTGCCTCTCTGGTAGAAGGTATGGATGTCAATGATGTAATCCAGCGTTTGGAAGGCACTCGTTGCGGATTCAAACCAACATCATGTCCAGACCAGCTGGCAAAAGCTCTGAAGGATGCTATCCAGTAATTATTTAAGGACTGCGCGTCAAAATGACGGCAGTCCCTTTTATTTATCTGTCCCATTTGTCACAAAGCGAATTAATCTGTCCGATAAATTTAGCCAGGTCTTTATTGGCTCCTCCTTCATTGTGTCGGATAACAGTCATCAATCTTTGTCCCGCAGCCACCAGACGGTCATAAACTGTAGATGCCCTGGACGTAGCTTTAGACACGGCACGTTTTACCGCAATTCCTTTCGCTTCAACCAGACACCTGTTTTCTTTCAGATCATAAACTGTTCCGCTGAAAGGCGCCATGGTTTCGCAGCCCAGTTCATCCTTAATGCGGTTGGCAAATATCTGACACACAGAATCTTCTCCATGATTGACAAATACCATCTGAGGCTTTTTATCGTATGCCATCATCCATGCCATCAATCCTTCGCTGTCTGCATGACCACTGATACCGGGAAGCACCTGAATATCAGCCTGAACTATAATTTCTTCTCCAAAAAGCTTTACCTTATCCACACCATCCACGAGAATTCTTCCCAGAGTTCCCACTGCCTGATACCCTACAAACAGAATCGTGCACTCTCTTCTCCAGAGGTTATGCTTCAGATGGTGTTTAATCCTCCCTGCATCACACATACCGCTGGCCGATAATATAACCTTGCAGCTTTCTTCCGCATTGATTGCCTTGGAATCGTCACTGGTTACTGACAGCCTCAGGCCGCTGAAACTTATAGGATTAAACCCTTCATTTACAATTGCCTGGGCTATATCATCGTAGCATTCCTGATGATGCTTCTGAAAAATACTGGTGGCTTCTACCGCCAGAGGACTGTCTACGTAAACTTTGAAATTTCCATGACCTTTGACCATCTGTTTTTCCTTAATCTCTCTCAGAAAATAAAGCATCTCCTGTGTCCGCCCCACCGCAAAGGAGGGAATCACCACATTACCGCCCCGGTCAAAGGTTTTCTGAATGACTTCAGCCAGTGCCTGCGTATAATCTACCACTTTTTCATGCTTTCTGTCTCCGTAAGTGGACTCTATCACCACATAATCGGCTTCATGGATATACTGAGGATCCTTAATAATAGGCTGATCTGTATTCCCCACATCCCCGGAAAATACAATTTTCTTTTCTTCGCCTTCCTCCTGAAGCCATATCTCAATACTTGAAGAACCCAGCAGATGTCCGGCATCAATAAAACGTACCCGGATTCCCTCTGCAATTTTTACCGTTTCGCCGTATTCGCAGCCCTCCAGCAGACCAATGACACCCAGCGCGTCTTCCATCGTATAGGCTGGAATATACTCTTCCTTCCCGCTTCTTCGTCCTTTCCGGTTTCTCCATTCCGCTTCAAACATCTGAATATGCGCACTGTCTTTCAGCATAATATTACACAGATCTTTCGTTGCGTTAGTGGCGTAAACAGGGCCGCGGAATCCCCTGGCATATAAAAGGGGCAGATTTCCGGAATGATCAATATGCGCATGGGTCAGCAGAACAAAATCAATATCCGCAGGCAATACCGGAATTTCCTGATTTTCATAAACATCCGGTCCCTGCTGCATTCCGCAGTCTACCAGAAATTTCTTGTCTGCCGCTTCCAGCAGCGTACAGCTTCCTGTCACTTCGTGAGTAGCACCTAAAAATGTAATCTGCATGCACTATCCTCCTATATTCTGCCAGTTTTTCGTTACTTCTATTATACCCGTCAGACTGCAAAAATACAACAAATATGAAGAGCCCTCCGCACACGGGGCGTGTGTACGGAGGGCTGCATATGACTATATTTTATATCCTTTTGATATCACACATGAATGTAAAATGGATCCAAACTGTAGACAGCTCCACATCACTCCTTTCTTTTGTTAACGTACAGATTTTACAGGCAGAAAAACCAGTACGTCAGGTTACCCTTTTTCTTTAGTTTCTTTTTTCTTTGTTTTTTGTCAACGAGTTACAGATATGCTCTCCTCCAAGAAGATCCGGTAATGCAGGCTTTGATTCAGTCTCCTCTTTGAGAACATGAAGTTACATCAGGTTCCGGTCAGCTTATATATTTACCACCAGTTACTGTTGATGTACTCTCTTTTACGCTACCTTCCTTGGCAGCATGATAACCACGCAAACGATACCAATAGCCTTTTTGCACTGAATAATCAAATGATTTGTTTAGCTTCGCAGCATTACTAGCAGTATATTCCCAAGATCTATAAGAATAAAAATCTGTACCATTTTTAGATTGTTCCAGATAAATATTAAGATATACCTTATCGCAAGTCTGAGTACATGTTGTTCCACCATATATGCCTATGCTACCATTTCCATGATTTGACAACGTTACTGTACCAACTGAAAGATATGCACCCCTCTGCAGAACTTGAGCAACAGCACTTATTTCTGTCTCCGTCTCAGTAATATAATGATATACGGGAACCTCAATCTCTGTTACATCAGTTGCCGCATATGTTTTTGATGAAAAGGCACATAACATTACAATTGCTACAATCAACAAACCTCCAAGTTTCTGCCATCGCCCTGCCATACGTTATTTCCTCCTTTCTCGTATTTTACCCGCATTACAATAAGAATACGAAAAAATAATGAGGAAATTACACTAATATATCATTGATATTAAAATTTTTTTTATTTCTTCTAATGAAATTATTCCCGAAAAAGAATAATAACTATTTTTATATATCCACTGCGCGCTACAGTCTATTATATTATTTACATCGTTTTCTTTTTCCCACAATTCAATTTCAAGTCCATTGACTTCGGTTTTAAAAGTCTCTACAATTTTTCCATCAAAACTTCTACTCACTGCAGAATCACTGTTATTACCTAAAATGTAAAAGGTAAGTATTTTTTCATTGTAACTATAGTATATTTCAGCTGTATTTACATTTTCATAAATTTCATATCCAGAAAATTTCATCCCTTCTGGCACATAATAAAACTCTGGAACCTCTACATTTAAAACCTGTTCAATATCATCCCGCGCCCTTCTCTCATCCAGATTCGCAGATTCTATCGTCCCATTCTCAACTGTTACATCTGTTCTCCCCGTAAAAAATTCCTCCACTTTCTGCACCAGAAAAATTCTGTTAGCCTGACTTGTCATAGACACACCGAACACACCTACAAAAGCCAAAACAATCACTGCTGCCCATTTCTGGACTCTCCTGCGTTTATTTTTTTTCTGCTGTTTTTTCTGTTCTTCCTGCAGAACCTGCATCAGAATTTTAGCCCGCAGTCTTTCTTTATCCACCGGGTTTTCTTCCAGGGGAACGTTCTTTATTTCTTCTTCGATCTCCGCTGCCTCCCGAAGAAGTTCTTCATCCAGATTTAAATCTGCTAATTTCCCTTTTTTCGCCTTCATACCAAACTCCTCTTCTGCCCTGGCAACTTTTCTTGACTTTTCCCCCTCAGGGTATAAAATATAAAGATAACAGGCATTGCCAAAAGCACTGCCTCCAATGAAAAGCAGGAGGTCTATCCCATGAAGCACATTGTACTCACCGGTGGGGGCACCGCTGGACATGTTACTCCAAATATTGCCATGATTCCCCGCCTTCGGGAATTGAGTTATACCATATCTTACATCGGCTCCTATGACGGTATTGAAAAAAAGCTGATTGAAGATATGGAGATTCCATATTACGGTATCTCCTCAGGAAAACTGAGAAGATACTTCGATCCCAAGAATTTCACAGACCCATTTAAGGTTCTGAAAGGTTATCGTGAAGCCAAAAAACTTTTAAAGGAACTGGCTCCCGATGTGATCTTTTCCAAGGGCGGCTTTGTCACCGTACCTGTGGTTACCGCCGCAAAAAAGCTGAAAATCCCAGCCATCATCCATGAATCGGATATGACGCCAGGACTGGCAAATAAACTGTGCATTCCTTCTGCAACGAAGGTATGCTGCAATTTCCCGGAAACAGTTAAACTGCTGCCGGAAGGCAAAGCTGTTCTGACCGGAACTCCAATCCGCCAGGAACTGCTCACCGGCAATCCAATCAGCGCTTTGGAATTTACCGGACTTTCACCGGATAAACCGGTGATCCTGATTATCGGCGGAAGTCTGGGAGCCGCAGCCATTAACGACGCCGTCCGCAGAATTCTGCCTGAACTTCTGAAAGATTTCCAGATTATCCACCTCTGCGGTAAAGATAAACTGGACGAAACATTAACCGATGTTCCCGGTTATGTACAATATGAATACATCAAAAAAGAACTGGCAGATCTTTTTGCACTGTCAGATCTTGTCATCTCCCGCGCCGGCGCCAATGCAATCTGCGAAATCAGTGCTTTGAAAAAGCCCAATCTTCTGATTCCGCTTTCTGCACGGGCAAGCCGGGGAGATCAGATTCTAAATGCCCGTTCTTTTGAACGGCTGGGCTACAGTATGGTTCTGGAAGAAGAACAGATCACAGACAATACGCTTTACAACGCAATTACCGAACTGTATCATAACCGCCAGTCCTACATCGATGCCATGGCCGCAAATCAGGAGATGGATTCCATAGAGAAAATTCTTCAGCTCATTGAAGAATGTCAGAAACCATCTCAGGAAGAATAATCTTCCGGACTGAACCGTTTCCGAAGCCAGAGCTTCGCACGGTGCTGTTTGATTCTCAGATTGGACAGACTGATACCGAGATCATCCGCCACATGCTGCTGGTTTTCTCCAGCGGCTGCCACCCGGACAATTATCTCGTACCATTGTCTGTCCTTCTTTTTAAGCTCAGCCAGTGCTTCCCGGCGAAACTCTTTCTTGATAAACTCTTTTTCCATATCGTCAAACTCTATGTTTAAGTTCTGACTTAAAACATCACCGCAGACTTCATGCTTATGATATTTCTTCCGCTGAAAATCTATGGCTTTATGCTTAGCTGTCACCAGCAGCCAAGGTTTTATATACATATCCTCTACTGTTTCACGTTTTACGAAAAATAAAGTGAAAACTTCCTGACAAATATCCTGTGCATAATGATAATCCTGTAGTATATTAAAAGCCGCTTTCATCACCATGAGATAGTATCTGTCATAAAGTTCATCAAACTCTGACAAATTCATGGTCAATCCCCCTGTCATCTCTTTACAGCTGTTTTCTGACTTCAGTTACAATTTCATCCCGCACTTCATCTGTCAGTTTTCCCGGCTTCCAGCTCAACCCGACATTATCATTGTCATACCTGGGAATCAGATGAATGTGAAAATGAAATACTGTCTGACCTGCAGATGCACCGTTATTCTGCACCACATTAAAGCCGCTGCAGCCCAGCGCTTTTGTCATGGCTGTGGCCATTTTTTTCGCCAGCACCATAGCGGAAGCCACCGTTTCGTCCTCTATCTCATAAAGATTCGCATAATGCTTTTTGGGAAGAATCAGCGCATGGCCTTTGCTGGCAGGACCCAGATCCAGGATCACCCGAAACTGTTCATCCTCATACAAGGTTGCCGACGGAATCTCTCCGCAGGCAATTTTACAAAAAATACAATCTGACATTTTTCTGCCTCCTTCACAAATAAATCATCTATTTCTATTTTGTCGCATTCTGTCATAATTTGCAACATAATATTGTTTGCTATTTAAAAATTCTAATGATACACTACCCACAGAGGTGAAAAAAATGTTATCCAGAGACGAATACGAAAAAATACATCAACTATGTCAGGAATCTCCCCAGGCTTTGGAGGTTCAAAAATTGCTGCGCCGTGAAAATCAGCTGCAGCTTTCCATGGTATCCCATGAAGTACGCAACCCTGTCACTTTGATCAACAGCTTTCTGCAGCTGATGGCTTCCACTCATCCTGAAGTGAAAGCTTTCCCATACTGGAATGATGTTATGGAAAACATGGAATTTCTGCGCAGTCTTCTCGCACAGCTTTCAGAATACAATAATGCCCAGAAATTAAACCGCAGTGAAGTTAATCTTTATCACATACTGCGTTCTTTTACTGAAAGCATGGCTTCTGCCCTTTCCTCACAGAATATTACCATTACCTTTCGGAAGGAAGGGCCCATTCCTCCATTTCTGCTGGACAGCAGCAAAATACGGCAGGTCTTTTTAAATCTGGTAAGAAATGCAGCGGAGGCAATGGACGGCCGTGGAGGCACTATTATTATCACTCTGAGCGCCGATTTTGATACAGCAACCATCCGCATTCGTGATGACGGTCCTGGAATTCCTGCAGAGTACCAGTCTTCCATTTTCGACTTCTTCGTTACTCACAAAAAAGATGGTACCGGTCTGGGATTGGCCATCGCCCGCAGTACAGTAGAAGCCCATGGAGGAACCATCGGTGTTTCCTCCATCGAGGGACAGGGAGCGGAATTCATCATCCGCCTTCCCATCGTCTATGAGTAGATACCGTAAGCAAAGGCGCAGCCCTTACTGCCCGCTGCGCCTTTTCCTGTAAACTGCCATGCATATTAAAAATCCCGAAATCAGTCCGCCGATATGAGCAATATTATCCACGCCGCCTGATGCAAATCCAAAATAGATGGAAAGAGCTGCCATCAGCAGAAGTCTCTGCAAAGAGATATCCTCCAGTCTTCCTTTATTACGAATGACGATGTAGACCATTGCTCCGATAACCGCAAAAACAGCTCCGGAGGCGCCGGCTGATGCCACATTTCTTTCCAGATCCAGGTTATAGGAAAAAGACAGAAGACTGCCGCCCAGACCTCCCAGAAGATAAATGACAAGATATTTAATATGACCTGCTGCCCGTTCCAGATACCCGCCAAGGAAAAACAGCAGCAGCATATTGTTGAAGAGGTGTTCAAACCCAAAATGAAGAAACATACAGGTAAACAACCGATAATACTCTCCCGCCAGAATCAGAGGCGGAAATGCAGCTCCACATTCCAGCATATGAGCTGCATCTTCGCTGCTTCCGGTACTTTCCACCCACAGAAATACCAGGATATTCGCAAGAATCAGCGTAAGATTCACCCAGCTGACAGGTCCCTTCTGCATACGGTCAATTGCGTCTTCATTTCTGTAGCGTTCCTGATCTGTCAAATTCCTTCCACCTTTAACAATTTTTCATTCATTATAGTTCATTCTCGGTGAATGTGCAAGCCGCCGTTCTTCTCCGGTGAATGGTAGCAAAAGACTACATCAGCAAAGCTTACCCGGTCTCCGTCTTTCAGTTTCTTTCCTTCATATCCTACTCCTTCCGTCTGATTAACATAAGTTCCATTTCGGGAATTCAGATCAAAAATTTCGCATTCTTTATCGCAGCATACTTTTGCATGAACGCGGCTGACTGCCGGTGACGGAAGTACAATATCCACCGCTCCTTCCATCTTCCCCAGAATTACTGTTCCCTTTTTCAAGACTATATCCGGCATCCGGGGCGGATGGACGGCCTGCAGTACCCCATAATCTTCCTCATCCGTCGGTTGATTTAAAAGTGAAGTTTTCAGATCCTCCCTGATATCCGGAAGATCTTTTTCATCCATAGGCTCTTCTGCCGCCATGGTATTAACCAGCCGGACTTCTGCTTTTGGATCCTCCCTCTTTTTCCTGTCAGCTTTTCTTTTTTTCACTTTCCAGGCCACCACAATTCCCAGAATAACCAAAAACAGCACGGTGCCTGCCGCACAGTAAACCTGCCAGGAAAAAAAATGATTCCAGATCAGATAAAAACACATAATTCCAACCAGCCCGATTCCTGTTATGCAGAGCATAATTTTCCCGGAATTTTCTTTCTTCCCTTCTCCCTGATCTTGAAGAAGCGTTTCCAGCACCTCCTCCCTCTTTCTGCTTTCTTCCTCCATGAAAGCAGGATCCAACGCCGCCTCTTCCGGAATATTCGCCTCTTCCGTTTTCTGGGGTTTTATCATTTCCCGGTATATTTCTCCACGGATTTCCTCCGGATCCAAGCGGCCTTCCATTGCTCTGCGGTAAAGCTGATAGCCTAATATCACCGCTTCCTGATCCTGATGATCAATTTGCGGCAAAAGGTATTCCGTAAAATGAAGAAAAGCCTGATGATCTGTCTCTTGATGGCTTCTTGGCCAGCAGCAGAAACCGACCTCCCGATCCGCTGTATTAATGTAAATGTATTCCGGCTGCAGCAGAAGGCAGGAGGGATCCAGAAGATATCGTTCCATTTCTTCCATGGTCTTTATCAAAGCGCTTATGATCAGAATCATACTGTCCCGATCCAGTTTTTTGCTTTCGTACAGAACAGACAGGGGCTGCTTCGATGTAATCTCATAATAAAACAGCGCCTGATTATCCACTCTGTGAATCTGACAGGTTAAAAGTCCGGGTACAGCCCCGTTCAGCAGCATCTTCACAGGATAAGTGTCACAGTCGGGCAACTTTTCATCCTGAATAATCAGATAGCTGTGGTGAAAATCTCGTTTATAACTGACTTCCATATTACCTCTCCTTCCAGGCCTTAATGGCAAGCAGATTACGTATAAAAGGCACCGGCCTTACAAATTCGCTTCTCTGGGCTACTTCCGCTTTCCATGAACCGACTCCCATCACGCCTCCGGATCTGATCTGTGTCTGCGTTCTCACATAATTCTCCCCCGCAGCCGCAATCATAGTAATTTCTCCCGCAGGAAATCCCTGCTCTCCCTTTCTTTCCGCCATCTTTCCTGCCACTGTCTTTTGAGCCTCTTGTCCGGAACGCACTCCATCCGTGGATGCGGATATTACAGCCTCTGCCGAAACAGCCGTATACCAGGCTCTGTTATGTACGAACATAGTCAGCAGAATCAACGCGGAAATAACCATTAAAACCAGCGGAACCACAAAAGCCGCCTCCACTGTCATACTGCCCTTCAGATTTTTCTTCATTTAATAAACATGCCTCCCAAATATGCCAGAAACAGAAAAGGTATCCAGGGAAATTCCTGTTTCCAGCCCTTTTTCTTTACAATAAGCAGAATTCCTCCCCATACCGCTGAGAGCAGCATCCCTCCCAGGACAATCTCACAGACTTTCCACAGCCCGTGACAGACTCCCAGCATCAGCACAGTCAGCCCATCCCCATAACCTACAGCTTCATTTGTCACTTTTCCTGCGAGCAGAAGCAATATTCCGGGAATGAACGCGGCTGCCAGACTCAGCAGGTCTCTTCCGTTTCTCATCCATATTGCCGCACCGGCAGAAAAGAACACAGGAAATGACCATTTACAGATTCTTCTGCATTTTATGTCATAAATTCCATTGATTCCAAGAAATAAAATTGTCCACACTGCTCTTTCCATATTAATCTCTCTCATTGCATCTGCTGCATTTTGGCAAACCTGAAACCTCTGACTTTTTTACCAGCTGCCCCGATCGTTTCAGCGCTGAACATTCCGCCGAAAAGTGATAGCTGTCTCCCTTTGGTGTTATGTAAACTACACTGTCCTTTCCCTCATCGCTGCAGTGACTGCATTTCTTATATTTTCCGCCGTATTCATTCCGGCTTCTTTGAGCTTCTTTTCTGGTTACGCAATAGACCGTTACATTCATGTGAGAACAGTCACTGTGTGTATGATAAACCGTCTGCCTGTCCGTCACATAGACCATCTCTTCAAAATTTCCCGGGATTTTCTCCTCCTGGCCTCCCTGATATCCGGTCCATGGATGAACCACAGCTTTTACCGGAAAAACAACTTTCTTGATTCCCCCGAAGGACACCGGAAAACGGTAAGCCACTCTGGCTTCCAGATGCACACTGCAGTCCGTATAAGAGGAACCGAAACAGGATACGGAAACCCTCTCCTCTTTCGGCATCTGTGCCTGAGCAAATCCGATACACACGCCGGTTCCCACCGCTCCCACAGGAGAGGAATCCGATGCAGCTTCACTGACATAGGCGTACATCCCCAGTTTCTTCGCGCTTTCATTTAAGGAGACGGTTACTTCAGCATAAACTCTTACCAGGTCGATCAGACTGATCAGTATAATCACCATAAAAAAGAATATGGGAACTACCATCGCCGCCTCCACAGTAAGGCTGGCCCTTTCTCCGGAGATGCATGAAGACACCCTGACGGCAGATGTATCACATTGTGCCGGGGGAAACATGTAATGATTTGCCTGAAGAGAGTTTTCTGTTTGCTTCTTGATTGGTTGACTGTTACGAACTTTCCGCCAGGGCATCTTCACACACCTCCTGTTTTCTGTCACTGTTTCATATCATAACCATAGTTTCTCACCGCCTGGTACCGGTTACCCCTGTCTGCTTCAAACTGAAACTGTATTTCAGCTGCATACAGACAGCAGTCCAGACGAAACTGACCCTTTCCCTGCTCTTTTCGCAGAACCATTTCCATCATATCCATACAGCGGACAGCTTTATCTTCCGAACCTTTCATCATCAGCAGGACTCGAAGATAATCCCGATAAGTCATTCCATCCTTCTGCTTTTTTCTTAAGGCATCCACCCCCTGCGAAATTCGAGGCAGATCGCTCAGAGATATCTGCCATGAACTATTATCTTTCAGCAGAGGCACTTTGCCTCCGTCCAGCAGCTCCCGCAGATCCAGAACGCTCTCGCCGAAGGCCCAGCTGACCATCAGAACCGTTTCCAGAGCTTCTGCTCCCTGGGGCGCCCCGAAAAGCGCGGCAATAATCAGCGCCATCGTCTGGGCCTGGGCCCGTTTTCCCTCATTTTGATAAAGATACAGCAAATTAGACGCCTCCCGTATCAAAAGCAGCCTTGTAACCACGCCTTTTAAATTTTCCGTATCGCTTTCTTTTCCCTGAAAAATATATTCCAGCTGATACTGCAGCCCTCCTTCCGAAAGTTCATCCGTAAAACAGTTAAAATGCTTTAAAAGATATTCATTGAATATAAGATCTGAAGTCCAGGCATTACAGGAAGAATCGTAAGCGGGAACTCCCATCCCCTTTTCCAGGGAGCGGCCGGATACCATGGATGATTTTCTCTGGACGGCCGCGGATATTTCTTTCCCTTCCGGAAGAACCAGTGATAAAATGCCCTTTCCTTTTGCCGTTTTTACGGCTTCTACCGGGTTGATAAAATTTTCCGGTACGATAGTTCCGCTTTCCGGCGACTGTGCCGGCACTTCCTGGTCCGAAGCCTGGTTCCTCAGCGCTTCATACTGCGCCATGGCCTCAGCTTCATCAATTTCATTCTTTTTTGCCTCAATCACCTGTACCGTTTCTTCCTGTCCCTGAACTTTTTCTGCCAGAGAACGCACACCCTGTATTCCCATCATCGTTTCCATATAGGCCACGGCCTGGGATTTCACGGCATTTCCGCCATTGTCTGTAGCCAGCGTATATCCTGTGATACTGCCGTTTATCAAATCTACATTATCTATTATTCTATTCCCGCCATCCAAATTAGCGGCCGTATCTTTTTCCAGAATACCGTAAAGCTGTCCCATCTGAAGACTCCCCTGTCCGAAGGAGCCATCCAAAAAAAACAGATGGTATTTCTCCAGCATTGGAATATCATATCGGGCAAACAGGGAATACAACCCCTGATCTACTCCATGCACGGCCTGCACCCTGGCCCCCGCTGACTGCACCGAATGCAGCGCCGTTCCAATCAGAGACATAATTACAGCCAACGTCAGGCTCAGATAAACGGTTATGCTTCCCCTCTGATACAAGGCGTGTCCTCCTTTCTAAATACTGTTGCTCTGACTTGTGATTTTTGAAAGAATATTCTTAACCAGACTGACCAGCTGATTTTTAAAAATAATTACCAGACCAATCAAAACGACAAGAATCAAGATAATTTCCACCACTCCGATGGCGTCTTCTTCTTTCCAGAAATCACCGATCAACGCACCCATAAGCCTCACCTCCTTTCCCCGTACCGTTTTTCTACAGAATGCTGCCTGCCGGAAACAACAGGATTACAAAAACAATCACCAGCATGAGAACCATCGGAACCAGCAATTTCGTGCCCGCCTGCTCTCCCAGAATTTTGGCTCTGCGTTTTCTGTTTTCAAATGCGTCCACCGCTTCCCTCTCCAGCATGTCAATAATTTCTCCATTGCCTTTTTTCAGATTTTGTATCAGCAATGTGGAGAAAGTCTTGTAAACGGCCAGCCCACAGCGGTTTCCCAAATGTTCATAGGCCTCCGCCTCAGGAATTCCCTGCTCCATCTCCGAGTATGCAGCGGCTATTTCTTCATAGGCGGCTCTTGCAGGAAAATTTCCGCCACCTGTCTGCTTCTGTTTCCGGTAATCCAGCGCCACTTTTGTCAGCGCTTTTCTGGTATTCATCCCCGCGTTAAGCAGCAATACAAATTTATTCAGAATTTCCGGATAGTCTACCATCATCTCGTCTTGTCTCTTCTTCTGTCTGTCCTGCTTTTCCTGTTTTTTCCCGAAAATCCACACCAGAGCCAGGGCTGCTGAAAGCATCACCACCGTCAGCCCCGTATGTACCGCCGGACGGCTCCATACGACGCTTTCCCCTTCTACCTCAGCAGGCAGATACCAGATATTTCCCCCTTTTCTGTCGTCATTCAACTGCTGAAAGCTGTCCTGAGCTTCTCTCTCCCATTTTTCCACCATTGGAATTTTAGGGGGGAATACCCGGACTGTCAGTTCAAAATCTTCCCGTTCATCCTGGCAGGAAAACGCAGCGTATAACGTTATTTCCGCTCCTTCTTCCGGTATGCTTTCTCCCAGATGTCCATTCCAGTCTAACAGTTCCGGATTGCTGCTTCCCCAACTGATTTCAACGGGTATATCGGGAAATCCGGTAATCAGCTTCAAATCCGAATCCACATGATCCAGCGATTGATTTTCTCCCAGAATCGCTTCTTTCAATCTATCCTTTCCATCTTGGAACCAGTTTTTTATTTCACTCTTTTCATAACTCAGGCCCGGAATCGTCAGCTGAATTTTCTGGCTGCTGCCGTCTTCTTTCTCGGCCTCCAGGACTACCGTCTGATCTTCTTCTGCTGTCTTCTGTTCAATCTCCGTCAGTTCCTGATTCTGCTGTGCCATATTCCAAATGGTTATTGCCGTTCCCAGAATATTCCCGGCCAGAAGAATACAAACGGCTCCTGTAATCACTTCCATTGGAATCACCTTCTGAAGCCGGTCTCCTATTTTTCCCTTTATTCCAGGCAGAGCTATGCAAAACAGCAGTAAAAATACTATGCCATGAATCCAGATCATCGCTACACCTCAATCCGGACAATTCTGCGTCCCATCCAGAAAGCCAGCGCATATCCGATCAGACAGACTGTCATAACGCAGACGCCTGCCATATTGCCGTACAGTACAGATAAAAATTCCGGATCAATTACCTGCATGTAAAGGATAATTCCAAAAGGCACTGCCGCCATGATGCTCTGTTCCATACGTTTGGCCGCTATACAGGCTTCCACTTCTTTTTCCACTTCAATTTTATCGTTAAGCGTCCTGGCTGTATTCTGCAGGATTCTGCTCAGATTTCCTCCGCTGCGCTTGGCAATCCCATAGACCCCCGCAAAATTCCGGATATCTTCCACCTGACTTCTCTCTCCCAGATCTCTCAGCAGCGTCTCCACAGGGACGCTGACTTTCAGCTGATTCTGGATGTAACAGAATTCCTCAACGATGGGATCGGATGCCGGATAAATGTTTTTCAGATCCCGGATACATTCCGAAATCGCGTTTTCCATGGAATAGCCTGCCTTCAAAGCCACACTTAAAGAATTCACCGCGTCTTTAAAGGCATAATTCAGCAGCTTCCTTTTCCTCTTCAGCAGCTTCTGTCTTTTTAACTTCAGATAAAACCAGGGAACGGGAAGCAGTGCAAGAAACGCCCACCAGGAGCGATAACAGAGATAGTTGATTCCCGCGCACAGAAACAACGATTCACCCAGATATCTGATCAATTCTTTTTTGCTGAACCTGTAATGGCTGTAATTATGCTTCATAACCTTTCATCCTTTCCAATTTCTCTGTATGTGTCAGAGAGTTCCTTTTTCGCAGCATCCGGTTTCTGTCATCCCAGGCATACAGTGTTTTCAATACAACCTCCTGATTCTCAAAACCAATGACTTCGCTGATTTCCAGAACCCTTCTTTTTTTATCCTTCAGCCTTCCCAGATGTATCATGATATCCACGCCGGAAGCAATCTGACGCCGGATAGCTTCCAGCGGGAGCTGCATTCCCATCAGTACCATAGTTTCCATTCTGCTGATCATATCCGCTGTACTGTTCGCATGAAGAGTTCCTATACTGCCTTCATGTCCCGTGTTCCAGGCTTGAAGCAGATCAATGGCTTCCTCCTGGCGTACCTCGCCCACAATAATTCTGTTGGGCCGCATTCTGAGAGCCGTTTTGATCAATTCCCGTATTGTAATCTGTTTTCCTCCTTCCATATTGGCGCTTCGCGCTTCCAGACGAACCAGATTTTCAATCCCCTGAATCTGAAGTTCAGCAGTATCCTCAATGGTAATAATCCTCTCATCCTTCGGGATAAAGTTGGAAAGGGCATTGAGAAAGGTTGTCTTTCCGGCGGATGTACCGCCTCCAATCAATATGGAATATCCGCTTTTCACCAGCTCTTCCAGAAAAAGAGCAGCTTCTTCCGATATGCTTCCAAGAGCAATCAACCGTTCCATAGTTATAGGAGAATCAGGGAACCGGCGGATCGTCATCACTGGTCCCCCAATGCATGCAGGCTCCACAACAACATTAACCCTGGCGCCATTTTCAAGTCTTGCATCCACAATAGGACTGCTTTCGTTGATAATTCGATTACATTTCCCCACAATCTGCTGAACCACATCTTCCAGCTTCTCTCTGGAGGTGAACTTCTTATCGTATCTGCTGATTCTTCCTCCTTTTTCCACAAAAATCTGATCACTGCTGTTGACCATAATCTCTGTCACTTTCGGATCATCGATCAGATCCTGAATCACATCCAGACGGCGTACCGAATCAAACAGTTCTTTCTGTATCTTCCCTTTCATATTCAGCGGCAACATCCTGCCATACCGGTCATCAAGCATCATATCATCAATAATTTCTCTGATCTGGCGGTCTGACAGATCCGGCGTCTGTTCCAGCCGCTCCATGAGATCTTTCTGCAGTTTTCCAAATTCCGTCAATGATTCTTTTCCTTTCTTACCAGTTCCCTGACAAAATCCCCCAACTGGCTCCAAACCAGCTCATCCAGATATTCCCTGCCCCGTTTTTCCGTTCTGTGATACGGAAGTTTCACTTTCTCAATCCGCTCCAAAAGGCTGTCATAATTCCACATCTGAAGAAGATGTTCAAACTGCTGCAGCTTTGCTGTCGACATTACGTCTCCCCGTACAGGCATATACACTCTGTGACATTGATTCAAAAACGCATACAACTCGCTGACTCCATCGCCGAAATCCAGAATGATCGTCTCATAAGGCATATTATTTTCGATTTCCTCCAGCAGCTGAATCCACTCTCCCAGCTTCGTGTTTTGAACATCCATAGGAGACAGAGCCGGCGGCAGATAATCCAGATTGTTTACCGACCGTACCATTCCGCTGATTTTCAGCGGCAGGTTATTATAATCCTGTCGGATAAAATAAATCAGATCTCCCAGATTTCTTTCATAACTGCAGTCCAGAAGCTGCTCAAATCCGGCATATTCCTCCAAATTCAGATAGAGAACAGGCTTTTCCTTTGCCAGAATCTGTCCAAGAGTGAGAGCGAAAGAGGTTTTGGCAGTTCTCCCCACAGGTGAGTAAATGCCGATGCGCTCTTTTTTCTGACGGTTTCCCGTTTTCTGAAAGCACAGTTTTTCTTTTGCGCCATAGCAGTTCATCACTTCACGAATCACCGCATCTGAAGACTGATACTTGTAAACGCTTGGATAGCAGTCCAACATAGGGTGATGAACACCTTCCGAGAGAATTACAATCTGACCGATATCCAGCGTTTTTATCTCCTCGCACATAGCCTTATCAGAAATCAGAAGGATCTCTATCTTCTGTTTTTCAGCAAATTTCTTCAGCGAATCCAGGCCGGTAAATGCCTGAATATCAAAGGGCATACTGTTCTTTCGGTGAACGTATTCTACGAAATTGCAGGCGTAAGCCGCTTCCAGATCGCAGACGGCCAGAATATTTTTTCCACTGTTCATTTAATAAAAACCTCCCATATGCAGCATAACGGCCATGAAAACCGGTACGCTGAAGTGTATATTTTCCAGTCGTTTCCCTTTTTTGCAATAGGGAACAACAGATTTTCTGGTGTAAAGATTACGGAAATATTCGGTGAAATACCGAAGACGTATGATCAGAGTTTTTGTATCAATAAGAATTGCCGCACTTAAAAGCGCTCCAAAGAAGAAAGACAGTACCATACATTTTAAAACCACCGCTGGCCCCATTACGCTTCCCAGCGCTGAAAGGAGCTTGATATCCCCCGCTCCGATCATCCGGAAGAAAAACAGTCCGGCCAGCGTCATCAATGGCAGAAAAGCTCCCGCCATACCGTTTCCCAGACCCTGAAAACCTTCTGTAATTATCTGAAATATCAGCCCGGTCCCCCAAAACAGGCAGATGCCTTCATTTGGTATACGCTCTGATTTCAAATCACAGACTACAGCAGAGTATGCCATAGCAAATAGTATTTTATAATAAAGGGGCAATTATACACCTCCCTCTGATTCAGAATATAAAATTATATCAATTGGGATTATCCGTCAGAACTGACGGCTTTTAGAAGCTTGCATTTATTAAACCACAGAATTTTCCTTTTGTCCAGTGTTTTTTTCGTGCGTTTCAAAATGTCAGCATTGAAGTTTTTCTCTCAGGGTAGTACAATGCTAACGTCAGGAGGTTTGAAAAATGGCAAAAGAAGCAAAAACCAATGTAATGCGGATACTGGACAAAAACAAAATTCCCTATCAGGCTATCTATTACCAATGCGATGAATTCATTGACGGACTCCACACCGCCCAGCTGACCGGCGCTCCTGTGGAACAGTCCTTCAAAACTCTGGTAGCCCGCGGAAAAAGCGGCCAGTATTACGTTTATGTAATCCCTATCGCTCGGGAAGTGGATCTGAAACTGGCTGCAAAGGCTGCCGGTGAAAAATCCGTGGAAATGATTCACGTAAAAGAAATCAACAGTGTTACCGGTTATATCCGCGGCGGCTGCAGTCCGGTGGGAATGAAAAAACAATTTCCCACTTTCATTGATGACAGCGCGCAGCATTTTGAAACCATATACATCAGCGGCGGTAAAATAGGCGTTTCCATCTGTCTTTCCCCACTATCATTATGTCAACTTGTCCATGGAACATTTGTCTCTATTTGTGCCTAGTATTGAAAATATATATTATTTTCAGTTTTTTTATTTTATATATTTTTTTATTCAGTTTAAATGAATATTTTTTTATTATTTTTATTTTTTACTATTGACTTTTTCTTTGTTATCAGATATAATAACATTATCAAAAGAAACAAATATTAAGATAAGGAGGACGGACCACCGAAAACTTAACGATTTACCCCAAAATTTTATGAAAGGAAGGTACAGACCACCAAAAACTTAAGTTAAAACCCAAGAAAAAAATTTATGATTTGAGGTACATTCCAATGGACAACGAAATTTAAAAGGAACTATCAGAAGTGGTTAATCTGATAGTTCCTTTTTCGTTGTCTAAACATGAAGTTTTTTCAGTTCTTCTTTCCTTCTGTGTTTTCGGTACAGACTGGCCGTTTTGTTGTACAGATAAAAGGATTGAACCAGAATCTGATGCCACTTTCCCATCTTGTCTTTCGTCGTTTTCGTATAAGGCGTCCCTCCGCAGGTAACTTCTCCGCCGCTTTGAATATATCGGATCAGATCTGATTCTCTGCGAATCTCTTTAGGCAGCTCTGTATATGCTGTTCCAATGCAGTCATAGCGATGGGAATCGCTTCCCCCGAAACCAGGTTTCATAAACCGTTCCGCCAGCATTCTTGCAGACTCGTTACTCTGGTCGGATTCACAGGCATTAAAGGTTTCGATAAAATCAAATTTTCGGAAGATGGCATCTTTATTTCTTTTCTTCTTTGTATTGGCAATACCCAGGTAACGTTCACCGCAGGGATGAGCGGGACCAAGAATACCCCCGTTTTTATGAACCACATCAATCAGTATCTTAATGGGCAGTCCTCTCAGCTCCAGTACACGGATTTTTACGCCTTCCGGCATAATCACCAGAATATGTCCCGCATCAATCGTATCATATTCAATTCCTTTCAATACAATGAAGTCTTTATGGCGCTCCCCTTTTATATGATTTTTCCATTCCCGGTATCCATTATAAGTGTTGTGATCGGAAACCAGCATCCCCTTAAACCCCAGCTCCTTGAGCCGGATAATATAATCTTCAATGGGGACTTTCCCATCCATGGAACCTTCCTTTGTATGGCAGTGCATATCAAATTTCATTTTTTCTCACCACATTTCTCTTTTCCGTCAGCATAAACCAGTTTTCAGTATTCTATTCACACAGTTTCGCAACAACCTGGTTAATAACCTTACCGTCCGCCTTTCCTTTCAGTTCTCCCATAACTGTTTTCATAATCTGTCCTTTGTTCTTTGTGGCAAGAAGATCAGCAAATTTCTCTTGAAGAACGGCTTCTATCTCCTCCGCCGTAAGAAGTTTGGGGGCATATTCCTGAATAATGTCATAACGTGCCTGATATTCTTCTTTCAGATCCTGTCTCTGGTCAGGGCAGGTATCCACCTGTTCTTTTACTGTTTTCATCTCTTTTAAAATTACCCGGTCTACCAGATCCTCCGGAATATCATCACGGCATCCTTCGTCAATAGCCGCCTTTTTCACTGCAGATATCAATGATGAAACTGCATCTTTACGTACCTTGTCTCGGGCTTTCATAGCCGCCACCATATCTTTTCTCAATGTTTCCAGCTGCATCTCTTTCCTCCTGTTGCTTTCTATAATCCTCTGACTCTCTCCGGCCGGTATTTTCCCGCCTTTTCCACTTCATCCAGCTGATGAAGCATATTGTCAATATCCTTGTTCAGATCTCCTTTCAAAATTACGTAATTAGACGCGTGATTTGCCCGGAATACGGTTCCTTCAGAATCCACGTTAGTCAGAAACAGGCGCATCTCCTCCACCACTTCTTCCGGTGTAAGAAGTTCCATCTCTCCCGCTGTTATCTGCCGGTAAATCTCTGTAGATTCATCCAGCATTAAAGTAAGAAAGCCCACGTAATCCGGTTTAATATCGCTGATCAGCCTGGCGGATTCCACTGCATGCTCTTTTTTTCTTTCCCTTCCTCCCAGTCCGGAAATTAAGGTGATCGATGATTTTATCCCACATCTGCGCAGTTTCTGTCCTGCTTCGATAATTTCCTCCCGGGTAACTCCTTTGTTGATTCTTTCCAGTGTAACGGCATCTCCTGATTCTGCTCCCATATAAACCATGTCCAATCCGGCGGTCGCCAGAGCTCTCAGCTCTTCTTCTGATTTTCTGAGAATGTCTCCGGGTGTCCCGTAAGAAGTTACACGCTCCGCGGAGGGGAAACGTTCCCGGATAAAATTCAGGATATCCAGAAGATCCGGCGTTTTGACAATCAGCGCGTCTCCATCTGCAAGAAAGATCCGGCGGATACGGTCTCCATAAGTATCATAAGCCATCTGGAAATCCTCCAGAACCTCCTCCTTTTTCCGTATTCTGAATTTTTTATCTTTGTACATGGTACAGAAGGTGCACTTATTATGGGCGCATCCTATAGTCACCTGCACAATCAGGCTTCTGGCCTCACTGGGCGGCCTGTATACTAATCCTTCATATCTCAATTTTTTTACCTCTTTTCCCTGTTATGTCTTTATTATAGCACAATCTTCAGCCTCTTCAAACACCATTCCTCCGATTCAATATTTAAATATTTTTTTATTCTTCGATTTTTAAAATAATATTGTTCCAAAAAGAATGTTTGCATGCTATAAATTTTAACAAAACAATAATATTATAAATATGTTTCACAAGAAAAACATGTTATTGGAGGGTTATAGCAAAATGAATATGTATAAATGGATTGACAGACTCATCTATCAGGAAGACAAGAAGGCTTTTCCATTACTTTCCTTCCCATCCGTTCAATTATTGTATGTTACCGTGAAAGAACTGGTTACCGACAGCAACTATCAGGCACTCGGCATGAAAATGCTGGCTGACAAATATCAGATGCCGGGAGTTGCCAGCTTTATGGATCTTTCCGTGGAAGCTGAAGCCTTTGGCGCCCGTGCCGTATATGCCGCCGATGAAGTGCCCACTATCATCGGAAAAATCGTTGAAACGGAAGAAGACGCTGACGCGCTGGAAATTCCAGAAGTTGGCGAGGGACGAACAGGCATTTATATCGAAGGAGTAAGAAAGGCTTTAAAACTGATCACTGACCGACCTGTTTTTGCCGGCTGTACCGGTCCTTTTTCTCTTGCCGGCCGTCTGGCGGACATCAATGAAATTATGCCTCTTTGCTACGAGGAACCGGATATGGTACATAAACTTCTCAGAAAAGCTACTGATTTTCTGATTAATTATATTAACGCGTACAAGGAAGTGGGCGCTCATGGAATCATCATGGCAGAACCCCTGGCTGGAATTCTTTCTCCTCAGCTGATTCAGGAGTTCTCCACAGAGTACGTAAAAGAAATCGTCAATGCCACCCAGGAACAGGGCTTTATCATTATTTACCATAACTGCGGTAATTATGCCCTGCAGCTGATTGACAGCATTATTGATACGGGATGCCGCGTATTCCACTTCGGAGATGCTGTTCATATGAAAGACATGCTGGAACACATTCCGGCAGACTGCGTGGCCATGGGAAATATCAGTCCTTCTCAGCAGTTCCGCAATGGAACCCCTCAGTCTGTCCGGATTGAAACCGTTCGCCTTCTGGAAGAATGTAAGGATTACCGCAATTTTGTCATTTCCTCCGGATGTGATATACCGCCGCTGACGGAATTTGATAATATTGATGCATTTTTTAATACTGTGGAATCCTTCTATTACAAACAAAGGCTTCTGGATATTATTATGTAAACTTTTCTTAAGGCCATTGAGGTCATAATTCCTCCAGGGCAGCCGCTTAACTGTCGGCTGTCCTCTTTTTATCAAAAAATTTTTATAAAACCTTTGCTCTTTCTCTTATCTTATGATATGTTTATACTATATTCTAACATAATTATAAAAACAGAAAGAACGTGCAAAGTATATGGATTCAATTTTAATTAAACAGGCGCAAAAATATTGCCGGCATTTCGAAACGTTGTTTGATATTCACTGTATACCGGTAGACTGCACCAATAACAAACTTTATCTGGAGCAGGATGTGACAACCAAACTCTGTAAAACCTGCGAAAAATATCTTTCATCCAAATGTTACGGAATCAATGCCTTCATCCACGGCTGTCAGGAAGCTTACCGCTGGGACGGCATGTATATCTATTTCTGCAATTTGGGTCTGGTTCTTGTAGCCACATTTATTTCCGATGAAAAAGGAAACCTGGCCGGCGGCATTGTGGCCGGTCCTCTCTGTATGGGAAATATGGATGATTATCTGTCAGAGATCCCTCATTCGGATCTGAGAAAGGTGGTGGCATCTATGCCCTGTTACCCACCGGAAAAAATCCAGAGTCTGGCAGAGGTAATGTCTGCCATTACCTCTTATATCTCCGGTATTTCCCATGGAAGAGCCGGCCGTTATTTTTACAGCCAGGAATCTCTGCTGAATAATATTTATGCAGAAAAAATCAAAAGTTTCAGTGAAAACGATTATTATACGTACCCCATCACCCAGGAACGGCGGCTCCGTTCCGCCATCCGCAACCGCGACAAAGAAGAAGCGGAAAACGTACTGAATCAGATTCTGGCCTATATTTACGTGGCGAATAATTCGAACCTGGAAGCCATTAAACCCCGTATTACGGAATTGATGATCGTGATCTCCCGGACTGCCCTGGATGCCGGAGCCGATATGGAAAAGGTAGATCTAATCACCCAAAATTCCCTGAAACATATTGATACGTTTAAGACCATCGAAGATCTCAGTGCCTGGGTCTCCAATGTTATGCACAGTTTTATCTCCACGACTTTCGATTATGACCGCCTGAAACACGCGGAAACCATTCACAAGGTCGACAAATATATCCAGACACATTATCAGAACAAGCTGACACTGGACGAAATTGCGTCCAAAACTTACCTGAGCAAAACGTATCTGTGCAGCATTTTCAAAAAAGAAACGGGCGAGACCATCACAAACTATATCAATAAGGTCCGGATCGAGAAAAGTAAGCTTCTCTTTTCCGATGAAAAACTCAGCATCGTGCAGATCGCCAATATGTGCGGTTTTGAGGATCAGAGTTATTTTACAAAAATCTTCAAAAGTTATGTGGGCATGACCCCCAAGAAGTACAGAGAAAGCCGGAAGCGATAGCTTCCGGCCTTTTTATGATCCTTTCACAGCTCCCAGTGAACCTGGCTCCCTTTTTCTGTCCGGGTAACCACCAGCTTCCGGTCAATCTGTTCTTTCAGTTCTTCCACATGTGAAATAATCCCCACCAGACGGCTGGAGCCGGCCAGTTCATTTAAAATCCGCACTGCTCTTTCCCGGGCGTCCTCATCCAGGGAACCAAATCCTTCATCGATAAACATGGTATCCATCCTGACGGCGCCTGCCGTACTGCTGATCACATCGGACATACCCAGCGCCATGGATAAAGCAGCCAGAAAAGATTCCCCTCCTGACAAAGTTTTCACATCCCGCACGCTGTCTGTTACCGGACTGTAAACATCCAGATCCAGTCCGCCCTGCCCCTGGGTGGAAAGTTTTTCTACCTCACGCAGACGCAGCATCAGCTGACCGGAGGTCATTTTCACAAAACGCTGATTGGCGCATCCTATGACATAGCCGAAGAACCGTCTCTGTATATACGTTTCAAAATCCATCTTTACACTCTGGCTCAAAGTTCCGTTGGCCGTTCTGGAAAGGGTCAGCAGAACTTCATACTCCCTCTGTTTTATCTTACGCTCTTTTTCCAGCTGTTCCAGCCGCGCCATTACCTCGATGTTTTTCTTATTCTGCGCAAACAGGCGATGGCTTTCCTGTTCCAGCGTCTGTCTCTCCTTTTTATACCGGCGGATACGTTCTTCCATCTCTCCTGTGTCCATCCGCTCTTTTCCTTTGATCATTTCGCTGCATCGTCTGTAGTTTTCATCTGCCCTGATACATTCTTCATAGTAACTTTCAAGCTTTTTCTTCCAGTTCTCTGCCTGATCTCTGGTCTTTTTTATCTTCTCATACTCTTCCCTGGATATGCAGGATTCCAAAAGAGCCTGCCGGAAATTTTCCTCTTCCTTTTTTGTTTTTTCCATCTCCCCGGCCTCCTGGCCTTTCAACTGCTCCAGCCGTCCTTCCCTTCGGCCGATCTCCTGCATACATTTTTGATACTGAAGAGTACATTTATCCTCTGCTTCCCGCAATGAATTCCGTATATTTTCCTCTTTTTTTCTGGCCGTTTCCATGGCCGCTTTCAGACGTTCCACCTGCTGCTGACTGACTGCGTCCCGGGGCAGCGGCGCCTTATGCGGATGATGTACGGAACCGCAGACCGGGCAGGGATTTCCTTCCTGCAGATCCGCCGCCAGAAGTCCTGCCTGAGCCTGGAAAAAAGCGTGATAGCCGTTCTCATAATCTTTTTCTTTCTCCCTTACCACATTCTCCTCTTTCAGCTTTTCTTTCTGAAGGCGGGTACGTTCTCTGGACAGCTTCATCAGTTCCCGAACCCGTGTTTTCATCATCCCCTCCGGAATATCTCTCATCTCTTCGGCCAGTTCATCCAAAGAACGCCGGTAAGTTTCCAGCAGCTTTTTTTCAGCGGCAGTCTCTCTCTCTTCCCGGACTCTTGTTTCTTTTATCTGCCGGTAAAGTTCCTTCTGCTTCTCCATATGGCGTTCTTTCTCTTCTACAGTCAGTGCCTTCTGAAGTGCTTCCAACTGACTTTGCAGGCTTCTTACAGACGGCTCCTGTTTTTTCAGTTCTTCCCGGCATATTTCCGCTTTTTCAAACTGTCTGAACAGGCTGTTGACAGAATCCGCCGCTTCCAGAAAACGTTGGAGTTCGTCCAGCTGTTTTTGATTCTCCGCAAGCTGCGTTTGCACCTTTTCTTCTTCTTTCCTGCCCTGTCCGCACATTTTCTTCAGATGCTGCAGTACCTGAGCAGAATCCGGATGTTCCAGGCCAGCTGACTCCTCTTGCCAGCGCTCTCTGTCATCATAATTTTGCGGGCAGTCTACATGATCAATCTCCCGCAGAAAAGCTTTCTGATAATCTTCCAGTTTTTCCTTTCCCTTTCTGGTTCTTTCCTTCAGGTTTTCCTGTATCCGGGAATAAATAGATGTATCAAAAATCCGTCCGAAAATCTGCTTGCGCTCCTGGGAAGGAGCATGGAGAAGTTTCAGAAAGTCACCCTGAGCAATCATTGTAATCTGAGTAAACTGCTGTACATCCAGACCCAGAATTTCTACGATTTTCCGGTTAATTTCCGTTTTATTTCCCGGCCATTCACTGCCGTCAGGCATAGTCAGAGACACCTGCGCCCGCTCCATTGTAAAATCATCTCCGCCGCTGCTTTTTCTTTTCTTTTTTCTTCTGTATTCAGGATTTCTGCGCACCGTATATTGTTCCCGTCGGTAGGAAAAGGTAAATTCCACAAAGGTTTTCGTATCTGTATCTGCGTACTGGCTGCGCATCATGGAACCGTCCCGTTTCATCCCGCTGGTGCGGTCATACAAGGCATAAGTAATGGCATCAAAAATGGTTGTTTTGCCTGCCCCCGTATCCCCCGTGATCAGAAAGATTCCATGCTGTACTCCGGAAAAATCCACAGTCACTTCCCCGGCATAAGATCCGAATGCGGAAATCACCAGTTTCAGCGGCTTCATATTTCTCCCTCCCCGGCTTCTTTTATCACATCACACATCACTTTTCTCTCTTCCTCTGTCATATCCCGCCCCTGCATTTCCTGAAAAAACTGCCGGAATGCTGTCATGGGATCCTCTTCCCACAGAATTTCCTCCCCTTGATGAAGCATCCTTCTGGTTCTGCTGTTTTCTATCTTTACTTCCAGCAGATTGGGAAAATACTCTTCCAGAATATCCCTGGGCCGATACAATTCCTTTTCATCTGTCAGCGTCACGCTGATAAAATCGTCGCTTTTCCCCGCCGCCAGAACTTCTTCCAGTGTTCCCTGCCTTTTTGTCACATCCCGGTCCGGTTTCAGGGGGAGGGTTTCATATTGAATTCCCTCACCCTTTTCCCCCAGGGTCACCAGCAAAATCCCTTTTTTCTGTTTCCATTCACTGACGGAATATTTCATGGGTGATCCGCAGTAACGGATATAAGGTTCGCCCACCTGCTGAGCGCCGTGAATATGACCCAGAGCCGCATAATCAAATCTTCGGATCACCTCAATATCCACATTATCCAGACCTCCTACCTGAATAGTCTCCGAATCACTGCGCTGCAAAGGCAGGGTTCCCGCCGTGTAAAACTGATGAGAAATCAGCACATTCCTCTGCTCCCAGTCAGGAGTTTCCCGTTCCAGCAGCAGCCTTACTGTATCATGGTAACTTTCCATCCTCTCTTCTCCCAGCACCTGCCTCACCGCCTGAGGACGAATATAGGGAAGCATGTAAAATGTCACATCGCCGTATTCGTCCGAGAGTGTCAGTTTCTGCAGATAATCCTCTGCTGTCCGGGGAGGCCGGGCAGCCACATAAATCCGGTGCTCTTTCAACAAAGCACTGGCATACTTCAGACGCATAGATGAATCGTGATTTCCGCTTATTATCAGCACTGGAATCTGCGGCTTCATCCTGGACAATTCCGTTAAAAACCAGTCAAACAGCAGAACAGCCTCACCTGAAGGCGACGGCTTATCATAAATGTCCCCCGCAATGACAATGGCATCCGGCTTTTCCCGGTCAGCCCAGCGAATGATCTGATTCAGCACCTGGCGCTGCAGATCAATAAGAGAATAACCGTGAAGATATCTGCCAATATGCAGATCAGATAAATGAAAAAAACGCATAAAGTTCCTCCCGTAACAGAAAAAGCCGCCCAGCCTACGGCTGCTGCGGCAATGTTTTCTTTAATTCTTCCCACAGTTCTCCTATGGTCCGGTTCAGCACCGGATGACGGACATGGGATGCGATCTGATCCAACGGCTTCAATACAAAATCTCTTCTGTGCATATCAATATGTGGAATATGAAGATCTTCTGTATCCATTATCAGGTCATCATACAGTAAAATATCCAGATCCAACGTTCTGGGCCCCCAGCGGATTACCCGTTCCCGGCCAGCCTCTTTTTCAATTTCATGAAGACGATCCAGAAGTTCTTCCGGCGTCAACAGTGTCCGGATCTTCAAAACCCCGTTCATAAAATCATCCTGTTCTACTCCGCCGTAAGGACTGGTAGCAATAAAATCAGACACTTTTTCCACCTGGCAGCCTTCGGTGTTTTTCAGGGATTTCACCGCCTGATCAAGGTATGCGGCTTTATCGCCCATATTGGATCCCAGAGCAATGTACGCCTGATG
This sequence comes from Ruminococcus sp., assembly GCA_050944415.1. Taxonomy (GTDB): domain Bacteria; phylum Bacillota; class Clostridia; order Lachnospirales; family Lachnospiraceae; genus Ruminococcus_G. The sequence continues at coordinate 30,581 of JBMNRA010000003.1, forward strand.
CCACCGCCTTTCGATTTCCACAGAGACCGTTTCCAGCGGCAATCCCACCGGTGCCCAAGGCTTTTTTATCTCCAGTTTTATCCCGCAAAGACGAGGCACCGTAAGCAGAAGTTCTTCCGCCAAACCTTCTACTATTCTCTCCAGCAACTGGAATGTATGACTTTCCACGTAATCTTTAATCTGATGACTCACCTCTCCGTAATGGATGGATTTCGTCAAATCATCGCTTTTCCCTGCTTCCCGGATATCTGTATAAAGCACAGCAGAAACCATAAACTTCTGTCCCAGAACATTCTCCTCCGGAAAGACCCCATGTTTTGCAAATAATTCCAGATTTTTTATATATATTTTATCCATAGCCACCTCTTATCTTCCCAGTATGGCTTCAGTCATCCGGATCACACGGCTGTTTTCCTTAATATCATGCACCCGGACAAAAGCACAGCCCGCCAGAACACCCAGAACAGTAGTTGCCAATGTACCTTCCACGCGCTGATCGGCAGGAAGATCCAAAGCCAGCCCAATCACAGATTTTCTGGAAGTACCAAGAAGCACCGGATAGCCCATGGAGCAGAACTGTTTCAGACAACGAAGAGCTTCCAGATTCATCTCATAGGTTTTGCCGAATCCAATTCCCGGATCCAGAAGAATCCTGTCTTTTCCAACTCCCGCTGCTTCTGCAATGCGGGCACATTCCAGAGTCTCCTCCATCATATCTTTCATAAAATCACGATAAACCGCCTGGCGCTTATTATGCATGAGACAGCAGACAGCTCCTGTCTGCGCCACAATGCCAGCCATTTTCTCATCATATTTAAAACCCCAGATATCGTTGATAAGGTCAGCTCCTTCCGCGAGAGCCGCCCGGGCCACTGCCGATTTATACGTATCCACCGATACCGGTACATCAAATCTCTTTTTCAATGCAGCAATCACAGGAGCTGTACGCCCGATCTCCTCTTCATCAGAAATCTGCTGATGGCCAGGTCTTGTGGATTCTCCTCCCACATCAATGATATCCGCTCCTTCCCGGAGCATCTCTTCCGCATGGAATAACGCGCGATCCATGCTGTTCCATTTCCCGCCGTCAGAAAAGGAATCCGGGGTTACATTCAGTATTCCCATAATATAAGTCTTATGTGAAAGATCAAACTCTCTGTTTCCTATTTTCATGGTTCCTCCAAGTCAATACTGTATCCTCATATTTTTCTTTTCTTTCGCCCAGTTGCAGCGTGGTTCCGCTGGACATCCGAAACAGAGTCTGGACATCTTATCCGCTCTGTACATAAGTGTATTGAAATTTTCCCCCGCTTCTTTTCTCCGGTGGTTTAAAATAGCATCTGTAATAACCGAGATTTCCTCCGGGGAAAACCCACAGTCAGGAAGAATTTTCCCCGCAATCTCTGCGCTGGCTTTTTCATGGGGAATTCCCTGATCATACTGCAGTCTGCGCCCGATATCATGAAGCAGCGCGGCTCCGTAGATCACATCTTTCGGTATGGAAAGTCCGGCTTCCAGCACATAAATGTAAGAAAGCCTGGCTACATCCAGAAAATGCTCTACCGTATGCCGACAAAATTCTCTCCCCTGTTCCGCCTCCAGCAGATTTTTCAAATGTTCCTGATACAGGGGATGGTTCCAGATCCGGTTCACCCGGCTCATATCCTGCATCAGTCTTTCACCATATGCATAAACATTTTCTGCAGTTCAAAATCCTCTTTAAATGCCCCTCTGGTCACAGTAGTTACCGTCTTGCTGCCCGGCTTCCGGATTCCGCGCATGGTCATACAGGTATGCTCGGCCTCCAGCATAACCATCACTCCTTTGGGATTTAAACTCTCTTCCAGCGCATCTGCAATCTGAGAAGTCATTTTTTCCTGAATCTGAGCCCTTCTGGCAAAAACATCCACTGTTCTGGCCAGCTTGCTCAAACCTACCACCTTCCCGTTGGGTATGTATGCAATATGAGCTTTTCCATAAAAGGGGAGAAGATGATGCTCACACATAGAGTAAAAGGTAATGTCTTTCTCAATTACCATTTCATTATTGTCTGCGGTAAACTGCTTTGCCAGATGTGCGGCGGCGTTTTCATGTAAGCCTCCATATACCTCTTCACACATCCGGGCTATCCGATCCGGTGTTTCCAACAGCCCTTCCCGATCCGGATCTTCTCCAATTCCTTCCAAAAACATACGAATGGCTGCTTTAATCTTTTCTTTATCCACGAAACAGACTCCTTTCTTCGAAGCACTTTGTTTTTTCTGGAGACTGTTTTTCCATGTAAATAAAAAAACATCTCCATAATGTGACAGACATATGACTGAAATATCCCTACACAATATGAGATGCAATCCTATATTGTTGCAACGGGTGCAGATTTCATATCGTAAGACGAACTTTTCGTTTCGGCGGCAACTCCCCATCCACTGAACACTTGACGCATAAAATCCTATTTTGCATATTATCCTTCATCCACCACAATTATAGCACATAGTAACAAAAGCGCAAGGAGTATCTGAAGATTTCCTAAAGCAGCAGATTTCTGTACATTTTCTCTGCTTTTGGTAGAAAAATACGTTCCGTAAATTTTTTTCTCCCAGACTGGCCACCGGCATAATTCCCAGAAGTGAATTGGTAACAAAAGCTTCCTGAAAATTCTCTGTCTCTTCCGGACGGATAACTGTCTCACAAACTGAAAAATTTCTGATGATAAACGCTCTCACCGTTCCCGGAAGCAGTCCGCAGGAAACAGAGGGGGTATAGAGTCTGCCGTCTTTCACAAAAAAGATATTCGTCACAGCTCCTTCCGTAATCTCACCTCTGGTGTTTAAAAACAGCGGTTCATCCGCTCCTTCCCTTTTTGCTTTTCTCTTTTCCAGAATATTATCCCCATAGTTGAGAGTTTTCAGATAGGTAAGCGGAGAAGTTTCATTTCTTCTTACCTGGCTGAACGCAAGATGAAAACCTTTCTCGTAATCCGCCGGTTTATAAGGATTCTCGCGCTCTGAAAACAGAATGTTCTCACCGGTAACAATGATCTTGATCGCTCCCTGATCCATGGATCTTTCTTTCATCCAATCATAGATTTTCTCCGGTGTCAGCCATCGGTTCACTTCTTCTCTTTCTATCCCCAGCCGTCGGATTCCATGACGCATTCTGCTGATATGTTCCTTCAGAAGTATTGCTTTCCCCTGCTCTATCCTGATGGTCTCAAAGACTCCCAGTCCGAACGCCAGTCCCTCATCCATCTCCACTTTCATAAACAGCCTCCCTTATCGCTTTTGCTTTCTGCAATGTTTCTTCATACTCGAATTCTGTATCTGACTCACAGGTGATTCCGCCGCCCACTCCCAGATGGTAGCACCCGTTTTGATATACCGCCGTCCGTATCACAATATTCAAATCACAGGATCCATCCAGAGACAGATAGCCGATGGAGCCTGTATACAGTCCCCTCCGGCTGTGCTCCAGCTCATCAATGATTTCCATAGCTCTGATTTTAGGGGCACCTGTGATGGATCCCCCGGGAAACGTCGCTTTTATCAGATCCATCAGGGACACGTCCTTTCTCAGCCTTCCTCTGACGGTACTGACCAGATGAAAAACGGTGGCGTAGGTCTCCACTGCAAAATGTTCCGTCACTTCTACCGTACCCGGTTCACAGACATGATTCAGATCGTTGCGTTCCAAATCCACAATCATCAGCAGTTCGCTTCTGTCTTTTTCGGACTCTGCCAGTTCCTGCCGCAGTCTCTCATCTTCCTGACGGTTTTCCCCCCGTTTTCTGGTTCCTTTCACCGGTCTGGTCTCCGCCCGCCCTTCTCTGACTTGGAGAAATCGCTCCGGTGAAGCACAGACAATCTGAAAATCGCCGTAATTCAGATAGGCGCCAAAAGGCGAGGGGTTATGCGTTCTCAGATAGCGAAAAACTTCATAGGGATCCTTCCTGCTGTCCATAAAAAGCCTCTGGGTCATGTTGGCTATATAAATATCTCCCGCACGGATATATTCCATCATATCCTCAATAGTTCTCTCATACTCATCTTTCTCAAAATCCGCCTGAAAAGCAGCAAGTTTTTCGTGTCGCACTGGAATGTAATCATCCGGTTTTCTGCTGCATCTTCTCGCCCATTCACTCAATTCCCTGCAGGAATTCTCAGGTGCGGTCTTTATTCCCCTTGCCGTTATATAAATTTCCTTTTTCAGACAGTCTTCTATTATCAGGTTATCATAAAAAGTAAACCAGGCCTCGGGCATCTCTATTTTTTTCTGATGTCTGCCCGCAATATCTTCAAATTTTCTCCCGTAATCATAGGAAAAATATCCCAGGCCTCCCGCTGCCAGAGGAAGCGCTGTATCATTTTCCTCCCGGTTGTCTTTCAGATAACTATCCAGAACCTCCTCCATAGATTCTCTCACCGGCTTTCCGTTTTTAAAGCACTGCCCGTCCTGCTCCCAGATGGTCAGACAGGGATTCTTTCCCAGAATGGAATATCGTCCCTGATCCCCTCTTAAAGAAGAATCCAGAAATACAAAAAACTGCTCTTTTCGGCTGCTTTTCGCCAGTTTTTCCAGAGGCACATAAAAATCCAGTTTTCTAACCATAGTTTTCATAGCTTTCCCACCATTTCTCACAGAGTCTGATATAATTTTCCAGCAGTTCATGACCGTATTGAGTCAGTACGGCTTCCGGATGAAACTGTACGCCGTAAACCGGCCAGAACCTATGGCTTAACGCCTGTATGCTGCCGTCTTTCGCCCAGGCATCCACCTGAAGGCTCTCCGGAAAATGTTTACTTTGCACAGTCAACGAATGGTACCTGGTCACTTGAAAAGAAAGGGGCAGACCTGCAAACAGTCCTTTCCCATTATGTGATATGGCAGTTACTTTGCCGTGCATGGGCCGTTCGCCCCGGGAAACTTCAGCCCCAAAAGCATGACCAATAATCTGATGCCCCAGACATACGCCCAAAATCGGAACTCTCCCCGCCAGACTCTGTACCAGTTTCCTGGATTTTCTGCAGTCTGCAGGGTTTCCCGGTCCCGGAGAGATGATAACTCCCTCCAGCCGTCCCTTCCGGCTGTCTTTCAAAAGTTCTTCCACAGACACCTGGTCGCTGCGGATCACTTCTGTCCTCTTTCCGATTTCTCTTATGTAAACTACGAGGTTATACACAAAAGAATCGAAATGATCAATCACTACATACATGATTTCTCCTTTCTCCCGAAAAAACAAAAACCGGAGACAGACACGAATCATGTCTGTCTCCGGCAGTCTTCCGAAATTTTCCGGGCACACCGTACAGGTTTTCAATATTTGTTAGAGCATACCATAAACTTTTTCTGCTGTCCAGTCTTTGTCACAGATATTTTAAAACAACTTTGTAATCATTTACCAGTTTCTCAAAGGAAACCCTGCAATTGGCAGGACTGGTGGAAGGCAGTCGGAATGCTTCCATCTTCGTTTTTTCCTGGCAATATTTTTTATAAAGAGCAAAGGCTTTGGTTCCTGTTGCAAATACAGCCTGAATATCCGCCTGCTCCAATATGACGTTTATATCATTAGGAACAGGATTCTGTATACTTCCATCATCCGCTCCGCAGATATCACAGCTTGCCAGCACATCCCAGACAGCAATTTTATGTTTCAGAGCAAAAGAAATTTTCTCTTCTCTGGTCTGTGGACAGGGACTATTGAACACCCGGGCCAGAACCGGCCAGAACCGGTTTCTGGGATGACCGTAGTAAAAGCCGTTTTCCCTGGACTTGGGCGAAGGCATGGTACCCAGCATCAGTACTCGGGATTTTTCATCAAATACCGGTGAAAATTCATGATTCACTCTCTGAAGTTTCTGCATAAGCTTCTTCCACCACCTCTTCCAGCAAACGCCAGTGACTGCTTTCAATATCGTCACTGTACTTGTCCATACAGATACAGAGCTGCCTGCTTTTTTCATCCAGCCGGACAAAGCCTCCCTGAAGTCCGTGATCCTGCAGATATTTCTTCAGGACACCGAATTTTTTTCCGGAAAATATATCAATATCTTCGCTTTTTCCGTTTCGTTTAAATCCGCCTTTCGTCTCCAGAATCCAGATTTTTCCTCCGATGCCCACCAGATAATCCGGGTAAAAAGAATGCTGGTTCCGGCCATTGTCTTCATACACAATAGCAAAATACTCTGCTCCCTGATCGCCGTTTTTATAGAACCACTGAATCTCATTTTTGTCTTCGCAGAACTTTTCCAGTTCTTTTTCCGAAGAAGACCGTATCTCCGCAGAAGCCAGATAGCCCCGGTAAACATTCTTTTTCATTTCCTTCTGCTTCTTGGCTTTGCTGTCATAGGTAAAAATGCAGGTTTCGGGAATAGTAAAATCCACCAGAGTCTTGGCATTAACTTTCATGATCTCCTGATCCAGCATGTCCGCCATAGCATGACGAATAGCATTTTTCAGCCGTCTTTCATTATTCAGCACAAATCCGTATACTTCACGGGTGGTTAACATAAGAATCTTTTTCCTTCCGCGTACACTTCCGTCAAAAAGACTTCTGAGAATAGTATTCATCTGCCGGTAAGACAGGCTGACCCGGCGGCCCAGTTCCGCCACCGTATGATGATAGGCCCGCCCGTGTTTGTGGGTATCCAGAGGCTCATCAATAGTAATTATATTCAGCCCTTTTTTTCCGGCCTCCAGCACCTCATCCAGAGTTGCTACACGGCCGGAAATCGTATAATTCCGGATACTGTCTGTAAAAATATATCCGAAAGCCTCCAGACGTTTCTGATTTTCCATAGTGCGCGAATCAATGCCATATTCCTTTTCAAACCAGGCGTAAATGGACTGAAGAGCAGTTACATCATCTCTGGTTACCGGCACTGCCGTTTTCTGCTCACTTTTCAAAGTGATCCATTTATGTTCCGGTTTCAGATGCAGCGTCAGAGCATCCAGCGCATTTTTTCCCAGATGATTCCGGACACCTTCCGTAAACTTCTCGTCCAGAGTATACAGATAACAGCTGTCCAGCAGATCATTTTCGTAGTGGACCGCCTCCGGCATCCGCCGGATCCGCCCAATGGTCTGTATTTCAAAGGTTTCATTCATATTGTCCCGCAGTTTCACCAGAATATATGCCCTGGGGCAGTCCCAGCCCGTTGCCACCGCCTGCTTGATAATCACCGCATCCTGGCGTCCGTCCGCTTCCTCGATACCTTCCAGATTTTCCTTCCGGTCAGAAAGCCAGACCGCAAGGCGGCCATTCTCATATGTCAGTCCACGTGTCTCCAAAAAACCTTCCACTTCTCCCTGAAGATTTACCGATTTATTGGGTATCTGAATAATAATCAGGGGATTGATATCCTTTCCTTTCTTTAAAAAGGCCGCTCTTAAGCTCTGCTGCTTGCTTACCGCCTTTTCCAGCAAATAGGAAACCTGGCTGTCCACACTGATATTCTGGGCAAAATCTTCATTAATGATCAGAACCTTTTTAATCAGCCCTTCCGCAATCACCTCCGCTTCCGGAATCTCAATCAGCAGAGCGTTCTTTACATTCCTCGGGGTGGCGGAACATCGGATAATTTTGTCCGCGTGAAAATAACTGATGATATCCTCTGCCTTAATGGTATCATTCTGGTGACTTTCGTCTACGATTATTCGGAAAGTCAGCCCTTCGTCCAATGCATGCTGAATATGTTCCAGAAAATTGGTATGTTCCCCTTCCTTCAGCGCATTATTCCCCTTCTTCGTCAGTTTCTCCCAGTTGATAAAGCAGGCGTCATTTTCCTCAAAGCCTTCCGCCAGAACATCTGTCAGAAGTTTCGTCCGGCTGCCGTGCACGTACCGGTCCATTTTGGCTTTGCTTTGTTCTTCCAGATTTCCCCGGCCCGGCGTCAGCCAGACGAAAACCGTTCTCTCATATTCCCTGCAGTACTCATCCATGAACCTGGTCAGGATAATCGTCTTCCCGCTGCCGGTGCAGCTTTTTAACACAATGTCACGTTTTGCCGATCTCATGGCATCCATCAGCCTTCGAACGGCTTCCTTCTGAAATTCAGCCAGTCTGATCTGCATTCTCATCCCTCCAGTTCACTGTAGTAATACTCCGGCACTGTGCGTATCTCCAGTCCCTTCTCCTCAATTAAAGCCTCCTGGGCGGCCGACAGCAGAATATCACATCCCAGATAGACCACCCGGCAGGTGCTGGGGCATTGCTCCCATGTCAGTTTATGATCCGCTTCCTCCTGATCCGTAAGAAGCAGTACCTGCTTATTTCTTTCCAGATACTGTCCCCATTCCAGCTGAATCAGTTCCTGTATGTGCTCACACAGCTCATCGGCATATTCGTAATACATTCTGCCCTCTGTCTGCAGATAATTCACTTTAAGATAGGACAATGAACCCCGGTACTCCTCCCGCTCCATCACCCGTTTCAGCCGCTCATAGGCAATTTCCCTGCAGACGCCTCCCTGATTGTCAGTACAGAGGATAAACTTCCTGTTTCCGCCGTCAGCTTTATTCTGTTTCATTACCGCATGACCGGTGGTTCCTGAACCCGCAAAAAAGTCCAGAACGGTAATATCTTTATCCCGGTTAATCATATTGATCAGAAAAATATAAAGAGATGTGGGCTTGGGATAATCAAAGGGCGGAAGATCAAGAGCTCTTAATTCCTTTTCCGCCTCCTCATTGGTTCCCGCACCCAGCTCCCCGTTCAGCAGGTTCTGAGGCGTTTTATGAACCATTTTCCCCGTTCTCTGATAACGGATGGAGAATTGTTTGGATTTGATCAGAAAGTACGTTCCCTCCTCAATCTCTCTGTCCAGTGTTTCCTGTATCCATTTGTATTCCCCTGTTGCCACCAGTGGAGTTATGTTAACACCATCTTTTACCTTCACCGGCTGCTCCAGCTGAATTTTCCTGCTGTCATCCGGCCTGTAAATGCCGTCCTTAATCCGAAACCGTACGCTCCCCGGCGGAAAAGTCAGAGTTTTTCTTCCATTTCCCTTATTCAGAAGGGGCGCATCGTCACCATCTATACTTCCCTGCGAAAACTGATGGGAGGAATCCAGAACTTTCCCATAACAGAGAATATACTCCAGTTTCTTCCTTACTTTTTTGGAAAGCGCCGGCGCTGTGGATGTTTTCTCCCACATATACATGCCCACAAAATTCTGCTCACGGAATACTTCGTCACAGATCATTTTCAATGTGGTCAGCTCATTGTCATCAATATTGATGAAAATATAACCTTCCGGCTTCAGCAGCTTTCTGGCCAGCCGCAGACGGGAATACATGAAGGAAGCCCATTTGCTGTGATGAAAGGTATCATTGGCATCCACATAATCATCGTCATAGATAAAATCATTCTTTCCCCGGTTATAAGGAGGATCGATGATGCACAGATCAATTTTTTCCCTGTGAGTCTTCAAAAGCAGCTGCAGAGAAGCCAGATTATCCCCTTCAATCAGATAGTTGCAGGGTCCTTCTCCTTCAATGCGCAGTTCTTTTTCTTCCTCAAGCCAGGGCAGATGAGTATCCAGAAGATCCTGTATTTTTTCCCTGTGTTTTTCAAAAACCAGGCCGAATTTTTTCCCCTTCAGCGTTTTTTCAATATCGTTTAAAAAGGACAGGAGCTCTCCGGTTTTCTCTCCCTCATCCTCCGACGCAATATGTTTTCTCAGATATTCCAGCATTCTCAACTGCTGTTCTCTTTTCTCTCTGGAAATATTGACGGACATATCAGTCCCCCTTTATCTGTTCATATTCTGCCACTGCTTCATTTACTTCCTGCTCGCAGGAACGCATGGCCATAATGGTTTTTTCAAAAAGCTCATTTAATTCCCAGCCCAGCATCTGAGCACCTTTTTCAATGACTTCGCGGGAACATCCGGCAGCAAACCGCTTATCCTTGAACTTTTTCTTCAGACTTTTCACTTCCATGTCCATCACGCTTCTGGAAGGCCGCATAAGTGCCGCCGCACCGATAAGTCCCGTCAGTTCATCCGCTGCAAAAAGAACCTTTTCCATCAGATGTTCCGGTTCCACATCCGAACACAGCCCAAACCCATGGGAGCAAACGGAACGAATCATGTCCTCGCCCACACCGCCTTCTCTTAACAATTCCGGCGCCTTCTGGCAATGCTGATTGGGATACAACTCAAAATCTATGTCATGGAGCAGGCCGGTAATTCCCCAGTAGTCCTCCTCCTGTTCAAACCCCAGTTCTTTTGCGTACCAGCGCATCACGCCTTCCACTGTCAGTCCGTGCCGGATATGAAAGCTGTCCTTATTATATTTTTTCAAAAGTTCCAGTGCCTGATCTCTTGTAATCTTCGATTTCACTTTATTTTTTCCTCCTATATAACCCGCAGCAGATTTAAATCCTGATCCACAAGAAGCAGATCGGCTCTTTTCCCTGGCGAAACAGAACCCACCTTCTCAAAAATACCGATGCTTTTTGCCGGGTTTGCCGTAGCTGCCAGTATGGCATCTTCTTCCGGGACTCCAAACGCTATGGTACGTTTCATACATTCAAACAAATTGACAGCGGAACCGGCGATGGTTCCGTCCGAAAGAACCGCTTTTCCCTCCTGTACCGTAACCTTCTGACCACCCAGACGATAAGTCCCATCCTTCATGCCTGCCGCCATCATGGAATCACTGATCAGAACCACACGTTCTCTTCCGAACATAGCAAAAGTGCTGCGCACCACAGAAGGATGCACATGAATGCCGTCTCCGATCAGCTCAACCCGCACATGCGTACTGTCAAAAGCCGCTCCAACAAGTCCCGGTTTTCTATGCCCGAAGGGAGCCATGGCATTATAGAGATGAGTAACATGGGAAACCCCATGTTCAAAAGCCATTTTCGCCCGGTCATAATCCGCATTTGTATGGCCCAGGGAAATTACCACCTCGTCTTTTAACTCCTTCAGAAATCTTTCCGCACTTTTCCGCTCAGGAGCCACCGTCACCAGACGGATTTTTCCTCCGCTGGCCTCATTACATGCCCGAAAAAAATCAACATCCGGCAAAATGATATCTTCTTCCCGGTGAGCTCCCCTTCTGAACGGAGACAGAAAGGGGCCTTCCATATTGATTCCCACAACAGAGGCCTGATCCTCTGATTCTTCCAGTTCTCTCACAGAAGCCATAATCTCCAGCAGCTTCTTCCGCGAAAACGTCATGGATGTGGGACAGTAGGAAGTGACGCCGTAACGCTTCTGGTAGCGGAGTATTTTTTTTAATCCCTCCGGATCTCCGTCTGAAAAATCAGCGCCCAGGGCGCCATGACTGTGTATGTCGATCAGACCCGGAATTACTTTCAGCCCTGTCCCGTCAATTTCCTGAAGATCTGTCACATCTCTTCGTGAACGGACGATTCTGTGATTTTCAATATAAATGTCCTGTCTCCGATATTTTCCTTCTTCCTGAAATACCAGACCGTTTCTGATAATCACCGGTTTTCTCCTGTAAATCTCAAATAATTTTTACCGCATCCTTATTATACGGACTGAACCGAATCTTTTCAATACTGCCCGGCAGAAAACCTGAAAACACATATGGGGATATGATTTCATATCCCCATGTTCCAGACTGTACTGCAGCCGCTTTGCAGACAACTTCGTACTCTTATTCTGTTTCATACAGCCGTAAAGAGAACAGGCCTTCACTTCAGAATCCCATAACAGGCATAGGTTCCGGACGCGTAAAATCTGTTTCCATTTTTACAAATGTCTGATCCTTCGCTGAACGCAGAATGCCTTCCATAACCTCCAACGTATGAAGCGCCATCTCACCACTGGCTCTGTTTTTTCTTCTTTCCTGAATCGCCATAGCCATATCCACCAGACCGATTCCCCGGCTGTTAACGGCATGACTTATAGAATTGTGATCATGTTTTACTTCCACCTTTTTCCAGTCAGTATTGACCATCTCTTCCTGACGGGGCATGGAAAGCCACCGGCAATTTTCCTGTGTACGCATCAGCACATCGCCGCCAAAAAGATTGGGACCGCTGCAAGGATCCGGCTCCAGCATACAGAGGGTGCCTTTCGTTCCGTAAAGCTCCATCCTTGGCATTTCAGAATCCCACACATCGAAACTGACACACAGGCTGACAATTGCTCCCTGTTTAAATTTCAGATTTGCAATAATATGTGTATACACATCAGGATGCACCTGTATTTCCTGACCTTTTCGCGGTTCACTGTGAATCATCCGCACTTTTTCCGCCTGAGTTCCCATGGCTGAAACAGATTCCACCGGACCCAGCAGCGACAGAAGCGCAGTAATATAGTATGGCCCCATATCCAGCAGCGGGCCGGCTCCCGGCTGATAATAAAATCCCGGATTGGGATGGAACCATTCCCAGCCTTTGCATACCATAGATGCGGACGCACCTACGATATCACCCATCTGTCCTTCATCCAGCAGACGCCGGTAAGTCTGAAGTCTTCCCCCCATAAAAGTATCGGGAGCGCATCCTACGTAAAGTCCTTTCTCTTTTGCCAGTGCAATGATCTCTTTCCCCTGTTCCAGAGTGGCTGCCAGAGCTTTTTCTGAATATACGTGTTTTCCCGCCCGCAAAGCTGCCATATTGTAATAATAATGGGTTTCCGGATTGGTCAGATTTAATACGATATCTACTGCCGGATCAGCAATCAGCTCGTCACCGGATCCAAACGCTTTCTTAAATCCATGTTCCTTGGCCTTCCTCTGTGCTTTTTCCAGACTCCTGCATGCGCAGCCATACAATTCCACTATATCTGAATAATTCTTCAGGTTGTTCAGATACACAGTACTGATGTCGCCAACTCCAATTACCCCCACTTTAAATGTCTTCATCTTACACCTCCTGGATATTTATCTGATTGTTAATTATAACACAGACTTTTTTTTAATACTTTCGCAAAATCGCTCATTATGATAAAATGATACAAGCATCAAAAAGTCATGTATGATATGCTGGGGAGGGGAGCTCTTTTTATGATCATTCCGGCTGTTATTATTCTGTTGCTGTGTCTGGCTGCATCATTTGTTAATCTCTATATTATTGTATCCGCCAAAAAAAGAATCCTGACTTGCGACAGTTTTGCCGCAAGTCAGGATTGCGATTATATTCTTATATTGGGAGCCGCCGTCTGGCCTGGCAATATTCCCTGCCCCATACTGGAGGACCGGCTTCTTACAGGAATATCTCTGTATAATCAAAATCCGGCTTCTCTCCTTCTTATGAGCGGAGACAGCCATTCCTCCGGATATAACGAGGTTTCCGTAATGAAAGAATTTGCAGTCCGTCACGGTGTGCCCGAAAAAAATATACGGACGGATCCCGCAGGGTTTACCACTTTTGACAGCGCCCGGCGCGCCAGAGATATATTTCACGCCAAAAAAATGATCATTGTCACACAGAAATATCATATGTACCGGGCACTGTATATTTCCAGGAAACTGGGAATAGAATCCTGGGGAGTCGTCTCTGACAGACGTCCCTATCGCAGAAGGTGCTACCGGGAATTCCGGGAAATTTTAGCCAGAATCAAATACTTTTTTCTGACCTGAACATGTATCTTACTGGGCTTCCAGCTCCTTACGCATTACTTTTTCCAGCTCTACCATCTCTTTTACCAGATTAACTGCTCTTTCTTTTCCAAAGTCCTTCAGCACATTTTGATAGAATTCCTTCAAAATTTTCTCCTGATTCTCCAGACGCTTCTTTCCGCTCTCTGTAAGAATGATATAAGTACCAAATTCAGAATCCGGATCATGTTTCCACTCAATAAGCGCCTGCTCTTCCAGTTTCCCAACCGTATGGGACAGTTTAGTAACAGGCACATTTAATGCTTCCGCCACTTCTTTCATATAAATCCGGTTTCCATCTCCTTTTTCCAGAATCAGTGCGCTGATCTGCTCCATCGTCAGGTATTCGAAATTTGACATCTGCGTATAAAGTTTATCTGTCTCCAGATTAGACATGCCAAATCTTCCAAAAACCAGCATTTTCGCAATGGCTGTCACATCATTCGCTTCCAGAATCTTATTTAACGGCATAAGCATTCCTCACTTTCCCTGATATTTATGATAACTTAAAACTTGTGAATTAATTTACCACATTTTCAGGAAATCGTCAAGAAATAGACAATCTGTCCTTCTGTGACTGAGTCACAGAAACGATTCTCCCGTTCTGCTATAATACAGTCATAAATTAAAAAAATCTAAGATATAGCAGGAGGAATCATTATGGCAAAGAAAATAACAAACCAGAATTTTAATCAGGAAGTGTTACAGAGCAGTCAGCCCGTGTTGGTAGATTTTTATGCATCCTGGTGCGGACCCTGCAAGATGCTTTCTCCCGTCATCGACGAGCTGGCATCTGAAGCAGATGGCTACTCCGTCGGAAAAATAAACGTAGACGAGGAACCGGCACTTGCAGCTGAATTCAAAATCATGTCCGTACCCACCTTAATGGTATTTTCTAATGGAAAAGTATCTTCCGTTTCTTCCGGATATCGTCCGAAAGAACAGATTCTGGAAATGATCAAAAAAGCTTAATCCTCAGGAAAGTATCTTTTTCATATCTTCTTCCGGTGTGGTAATAGGTGAGATGCCGTAATTTTCCACCAGATAATTCAGTACATTGGGAGAAATAAATGCCGGCAGTGTGGGGCCGAGGAAAATATTCTTAATTCCCAGATGCAGCAGCGTCAGCAGGATACAGACCGCTTTCTGTTCATACCATGACAGCACCATAGATAAGGGCAGCTCATTGATATCGCAGGAAAAGGCCTCCGCCAGCGCTGCTGCAATCCTTATGGCTCCATAAGCATCATTGCACTGCCCGATATCCATAATTCTTGGAAACGGTCCGATATTGCCCAGATTCAGATCATTAAACCGATATTTTCCACAGGCCAGGGTCAGCACAATGGAATCGTCCGGCGTCTGTTTCACAAACTCTGTATAGTAATTTCTCCCGGCTCTGGCGCCGTCACATCCTGCCACCAGGAAGAAATGTTTGACCGCCCCCGCTTTAACCGCTTCCACTACCTGATCTGCTGCAGACAGTACAGCCTGATGGCCAAATCCCGTCGTCACCTGACTGCCACCGTTCATCCCTTTAAAGTGCATATCCTGGTCATATCCTCCCAGTTCCAGGGCCTTTTCAATAACCGGTGTGAAATCTTTTTTCTCGTCAATATGTTCCATACCCGGCCATGCCACAACAGAGGTGGTATAAACCCGGTCAGCATAGGAATGTTTCACCGGCATCAGACAGTTAGTAGTAAAAAGTACGGGGGCAGGCAGATCTGCAAATTCTTTCTGCTGATTCTGCCATGCTGTTCCAAAATTTCCTTTCAAATGTGCATACTTTTTCAGTTCAGGATATGCATGCGCCGGCAGCATTTCTCCGTGAGTATAAATATTGATTCCTTTCCCTTCCGTCTGTTCCAGAAGAAGTTTCAAATCTTCCAGATCATGTCCCGTAATTACAATAAAAGGACCCTTTTCCACTGTCAATGTCACTTCTGTGGGCTGAGGATTCCCAAAACTTTCTCTGTTGGCCCGATCCAGCAGCTCCATACATTTTAAATTCACCTTACCCGTTTCCAGAACCAGCGGAAGCAGCCCTTCCATACTGTTTTCATTTTTCAAAGCACTCAGCGCTTTATAAAAGAATCTGTTCACCTCTGTATCAGAATATCCCAGTACGCGAGCATGGTATCCATAAGCCGCCATTCCTTTTATTCCGAAAAGAAGCAGTGATTTCAGCGAACGGATATCTTCATTATCATTCCAGATTTTCTGCATATCATAGTCATTTGCTTCTTTTTTTCCTGTAATCTGTTCTCCGGCCTTTCGAACTCTTCTGATTGTTTCACGGATTCTGCCGTCGTCAAAATTCACGTTGGTAAGTGTGGTAAAAAGTCCTTCCAGAACCAGCTCATCCGGTCTTGACTCTTCCGGCAGATTTTCCGCTGCCTCTCCCAGACTGATCAACGCGCCTGCAAGTTCATCCTGCAAATTCGCTGTCTCAGCCGTTTTTCCACATACCCCTGCCTTCCCCGTGCATCCGGTACATCCTGCTGTCTGTTCACATTGAAAACAAAACATATTCTGTCCCATTTTTTCACTCTCCTTTTTCGTTCATCTTCTTGATGCTTCTACTATGGCATAAAAAAAAGAGCTTATCTGTTGCGCACGCAACATCGCAGCTCTTTTTTTACAAGATTACAAAAGACGAAAAGTATTTCTGTCGTAATCCAACACGCCATCCGCTTTCATACTGGAAAGTTCTCGTGACAAAGCGCTTCTGTCCGCACAGAGAAATTCTGCAAACTCCTGCCGTCCCATGGGAATTTCAAAATAGTTGCTTCCATGGATCTGCGCCTGAAGAGACAGATAAGTTAATATCTTTTCTCTCAAGGTCTTTTTGGATATAACCTCTACCTTCGCCATCAGTTGAGCATTCTTATCCGCTATAAGCGTCACCATATTTTCAATCAGCCGGTGATGAAATACACAGGAGCTGCTGCAGGAACGCATGACGCGGTAAAAAGGAAGGAACAACACTTTAAGTTTTGTCCCTGCCAGAAAAGTAACTGCCGAAGCCATGGAACTGCCGCATACAAAAGTTTCTCCAAAGGCCTCCCCTTTTCCCATACAGGCCAGGATGGTTTTGCCTCCCCACAAATCCTCCTGTACCATATGAACAGTCCCGTCCAGCACCATCCCCAGACATCTGACTTTCTCCCCCTGCAGTGACAGAACTTCCCCTTTCTCATATGTGCGCACAAAACTCCCCAGGCAGTTCAGCATAGTCATAAAGTCTCTGTCGTCAATGCCCGCAAAAAGCGCCGACTTTCTGATTGCGTCTCTTTCCTTTTCCTTCATTCCCTCATTCATCTTTTATCACCGCACTTTGCTTCTGCCAGTTCATAAGATCCTCTAAGGTTACCTCATCCACGACACTGCTGACGGCAGCACCGATCTTTGCCCAGAGCAGGCGGGCAGCACACCCTTCCGCTCTGCTGCATTTCATCCCGGGATCTCCCACACATTCAACCGGCGCCAGACTGCCCTCTGTCAACCGCAGAATCATACCGACTGTATATTCCGCCGGAGAACGCTGCAGCATGTAGCCCCCCATGGGACCGCGGATACTTCTCACAAAACCTGCCTTATTCAGTATCGAGACAATCTGCTCCAGATATTTTTCTGAAATCTCCTGTCTTTTGGCTATATCCTTCACCCGCACCGGCTCTCCTGTGTAATTAACGGCGATATCCAGCATAAGCCGTATCGCATATCTACCTTTTGTGGATATTTTCATACTGCCCTCTCTGCTTTCCGAAAAGCCTCTGACAAATCTTCAATAATATCGTCAATATGTTCCGTTCCTATGGACAGCCGAATCGTATTGGGTCTGATTCCCTGCTCTTTAAGTTCCTCTTGGGTGCACTGGCTGTGGGTAGTCGTTGCCGGATGTATCACAAGGGACTTTACATCAGCCACATTAGCCAGCAGTGAAAACAATTCCAGACTGTCAATAAAGGTTTTTGCCGTTTTCTCATCTCCCTTTATCTCGAAGGTGAATATGGAACCGCCTCCATTGGGGAAATATTTCTCATACAGCTCTCTCTGCTTTGGATCCCGCGAAACCGAAGGATGATTTACCTTTTCCACCTGGGGATGACTGTTCAGGAAGTCCACCACTTTCTGCGCATTTTCCACGTGACGCTCCACCCTGAGAGAGAGGGTTTCCAGTCCCTGCAGCAAAAGAAAGCTGTGAAAAGGAGAAAGCGCCGCTCCAAGATCCCGCAATAAAGTTGCCCGTACTTTTACCGCGAAAGCCACAGACCCTGCCGCTTTCGTGAAACTGATTCCGTGATAACTGGAAACAGGTTCTGTCAGATCAGGAAATTTACCGGATTTCTCCCAGTCAAATCTGCCTCCGTCTACAATTACTCCTCCCAGTGTGGTTCCATGACCGCCGATAAATTTTGTAGCCGAATGCACCACAATATCCGCCCCATATTCTATGGGCCGAACCAGATACGGTGTGGCAAAGGTATTGTCCACAATCAGAGGAATCCCATGTTCATGCGCCAGCTCTGCCATTTTTTCAATATCCGCTACTTCTGAATTAGGATTTCCAAGAGTCTCGATAAAAATCGCCTTTGTATTTTCCTGTATTGCCCTGCTTACATTCTCCTCATCGAAAATATTCACAAAAGATGTATGTATCCCGTGCTGAGGCAATGTGTGCTGCAGAAGATTGAACGTTCCTCCGTACAGATTATTGGCGGCCACAATATGATCTCCTGCATGAGCCACACCCCAAATAGCGTAAGCCACAGCGGCGGCTCCGGAAGATACCGCCACCGCTGCCTGTCCTCCTTCCAAAGTCCCGATCCTTTCCTCAAATGCTTCTGTGGTAGGATTCGTCAGCCTGCTGTAAATATTGCCTGAATCTTCCAGACTGAAACGAGCCTGAGCATGATCTGAATTCTCAAATACATAAGATGCCGTCTGATAGATTGGCACTGCTCTTGCTCCGGTTGCAGGATCCGGCCGCTCCTGACCCGCATGAAGCTGCAGCGTCTCAAATCTGAAGTTTCTTTCTGACCTCTCTGTTTTTTTCATAATAATTCTCCTCTTGTCCGCCTATTCAGTGAATAAAGGTGTGGAATAATACCGGTCACCGCTGTCCGGAAGCACTGCCACGATATTCTTTCCCCTGTTTTCCGGTTTCTTTGCCATCAAAATAGCGGCGTGAAGCGCTGCACCTGAAGAGATTCCTGTCATAAATCCCTCCTTTTTCATTAACAATCTGGCTGCTGCATACGCTTCGTCACTTTCCACTTTAATAATCTCATCATATATTTCTGTATTCAGAGTAGACGGCACAAAACCTGCCCCGATCCCCTGAATTTTATGAGGACCGCTTTTTCCCTCAGACAAAACGGGGGAATCTGCAGGCTCTACTGCAATCACCTGAAGATCGGGATTTTTCCCTTTCAGATATTCACCGGTTCCGGTAATTGTTCCGCCGGTTCCGACTCCCGCCACCAAAATGTCCACCTCTCCTTTTGTATCTTCCCAGATCTCAGGTCCTGTGGTTTTCCTGTGAGCGTTGGGATTGGCAGGATTCTCAAACTGTCCTGGAATATAGCTGCCTTCCGTCTCCTCTGCCAGCATAGCTGCTTTGTCAATGGCACCCTGCATTCCTTTGGATCCATCTGTCAATATTACCTCTGCTCCGTAGGCCTTTAAAATATTTCTCCGCTCCACACTCATGGTTTCCGGCATAGTAAAGATTACCCGATATCCCTTTGCCGCACCCAGAGCAGCAAGTCCGATACCCGTATTTCCGGAAGTAGGTTCTATGATCGTATATCCTTTTTTTAACAGTCCCCTGCTTTCAGCATCTGCAATCATCTCCGCGGCGATCCTGTCTTTGATACTCCCCGCCGGATTAAAATACTCAAGTTTTGCCAGTATTGTAGCTTCCAGTTTTTCACTTTTTTCCAGATTCTGTAATTCTACCAGCGGTGTATGTCCAATCAACTCTTCAATACTTCTGTAAATTTTAGCCATGGTAATCCTCACTTTCATATTCATAGTATTTCAATAGGAATTATATGTTTTATGAAATTATACCATCCCGAAACGCTTTGTCAAGACTATAATGATATTAAATGCAAATACTCCTGGCAGTGCTTCATGACAGTTTCCATGTTTTTCAGATCCTTTATCACATTTCCCGTCTCCAGGGAATGGTTGGCTCCTTCTGTTTCAAAAAGCGGTATATCCATATCATGGCAGCGGTTTCTTACCATTTCCGTTTCCGCCCAGGGATCACTGGTTCCGTGAAACATAATCTCTCTGCCCTTTCGGGCAAAACGAAAGGTATCTTCCAGCGGCGTAAAATAAATCTGATACGCGTCAATCTCATGATGTCCGGCATAATCCGCCGCTACAATTGTTCCGATACTTTTTGAAATAAAAAGGATTTTTTCATAAATTTTGAAATCAATCTTCTGCAGAATGTCTTCCGTCTGTGCCCTTGCACTGAAAAATGCCTCTTCCATCTTTGTTCTGGATCCTTTGATATTCCCTGGAAATCCTCCGTAAGAAACATCCATTATCTGGAAACCTTCTGTCTTCGCCAGTTTTTTCCCGTAATAAAGCAGCGGTTTATCCGTATGGTATCCCACCCCCGGAAATATTACCGCCAGCCTGCCAAATTCTTTCTCCATATACTCACTCCCAATGCAGCAGTTCTCTTCTGATTCTTTTGTCAATAATGCCGTTTCCCGCGAAAATGTCTCCCGCTCTGGTTACGTCTACAGGCCTGCCGCTGTAGTCTGTCACACTGCCCCCCGCTTCCTGCACCAGCAGAACGCCGGCTGCAAAATCCCAGGGATTCAGTCTTTTTTCCAGGTAAGCTTCCAGCCTTCCCGCGGCCACATACGCCAGATCCAGAGCAGCCGACCCCAAACGGCGAATATCCTCACAGTTCTGAAAAATTACTTTAAATGCTTCAAAATTGTCCTCCGCCAGTTCCTTAACGTAAGGACTGGTTCCGATGGAAACCAGACTTCGTGAGAAATCATCCGTCTTGCTTACATGAACAGGCTTTCCATTCAGAAAGGCTCCCTTTCCTTTCTCCGCATAGAAAATCTCATCCGCAAACAGATGGCAGACCACTCCCATTACCAGCTCTTTGCCGGAATAAAGAGCCAGAGAAATGACACTGTTTCGAAGATCATGAATCAGATTGGAGGTTCCATCCACCGGATCCAGAATCCATACCGGTTTCGTAAAATCAATGTCATCATTATTTTTTTCTTCTCCCATAAACTGAATGGAAGGCGCCAGCTCTTTTAACCTTTTTTCTATAAATTTCTGGACATTCATATCTACTTCCGTCACATAATTGGCAAAACCCTTTTCTGCAATTTTCAATGAATCTTCCCTGTCAATGCAGTTTTTTTTCGCCAACGTGGCTATATCCAGCAAATCTGATATTTTCACTTCCGTTTCCATTGTGTTCCCCTTTCGTCTTTCCACTCATCTTTTAAAAACTTCAGAATATCCACAGCTTTCGGCGGACAGCCAGGCAGATTTTTTTCAAAACATCCGGTGCATCTGCCCACACCGATTTCCCCTTTTTGGCCCTGGTATCCCTGACCTACGGCAATTTTCCCCTTTCGCCCTGTCAGACCTTTCTCCCGGTCCAGACGGTCCAGCGCATAAATCAAGGAACCGTAACAGGCAGAACAGGCATCTTTTGGCGCCGCATATCCAGCCAACTGTCCAACCCTTCCTTTGCTTTTTCTGTCCGCCTGTCCTTTTTTCTTATATCCTTCACGAAGCTGATGAATATTGGCCTTTGAAAGGTCAGTACTGCCCACGCCCATTTGTTCGGCAAGCCGTATATATGCAATGTCTTCCGGGTGATATCCCAGCGTTTCCGCTGCAAAACTGTCACACAGCACCGGATCCTTAAAAGCCAGAATCCGATCCATGACTACTGGATTGCCTCCCTCTTCAAAATCCAGATCTCCGCAGATATTATCTGCCAGGATGAAGTTCTGGCGGATAATGGTATTCAGTCTGGCGATAGGTTCATGGAGTCCCATTGTATGAAATCTTCTTTTTTCCGTCCCTGGAATCAAACCCTTGCTGTTTTTCAGAGCACAGGTCACCAAAGTCTGACAATGTCCCTTTACCACGGGCATATTAATCAGATATTCAATTTCCAGAGCTTTCCGGCAAACTGCAATATCCATATTCTCCGCAGTGCAGGCAATAGATGAATCTTTTTGAAGATCCAGGAATTCTACCTGATGGCGATGACAAACTTCCAGAATCCCGCTTGCCTTCACCGCCTGGGAAGTACGGTCTCCCACCCAGGAGCTTTCCAGTACAACAATATTATAAAATCCGGCCCCTTTAAGATAGGTGAGCACACCGTCTACCAGCTCCGAATGCGTAACAGCACCGCTGGAAGCAGGTTTCGCCAGCACCAGATTGGGTTTCAGTCCAATTCTTCTGCCCCTGTCACCGATATCTTCCGCCAACCGGCATTTTTCCAGAAGTTCCAGCGTCATCTGCTTATAATCTGTCCCCTGAATCATATAAATATCATTCTTGTTCATATCACTTTTCCTGTTTTTCTTTACATAAACCAGAAACCGGTAAAATCGTACTTGATTGTACGGTAGTTCTGCATGGTACACTCGTATGCATACTCCCGGATCAGAATGCCCTGTGCATCATATTCTCCGAATACCATTGCAACGCCGCTGTTGACCACCCAATGTCCTTCTTCACCATAAAGCGATCCATTAGATACGATGCTGGAATAGGGAACATCAAAAGATGTCTCCAGACTGAATGTTCCTGCATTTTCATCGATTTTGTATACGTAAACCTGACTGGAACTTCCTCCGCCATCGTACAGATCAGTTCCTACACTGTCCTCCACATCCATTTCAAAATCACGACTGCTAAGCGCCCAGTAATTATTGTTGTACATGGCCAGATAATAGACGCCCTCTTCTTCGCCCGCTCTGACATATTCCACACAGTGCTGACCATACTGAGGTACGAAATCACCGTCCTGCTCCAGACTTTTTTCAGCGTAAGGAGTCTCTTCCCAGAATCTCTTATCACCGGCCAGCCAATCGATTTCCAAATTTCCGTGAATATTTTTCAGTTTAATAATAGTTGAAGTTTCTCTTGACGAAACAATCAGACTGTCATCCTCAGCCATATATTGCAGGCTGTTCAGGTGGATCCAGTCCCACTCTCCCGCCTGCCAGAACAGAGGATCTGTCGCAGTGATCGGCCGGGTCATATCAAAATATCCGGAAAATGGTTCTGTAAAATCAATCAGTTCTGTCACCTCACCACTTTCAATATCCACTGACAGCACCAGATCTTCCACCGTCTCTCCACCATTTTCTTCAGCCAGCACCAACAGTTCTCCATCCTGTCCAAAACCAATGTCATGATGCATAGTATATCCATTCAGTTCATACACCTGTACTACCTGACCCAGGCTGTTTATTCTCGCCAGCTTTCCCGCCGACACACAGGTTATAATATCATCGTCATAAAAAAGCAGACGGTCCATGCCATAGCCTTCCAGTACCATCTCGTAACGCATAATTCCACTGTTATCGAAAAAGAATCCATATCCCAGATAACCATTAACTCTCATCATGGCATACAAACCTTCCGATAATTCAGCATCCGATTCTCCTTCTGTAGTCTCCAGTCTGACTTCATATTCTGACTGAGGCTGGGGCATATCCACCGTAAAGCTTACCGTCTGACGCACATTTCCCCAGGATCCGGTAAGCTCCATGGTTACCTCATTCGTCATACCAGGTACCAGACCGATAATCTGAAACTCATGGATTTTCGTATAATCTGCACCGCTTTCATCCATGGCAGTCGCAGTATAGTCCGGAATATCCTCATCTTCCACATGAATCGTATAGGTAACCTGCGTCCTTCTGCCCGTCTCAAAATACATATACAACCCATTGCTTCCCGTCCCGTAAGGATTTAAAATCGCCAGGGGAGTCGTAGGCGTCCAGTCCATTTCATCTTCTTTCAGACTTTCCAGCGCCCCTTCCAGCCTCTCCTGCACTTCCACATCATAGTAAGTGAACCCTTCTTCTTCGATATCCATAGGTACCAGCTGAAGCGCACGCAATCCATCTCCAAGCTCAGCCTGGGCATATTCCACTTGCCACTCATCATTCTGATCTACCGTCTCCCCCGCTTCCATTGCCCAGTCAGTACGCACTGCGGTTTCCTGCGCGGTAAACATTTTCGCCACGCCTATTATCACGGCAGGGACGGCAACCGCCAAAACCAGAATAATGATAGCCGCAGCAATCAGCTTTTTCTTATGTTTTTTCAGTTTCATCTTTCGTTTCCCCCATTTTGAGTTTTTATGCATAGGTAATAACTACCAGTATAACGCCAAGCACTGTCAGAATCACACCCACAATACGATTTAATGTTTTGACGGAAGCTTTCGCAGCAATCTTAGCCGCAATCTGTGCCCAGATTAAAGTAAAGATAACGCACCAGATCAGCAGATCCATCTGGGGCGGCTCACTCAAAAGGAAATGGCTGACCGCGCCTGTAAGTGCGGAAAAAGTCATAATGAACACACTGGTTCCCACTGCCGTTTTCAGCTCATATCCCAGAACCATCGTCAAAATCAAAAGCATCATCATGCCGCCGCCGGCTCCGAAAAATCCGCAGATAGAACCGATCACCCCTCCGCAGACCAGGCTTTTAACCGTCTGTATCCAACGTTTATCACCGGCTATGGTATGACGGGTAGAATTCACAGGAAAAATCAGAAACTTAAGTCCCAGCAGCAGCGTCATGACAACTGAAAATCCGCCCAGAGTACTGTTTTCCACAAAAGTAGAAACCCAGCTTCCTGCCATAGTCATAACCAGCACCCCGATCATCATAACCAATCCGTTTTTGATATCTATACTCTTATTTTTTGCATAAGTGCGGGCACTGACGGCACTGGCCAGAACATCACTGGCAAGCGCAATTCCAATAGCGTCATAAGCCGGTACTCCCAGAAAGGTAATCAGCATGGGACTGATAACCGCCGCCGCACTCATACCGGCAAATCCCGTCCCCAGTCCGGCGCCAACGCCAGCCAGAAAGCAGATCAATATGCGGTACAATATTTCCTCCATTTTTTCTCCCCTTTTCTTCTGTCTGCTTTTTCAAATAAAAAAGCCGACTGATGGAAGGCTATCTGTATGTCTCTTTACATTCAGATAGTTCATTTCCAACAATCGACTTTTTTCCCTGTCCCATTTGTCTTCATCAGTGAACTGCATCCTTTGTCATATTTAATATTTTCCATTTTTAATGGTAGCATATGACCTAAAAAGATACAAGTAAGATTTACGTCAGCTTCTGATAAATTTTTTAATTTTTTCCACACCATTATTTAATACCAGATCCTCATCAAATCCCACCTGCTCCAGAAGCTGGCAAGCCAATGTAAACTCACCTACCCAGGAAGGATCATGAGCATCCGAGCTTACGATCACTGCAGTCCGGTATTTCTGACATAGAGAAAGCATTGTCCGGTAATTTTCATAACAGTTCAGGCGTCTGTTTTTCTTTACCAGTGAACTGTTATTTACCTCCAAAGCCACTTTGTACTGTTTTGCAGCCTTCACCAGCATCTCATAATCCAGCGGATGATGATCATCATCCGGATGGGAAACAAAGTGAACTTTTTCGTTTTTCATACATTCTATGATATTTCGTGTGTTTTTTTCTTTTCCTTCATCCTCATAGCATTCTTTGTGAATCCCTACGATGGCATAGTCCAGATGGTCAATATACTTCTGATCCAAAGACAGTCTTCCTCCGTTCAGTACATTAATTTCGCATCCGTGAATAACTTCAACACCATCAATCTGACGGGGAATCACCTGCAGATTCACAAAGTAAAAGGGGTCTGTTGTTCCGGGTGTTCCCGGCCCGTGTTCACTGATCCCTATCATCTTTAAATTCTTCTCCCTCGCTGCCTGTACCATTTCTCGTATTGTTCCGTATGCATGTCCGCTGACCAGGGTATGCATATGGATATCTGCAACCAGTGATTTCATATGAATTTCCCCTTTCCGCTTCCTTTATCTTCTCTGATTTTATCATATCGTCTCATAACTGAACAGCTGCCAAGATTTAAAAAAAGAAAAATTTTTCTTTTTTTTAAAGGAAAAAATGTGCTATAATAATTCCGCAATGAGTAGCTTTATTTGCGTAAATCCAATTGCGGATTGCAAAGAAGCTGCTTTTTTTATTGCACAAATTATAAAATCTGAGGAGGAAAATTGTATGCAGGATCAACACATTAAGCTGTGGAACAGGAACTTCATCTTAATTATTGTGATTAATTTTCTGGTTTTTATCAATCATCTGATGATTCTCTCCACATTTCCATTTTATATTGAATATCTGGGCGGTTCTGAAGCAGTGGCCGGAATTGCCGCCGCTTTGTTCTCCATTATTGCCGTCGTGTTCCGGCCATTTATCGGCTGGATGCTGGATAACGGCAAGAGAAAGGTAATCCTGATTATCGGATTGTGCGGCATGGCGCTGATGCCCATAGGTTATCTGGTATTTGCAACCATCTATCTGGCATTCGTATGCCGTATGATACACGGCGCATCCCTGGCATTTTCCAACACTTCCACATCAACCATCGCTACCGATATCATTCCGAAACCCCGGTTTGCCGAAGGTATGGGAATGTTCGGACTGGCAACGGCTCTGGCAACAGCCGTAGCTCCGGCGCTTGGTCTGGCGCTTATGGATCACATGGGGTTCACAACTTTATTTGTATTTGCGACAATTTCCATCGTAATCGCATTGATCCTCTTTTTCATGTTAAAGGCGCCCAAAGTCGAAGTTCAGAAAAAACCGCTGAATCTGAAAGGCCTGATTGATAAGGACGCTCTTCCCGCATCCGTAACCGCACTGGTATTCATGCTGACCTACGGCGCATTGGAAAACTTTACGGCTAAATTCGCGGCTGAACAGAACCTTCCAAGCGGAGGTATCTTTTTCGCGATTATGGCTGTTGCTCTTTTGCTGACCAGACTTTTAGCCGGAAAAATAACGGACCGTCATGGCGAAAGCATTTTCGCCTATACCTGCAATGCCGCGATGATGCTCGCTTTTCTCCTGATGGGATTATTCCCCAATATAGCCACTTATCTGTTCTCTGCGGTACTGGCCGGATTTGGATTTGGCGGACTGGAACCGGCGCTTCAGTCCATGGCGGTTGCCATTGCTCCGCCTGAAAGAAGAGGAAGCGCCAACTCCACCTTTCTCTGTGCATACGACATTGGTATCGGTATCGGCGGCGGAATTGCCGGTGTGCTGATTTCTTCTTTCGGCTATCATCAGATGTTTGTAATAATGGCCGTATTCAATATATTGTCTATCGTGATCTATGTATTATTCGGAAGGAATCATCCGTCATCCTTTACTTACCGCAAAAAACACAATATATAAACCGGTTTTTAACTCGTTTCTATCAATTTCCGGTCATACAGAAGGGCTGCCATCAGTACAACAAGGCAGGAACCGGCATTATGTACCAGCGCGCCTGTGGTGGGATTTAAAAATCCCGCCACAGAAAGAATAATCGCCACAAGATTTATACACATGGAAAGAGCAATACTGCCTTTAATAGTCTGTACAGTGACATCGGACAGCCGTTTCAGATAGGGGATTCTGGATAAGTCATCACTCATCAGCGCAATATCTGCTGCTTCCACGGCAATATCGCTGCCCATGCTGCCCATTGCGACTCCCACATCTGCCGCTTTCAGAGCAGGCGCATCGTTTATCCCGTCCCCTATCATGCAGACCCTTCGTCCGGATTTTCTAAGCTTTTCAATTTTCTGTACCTTTTCTTCCGGCAAAAGACGGGCATATACTTCTCCAATTCCTGCTTTTCGAGCAAAATACTCCGCCGTTTTTTCGTTATCACCGGTAAGCAGAACAGCCTGGGCACCCATACCGGAAAGATGCTCTGTCATTTCTTTCGCTTCCGGACGAAGTATATCGGAAAGGCCGATCATTCCGATACAGATATTCTGTTCCGCCACAAGAATGAAGGCTTTGCCCTGGGAACGCAGCTCTTCCAGAAGGGAATGAGCAGGCTTTTCCAACGGCACATTCATATCTTCCAGGAATTTTTCACTGCCGCACAACAGCTTTCTTCCTTCTACTTCGGCACAGATACCTTTCCCTGCCTTCATCTTAAAATTCTCCGCTTCTTTCAGCTCAATCTTTTTTTCTGCGGCATCAGCGACAATAGCTTTTCCCAGCGGATGTTCGCTTTTTCTCTCGGCTGACGCGGCCAGAAAAAGCAGCTCCCTTTCCGTAAGGGATCCCTTTAACGGAATAATATCACAGACCTCCAGCTGTCCGCGGGTAAGAGTCCCCGTCTTATCAAAAGCTATGGTATCCACACTGCCCATTTTTTCCAGTGCTTCTCCTGACTTCACGATAACCCCGTATCTGGCAGCCTGACCCACAGCTGCCATTATGGCAGTCGGGGTAGCCAGCACAAGGGCACAGGGACAGAATACCACCAATACCGTTACCGCAGTGATGACATTTCCCGTAAAAACATATGCTCCCACCGCAATCAGAAGCGCCGCCGGCACCAGCCAGCTGGCACACGTATCCGCAATCCGCTGCATGGGCGCCCGCCTGTCCTCTGCTTCTTCCATCAAACGGATCAGTTTTTGCAGAGAACTGTCCGCTCCCACCCCCGTGGCGATAATATCTATGGCTCCGAAACAATTGAGCGTTCCACAGAAAACCTCGTCTCCTGCGCTTTTGTCCACCGGAAGGGATTCGCCGGTCATGACAGACTGATCCACTGCCGTTTCACCTGTCCGGATAGTTCCGTCTACTGGAATCGTCTCACCCGGCAGAATTCTCAGCACATCTCCTCTGCCTATTTCTTCAGCCGAAATCATCTCCTCATGTCCTTCCCTGATACGCCGCCCCTGTACAGGAACCAGATCGATCAGCTTTTTTAATCCTCTTTTTGCCCGGTTGGTGGTCATTTCCTCCAGAATAGCTCCCACCGCCATAATAAATACCACCTCACCCGCCGCGAACAGATCGTCTATCGCGATGGCAGCAAACATGGCAATACAAATTAAGAGGGCAGAGGATATTTTTCTAATGCCGGAATTGTAAATAAGTCTCCAGACCGCCAGATACAAAAGCGGAATGCCGCTGATGAGCACTGTCACCCACGCAGGATCAAAAGGAAAAAATTCCCCTGCAAGATGAGGAACCAGATCCATCAGCAGGAAAATTCCCGCCACAATTGTCATCGGCAGCCCCGCCAGAAAATCATTGATTCTTTTGATCATAAAAATCCCTTCTTTCCGCACATAAAATACATTAACAAACACTTTGTTTTCTTATATTTTATGGAAAAAGAAGGGCAATAACAATGGATAATTTATACCGCCTGTATGTTACCGAACATTTTTTTCAATCTGTCAGTTTTTCAGATACACGCTCCATATATTTTCCTGATATCCCGCTGTTTTTTCTGTTTTGACAGCTTCCGCCGTTTCCGTCAGCTGTTCATCCCATATTTTATCCAACATCTTCAGCCGTCTCGGGGAAATCATTTCCCGTGATCTGCTTTTTTCATAATCTGCCGCCGTCATATGCCAGTAATGAAATTCCCCCTGGTAGTACTGTTTCAGTTTCTGGGCAATCAAAAGCCCTTCTGGATCAAAGTCTCCGGCATACCAGACTTTGGTTCCTCCTTTTGTCAGAAGATCCAGAATCAAAAGGGAACTCAGCCGCGGCTGCCCGTTCATGCACAAAAGCCTTCCATTGTCCACAAAGCATGGCATATACCGATGGATTTTCCACAATAAATATCCTGTTTTCCAGGCATTCCAGAGATTCCCAGCCGGCAATTACTGACAGTGGAATCTGAACCGGCTGTCCCTCGGCGAAAAAGCCATCCATACCCTCATGGAAACGGCCGTCTTTCTTCCGTGCCCGGATTCCGGCAGCCAGCGCATAATTGGAAACATCGTCTTTCAATATTCCTGCTTTCCAGAAAAGTCTCTGTTTTTCCAACAGCGGAAACACTTTGACAGAGGATTCGTTTTCAATTTCCTCATTCCCCCCTGCTTCTTCAGATACCATCTGATCATCTGTTCAAGATATCTGCCGCCCCTGGTTCCGTCGTCAAAAGCATGGGGATTGCCGGTAACCTGAGCGGCAAATACAGCCAGATACTGTGCCTTAGCCGGCAGTTCCTGCAAAATCCGGACACCCATAAGAAGCATCTCCCAGATTTCCTCCGGTTCCTTTCCTCCCTCCGGTCTCTGGATTTCCTCCAGCCACTGCATAGCCAACGTTCCTGGCAAAACTTCTTTCTGAGCCTTGCGGATCATCTCCTGCCATTGCTTCTGATTCAGGCGGATAAAATCATTGTTCAGATCGTTCCACCAAGTATAAACCGTACCCGCATCCTGTCCGTCCATCCCGGAAAACTTCTCCACGTTTGTGCGTATCCGCTCCAGCAATGTGGGTTCCAGAGAAGCTCCCTCCACAAACAGATTCTCCAGGCGAAGCACAAGACGTTCAATCTCCACGCTGTATTCCGACCTCTGATACCGGAATTTCTTATTCTTAAATTCTTCAATGGACGCGACCTTGCGCGTATCCTGGATGGTATTCAGATTCTTCCACTCTGTCAGCATGGCAAGATCCTGCTGACACTGCTCCAGCCGATAATCAGCAAAATAAGGATCCGCCGTCATTTCAGCATATACCTCTTCCTGATACATCCAGTACCGCAGTTTCTCGTAATTTTCAAAAAAATGCGCATAATGCTCCGATATCGGTCAACATTATCCGCATTCAAATACTTCACTTCTGTCAATGGTCTTGTAAGCTTATCTGTCACGCGCATCATTTGTTCCTCCATGATCCGTAATTTCCCGCCTCTTCAGCTGTGCAATTGCCCCATAATGCAGAATATCAAATTGCTCCGGCGCAATTTTGGAAAGAAGTTTTCTGTGTTCGCTCTCCCAACGATGGATTTCCTCTTCGCTCAAAGAGGCGCCGGTTCCCCGGCATGCCTTCATTCTCCCGTGCCAGCTTTCCCGATCAAAAGACACTTTTAACGGGTATTCTTCGTGATAGACACAGTCAAATTTTTCTTTATAGCAATCCGGTATCTCTATCGGATGAATTTTTTCTCCCGCGCCGCTCCATTTCGGATTATATTTCAATACAAGTGCTTCGCTGGCCCCCGCAATTTTATCCTCATATGGCAGCCATGCCATATATAAAACCAGAAGACTGCCGCCCGGCCTTAACATCCGATAAACCTTCGGCATCAGCTGCTGATGATTAAAATACCAGAAACACTGGCAGGCGGTAATGACATCAAATGACTGATCCGGAAAGTTCATATCTTCCGAGGAAGTCACATAATAATCAATATCCATCCCTTCCGACAATATCCTGGCCTGTTCAATCTGGTTTTCCGAGATATCCGTTCCCGTCCATTTCGCTCCAAACCGGTGCATATTCCTGGGAAGAACCCCTGTACCGGTTCCCAAATCCAGCACCTTCTGGCCATCCGTACATAAACCCCGGTCAATAATTTTCCGGTAAAATTCCTGCGGATAGATATCTCTGAATTTCGCATAATCCAGAGATATCCTTCCCCAGTCAAAGGGCCTGCCGCCGTCGATTTTCCCGTCGGTTATGCGCATATTGCCCTTCCTCCTCTAAAATTCGAACAAATTCAATCCGATCTTTTCACTGAATTTTCTGTTTACATTCCCCGGAAGCACCTGAAGAATAATTTCCGCTGTGGCGCTGACAACCGCACGGTTCAGATGACCGCCAAATACATTTCCCTCCGCATCCCCCGCGCTTAAATGAGCATGCAGATACACCTCTCCGTCCTTCTGTGTGATCGTTCCGGTCAGGGAAACAATCTCAAATGCCCCCTGAAACTGATTGGCGTGGTATTCCTTCGTCACCGTATCAAATACTCCTGTGGTAAGCTCTTTTACTGCCCCCAGTCCGCTTACAGATGCCAGTCTGATTTTTTCCCGGGCGGCAACTTCCATCAGTTTTTCGCATATCTCCTCATCCGGATCCAGTCTCAGGACGACCGTGTTGTCAAAACGTCTGTATTCCATATCTTTCTCATCCTCCCTGCTTCATATTTCTCTTATAATACGGTATATCCGCCTTCCATTTTCTCTTCCAAAAGATTTCAGGCAGGATATATACTGCTCTTTCTTGCTTTTTTTCATCTCCAGTATTTTCATCACGGCCACCACATCTTTCTCACTGACAGAATCCGTAATTTTATCTCTGATCCGGCGGCAGAGCGCATTTCTTTTTCCAGCCTCCTCCACCATCTGCTCCAGGGTTACTGTTTTGATATCTTCCTGAATCTTCCTGGTCCTCTCATTATTCTCATTTGCCGAAGCAATACATTGTTCTATCGTTGTGTTTAAAACAATATTCTGTCTGCATCTGTCCGACTGTTTCCAGTAATCCTGGACAGCCTTAAATCCCTTATCCTTACTGACAATCGCAATTCTGCCCTCATACCCCGTGCCAAACACTTCTCCCACCCTGGATGCAATGTAAAAGTCCAGCGCATTTTTTCCGTTTCTGGCAAGTTTTACACCGTCTACTTCACACCGGGATTCGATAATCTGCCGGAGAAGTCCCCGCTCTATTTTTCCGCAGCACTGGCTGAAAAAAACACATATTCTGTCCTCTTCAGTAAGATATTCCGCCCCTTTTAATCCGCTGCTGCCTGTATTCTCAAAATCAATAAAAAAATACATCCACTTTTACGCAGCCTTGGAAATCAGGTATTTCCAATAATGTGTCAGTCTTTCTTCTATTTTCCCGCCGGACGGAAGGGGCCGGATATCGGCGGAAGCCGGTTCTTTTTCCGACACCAGCAGCGATTCCATGGGTTTCTGCAGGAGCTGGCTGAGTGCATACATATTGTCCAGGGAAGGAAGGGTCTGACCACTGAACCAGCGGTATACAGCCTGAAATGATCCCAGTCCGAGCGATTCCTGAATCTCCCGGACAGACAGATTTTTCTGTCTGCACGCTTCCTTTATTTTTCTTCCGGTCCGCTTCGCGTCCAGCACCGGATACTTGAAATTTCTCATACCAATCCCTTCCCTTGCAAATCCAGTTTTCCACGATGCTTCATCACTTACAGAGCATTTACTTTTCATAAACTATGGTAACACAGAATCATATTCATGTCATTCAATTACTGGTTGAATGTTTTAAAATTTTCAGGATATCCTATGATCTGGTTACCAGCTCCTGCCACCGTTTATTATCCTTTAAGAATCCGCAGCTTTCTTCGTCCCGAAAACATTTCAGCAGATTCTCTCTCAACTCTGCCAGAAATTCCTTTTTCACCTCTTTAAAGTCCATATGTTCATAAAGGGAGGCGTTTCTGAAATTTCCAATATCCTCCACAGATGAGAGCATCCTTTCCATAATGTCAACGGCTTCATCCGCGTTTTTTTCCAGCACTGCGATTTCCAGTCCGCTGGAAACCTCATAATACTTCCCCATCTCAAAACATTTGGCCAGTTCCGCCTGTTTTTCCGCCATCCGGCGGGCTTTTTTCCTGTTCTCTTCCCGAAGGGCCAGAAGATAAATACCGTGGAATTCCGCGTTTACTCTTTGAAAGTCCGCGAATAAAAGTTCTTCATAGGCCTTATATGCTTCCTGTATCCGCCCGGTCTCAGCATAAATCTGAGCCTGCTTTCTTTTTCTTTCCGGATTTTGTATTGAGAAATACTCCAGATACTTTTCTGCTTCCTCATATTGTTTCTTTCGTATGTAAAATCCAACCAACGCATCTGCCGCTCTGGTTCGAACTGCCTCATCCCGGCTGTCCAACAGCCGCATATACAAAGAGCTTAAATAATCATCATATTCCGCTTTATCCGTATCATCCTGCACAATACGCAGGGCATCAAGGCAGACTGCAATATTTAAAATCAACGGCTCACAGTTCGGATACTGCTCCAGCTTTTTTCTGGCCCAGGAAAAAGCCTCGTCATATGGTCTTTCTTTCAGCCGCTGACTGACTTCACGTACAATCTCATTAATCTCTTCCGCTGTCAAATCTTCCCGAAAGGACAACAGGGTATCCAATGAAATATTAAGCAGTCTGGCAATAGGCGCCAGAAGCATAATATCCGGGAACGAATTTTCATTTTCCCATTTATTGACCGCCGGAGCTGTAACTCCAAGCCGCTTCGCCATTTCTTCCTGTGTCAGATTTCTGATTTTTCTATATTTTCTAATCACTTGCCCTAATGACATGAAATCATCTCCTTGTATAATTTTGCATTGGCCTCTGCTAATACAAGGATAACAGACGGATGCAAAAGCAACAACTGAATCTCTGTTAAGTATTTTTCAAAAAAATTAACGGAGATTCATGTTTAAAGAGAACGTATGTCATAACCGGCTTTTTCCAATATCCGCAATGCTTCCATCTCTTTTTCTTTTTTCACAAAAATGTAGTCTGTGTTAAAAGTAGAAACCGCAAATATCCCTATTTTCTCCCCGGCCAGCAGACTGGAAATCCCGGAAAGTATTCCGGTCAAGGAAAAATCCAGCACTCCCTCGATACGAAATGCCCGCCAGCCATCTTCACGTTGCTGTCTTAACAGCCTGTTCCAACAACAACATTGTCCTCTGCTAATACTCCCATATTTCCAGCTGCGCTCCCCTCCAAAATGTGTTCTTTCCCATGATAGCGGCAGAAGAACTTCACCACTTCCGCCGGGTAATTCTTTGGATAAATTGTTTTAATAGTTGTCTGCAAAAAAATGCTTATTCCAGCGGTACACAGGTATAATACAGCCCATCATCTGAAAACTGCGCAGATATGTGCTTCTGCTTATAATATTCTCGGATGCATTTCAGCGTCCGCCCTTTCCGTTCCTCTGTAATGCAGCACTCCCCCGGCGCTTCAATACAGGCCGTATTATCATCTTTGTATTTCACATGATAACGGGTATTTTCTTTATTCAATTCGGCATTAATCAATACAATATCTGAGTATTCAATTTTCATATTGATATCTATACTCCTTTTCCCAAGTGATCATCTTTCGAAACGAGTTTGAACCGGAAATCCAGCTTCATGCCGGAATTCCGAAATCGCCAGAAATACTTATTTGATAATCATTTAATTTTGCAATATCAGAAAAGCCATATACTTGCATTTTATACCGTAAGCGCTCAATAAAATAATGGCTATCTTTTCACAGGGTATTCAGTTATAGTTGAAGTAAAATACTCCAACTTCAACTTTTTGATTTAATCCGGCATCTCTGCTGTATCATGTCAGACCATGGCATCAGCTCTTCTATACCTTCGGGCTCGTTTTTGTAGTCCGGCATATAGAGCAGTACGGTCTCCAGATATGCGTAGATGTTCAGATTGTTGAGTTTTGCAGTTCCCACCAAACTGTAAATGATGGAACTGGCCCGGGCGCCCTTTACAGTATCATGGAACAGGAAGTTTTTCCGCCCTACCGCATAGGGGCGGGCGATATTTTCTGCGATATTGTTCGATATGGAGCACCGCCCATCCAACAGGTAGTTCTCCATATGTGGCTTCTGGTTTTTCGCATAGGTCACCGCTTTGGCCAGACGGCTTCCACCAGCTGGGTTCACTGTTTCAAGCCATGACCAGTAAGCCTCCCATATGGCAGGCTCCGTCTCAAGACGCTTGTCTTTCCGGGTATCGGCATCCAGATCCGCATACTCCTTTTCCAGTTCGAATAACTGGCTGCAGTAATCAAAACCGATCTCTGCCGGAGTCTTATCCGGGGATTTCTTCGATTTCCCGGGAAGTGCCTCATGCCAGTACCGCCTCATGTGGGCAAGGCAGCCGCAGCGGATGACATCCTTCAGCTTATTATAACCGCCAAAACCATCGCAGGTAAGGTATCCTGAAAACCCTTTCAGGAATTCTTCCGCATGATATCCGCCCCGGCCGGGCTGGTAATCATACAGACGGATCGGCGGCAGTCCATCGTTTCCAGATCCATACAGCCACATATAGGACTTGGACTGTGCCGTTTTTCCTTCCTCCTTCAGTACCTGACAGGGTGTTTCATCTGCATGGATAATGTCCCTCTCCAGCAGATGCTGATGAAGCTGTTCATACACCGGCTCCATATAATCCATGCCGCATTTGATGACCCAGTTAGCCAGCGTCGCCCTGGAAAGCTTCACTCCCAGCTGTTTCCAGTCTGCCTCCTGGCGGTAAAGCGGGACGCTGTTCACATATTTCTGGTACATCACGTAAGCAACCGTGGACGGAGACGCGAGGCTGTGCTTGAGCAGGGGGCTTGGTGTTTCAGCCCCAACGATAACGGAAGCTCCGTCTTTTTTACATTCCGGACAGCCAAGAACTTCCTGGACATACTGGATCCGTTCCACTTTTGCAGGGATGATCCGCAGTTCTTCACGGACAACCTTTTTCCCGATGACTTCCATCGGAGTATTGCAGTAGGGACAGTTTCTGTCCTCATCCGCTACCGTACAGGGAACTTCGATCACTGGCAGCCCTGCAAGGATCTTTTCCCTGGCAGCCTTTGGTTTCTTTGCCTTACGATTATAACCACCAACAGCCTCTTCCAGAGTCGGTTCCGGGACAGAAGGATCCGCAGTGGCTTCTGCCTCATTGAACAGATCCATCTGTCCGGGAAATGTATCCTTTTTTGTTTTTTCACTGGAAGATGCGAACAGCTTTTTCTTCAGATATTCGACCGTTTCATTGAGATTTGCGATCGTCTGGTTCAGCTGTGCGGTCTGCTCCTCATGGCTTTTGGCCATCTGCTCGATCGTAAGTCGCTGGCTGTCTACCAGCTGACGAAGGGATTCAATTGTCTCTTTTTGAAGCTGTATGAGCGTTTCCATTTCTAACTGCGGCATAGGGAGAACCACCTTTCTATTCGCTGGCTCCTATTATACCGGAAAACCTGCAGAAAAGCGAATTACCTGTCGTACAGCTATCGTCATTTTGACGAAACAGGAATGTGGAAAATACATGGCTTCCGCAAGGTATATTTTATAGAAAACA
Source organism: Ruminococcus sp. (assembly GCA_050944415.1). GTDB lineage: Bacteria > Bacillota > Clostridia > Lachnospirales > Lachnospiraceae > Ruminococcus_G. The sequence goes on from JBMNRA010000003.1 coordinate 67,333, forward strand.
TTCTGTTTTCCACAAACAGACAACGATACATGAAAAATGAAGAGGGTTATCCACCAATTGCGACAATACCTCTTCTATCATGAGGATAAGTCTCTGATGAGGTTTCACCAGACCTGTGCGGGCAGGGAAAATTTTCTCCCTTTTGCACAAAGCTTAGAAATCCTTCTTTTTCGAAGGACGGATTGCTTTGGGCTGATCGATGGATAGTCCTTCTAAAAGCCAACGGTATTCCTGCCGGGTGAGGTTTCTTACTTCTGACGGATTCCTGGGCCATTGAAAGCGCCCGTTATCTAACCGTTTATACAAAAGGCAGAATCCATCTTTTTCAAAATGCAGCGCTTTAATCCGGTCACAGCGTCTCCCACAGAAAAGGAACAGGGAATTGCTATATGGATACCCAAAATATCTGCACTGCAATAATGATACACATTCCATTTATACTTTTACATCTCTCTTCTAAATTTGTTTACCGGAGCTCTCATCTTTTTCAGTATTATGTACCTTCTCATGGCAAGAAAAAATGATATTCCATACAATTTGAAATATGACAGGCAATCACAAAGATCACCTGCCATATAAAACAATCTAGGATAATTTTTTTTATTCGAACTCGGCGTGTCCGTTGATATCGTTAACTATATTTGTTTAAGCTTTGTATAAATTTACGCCGGTATTTACTTCAATTACATCAGTTATTTTGGTTTACTGATTTTCCGTTGCCAAAATGTTGCCATCTTTGCAGCAACAAAACACCTTTTTCACGATATACAAACTTTGCAAAATTTTTTTCCAAATTCGCTTAATTCATACATACTTTTCTTTTCCACAATATTGTTATTTCTATTCCCTTCTACGCGAGGAAATTGTGGATGAAGTTTCAATTTTTCATAGTACTTTTCATCCGTTAAGAATCGGTCAAAATACACCTCAACAATTCCCAGTCTGTGTAAATTATCTAAATATTCCGGAAATTTTTGTGGATATTGACAATTAGCA